>CAMAVF010000121.1 GCA_945861445.1 Planctomicrobium piriforme | reverse complement strand
CCTCGCCCTGGTACTCCGGGGAGAGGGGCTGGGGGTGAGGGGCAAGGCGAACCACTGCGGTCGCGGGCCCGACCCCCGATCAACTTAAGACCTCGATGTTGTCTTCAAAATTCTCAACACAATCGCGGCACCAATAATCTGCAGACCGATGGCGGTCAGGGTCAACGTGCGACCCCACGGGGAATCAAACAGGTCCCGGAAATAGTTCGGATCGCGCCAGGCAAAGAACATGACGACCGCCGGAGGCAAACCGATCATCAACAACGAGGCCGCACGGCTGGCGGCCGTCGCCGAACGCAAGCGGCCCAGGAACGAAATACGATCGCGAATCGTGCGTGACAGCCGGTCCATAACCGTCACCAGATCACCACCGGTTTGTTGATGCACGGTCAAGGCCATCGTGAACACGTTCATGCTCACAATGCCCGTCCGCGGCGGCAAATCGGCCAACGCGGTAGCCAGTCCGACGCCCATTGCCTGCTTGCGAGTGCAGATGCGCAACTCGTCACCCAGCGGGCTGGGCGTATCATGCGCCACCATCTCCAGGCATTGTTCCAGGCTGCGGCCCGTCTTCGCGGCACGCGACAGTTCGTCGACCATCGACGGCATCTGTTCCATGATCAACTTCTGACGTCGGCTGCGAATGATCGCCGTGAATATGATGGGTAACGCACCCCCCAGCCCCGCCGCGACTGCCGCCAGCAACAGGTTGTCGGTCATTACGAACACCGAGCCCGACATCACCAGGGCGCTGGAAAAACACAGGGCGGTCAACAGCGTCGCCGACATCTCCACGCCCGACTTCAGGACCAGCTTATCGAAGGCGGAATTCAAGTCACCCGTCAACCCGGCGTCCTGGGGCGACGAGAACTTATCCTGTTCGCGCAAGATCCCCGCAAACGAGACTTCGTGTTCGACGAGAGGCATTTCGGTCGTCATGGCAATCACTTTTCTCGCGAATCTTGGCACTTAACCGCGACAACAAACAATTTGGTCAGGCGATTCTTCGTCGCCAAGTGACCGGTTACTTGCAGGGTCCTGCGGCTGATGGGAGGGTGAGGCTCCCGCCGAACCGCTTGGTCGTTCGACCATCGCCAGACTGAGCGGCTCGGCGGGAGCCTCGCCCTCCCGTCAACCGCAATCTCTTATTGATACCGGCTGACGTAGTTGCCACCGGTTGACAATTCTCGGGCGGTAAACAACTCGGTCGGCAGGTGATATCCATAGGCTGACAAACGCTTCAAAACTTCAGGTTCATAGCCGGTCGAATAGAACGTGCCGCTGAGCATGCCCTTCGAATCGGTTCCCCCCAGGCGATACACAAACACGTCTTCCAGGTGATACGTCCCCTGCTGGCAATCCACGAGCTCGGTGATACGCATGACCTTACGTTCGCCGGACGCCAGGCGTGAGACGTGGACCAGGATGTGAATGGCCGACGCGATGTACTGGCGAGCCAGCATCACGGGGAGTTCCGTGCCTGACAGGGCGATCATTAATTCCAGGCGATCCAGGGCGTCACGCGTATCGTTCGCGTGGATGGTACTCATGGAACCATCGTGGCCGGTATTCATGGCTTGCAGCATGTCCAAAACTTCGCCGCCGCGAGCTTCACCGACGATGATTCGGTCGGGCCGCATTCGCAGGCTGTTCTTCAACAGATCACGTTGCGAGATTTCACCCTTGCCTTCGATGTTCGGCGGTCGCATTTCCAACGACACGACGTCGTTCTGTTGCAACTGCAATTCAGCCGTCTGCTCGATCGTGATGATGCGTTCGGTCGCGGGGATGAACCGGCTGAGATTATTCAGTAATGTCGTTTTACCACCGCCTGTACCGCCAGAAACTACGATATTCAGACGGGCCTTCACGGCCATCATCAGGAAGTCGGCCATTTCCGGCGCCAGGCTGCCCAGGCGAACCATGTCTTCGAACTTGAATTCCTTGGTCTTGAATCGGCGAATGGACAGCGTCGGTCCACGCAACGCCAGCGGCGGGATGACCGCATTCAAACGCGAGCCGTCCGGCAGCTTGGCATCGACCATCGGCGACACTTCGTCGATACGCCGACCGGCCTTGCCGACCAGACGTTGAATGACGCGGAGCAAGTGTTCGTCGTTGGCAAACTTCACATCCGTTTGCAGCAGGCGGCCGTCACGTTCGATATAGACACTGTTCGCACCGTTCACCAACACGTCACTAATGTTGGGATCGTGCATCAGCACTTCCAACGGGCCGTAGCCGTAGATTTCGTCCATTAGCTCGTTGACCATGACGTCCCGGTCATGACCTTCCAGCACGACAGACTGCCGCGAACACAAGTGCGCCGCCAGAGCCCGCAACTGTGTACGCAGGGTCTCATCCGACAATTGCCCGGCTTTGGACAGGTCGATGGCATCCACCATCTGCCGGTGCAGGCGCGTCTTCAGTTCCTGAAACGCCTGACGATTCTTGTCACCCGTGGGCGGAGCCACGGTCTCGGTTGCTGCCATAATCATCGCACCCTCACTGGGTCAATTTCAGTTGATAAACATATTTGCTGGCGTGTGCCGTCACGCCTGCCATCCCCAAATCGGACGGCAGGACGGCACTATGCGTCGCCAGCACACCCGGCTGAAAGACCAGCCGGTAATTCATTCCATCCGACTCTTGAACGGCCATCACTCGTCCGGCAACCAAACCAGACGATTGAATGGTTCCATAAGCGTTCGCATTGCCTTGTTGAAAATTCTCGTACAACAGAACTGCGCGGCACTCGCCGACAATCGATTTCAGGGCATCAGCCGTTGGCTTGGTGAGTGTCACCCGGGCCGGAAACAGCTCGGGACCGCGGACCATCAGGAAGCGTCCGTCACGGCGTTCCAAGTCCTGGGGACTCCAGCCCAGGCGAATTTGTTCTTCCAGCGGGAACCGTCCCGCCTGCCCATGAATATCGAAGAAAGCCATGTTGGCGGTTACCGGATCAGCGCCCGGAGGGGCGGGATTCAACACGATCTCGGGGATCCCATCGCTGCCGGCCACGACTTTTCCGTTGGAGGGATCGAAGCGGTACTTGTCTTCCCCGAGTCGATTTTCGATCTGGATCTGCCATGTATCCTGACGCTGCCCCAGAGGGTCCTTCGCCAGAATCGCCAGCGGCAGCATCGGCACGCGAGCTCCGCCGACCGACTGGAATCCGACCACATGATTGTCGATGGAAGCCTCGGCTTGAGACCGGACTTCACCTGCGGCCACATGGGTCAGACCGCGTACAAACAAGGCGACCGGGTTCCCGCGGGCATGCAGCCGCTGGGCCACCATGCGGACCGATCGCGGTTCGTGAACTGTCTCGATGAACTTGACCTCGCCCGTGTCTTCCACTGCCACCTTGACCCCGAACGTCATGTCGCCTGAATCAGGATCCAGCACATAAACCTGGCCAGCCACATGATTCATGGAAGCGACGTTTTCGGCAGCCAGCTTGGCAGCAGCAATGCGGCCATCGGGCGCCGGTTCGGGCAGGCGGAGTGCATCGTCGCTGGCCAGTTCACGAGCTGCCGCCACGGCTGCGGATTCCGCCACCCCTTGTGCTTCTTCCGTGGCCATATCGAGCCACAAGCGATCAATCACCAGGGCGACCGCGCTCATGACGACGACCAGGGCCAGGGCGACAATCGGCGCCAGCCAGCCCCGCCGGTTCGGGTCTTTTCGCAGGTGATCTCGTCGAAGCTTCACAGTCGGGGGGTCTCACGCAACAGGCCGGGCCCTGCAATTCATCGAACCACAGTCGCAGCGAAGTGGCCGCGGCTGTGGTTCAAAATGTGATATTGAGTCGTTTTAGTTGTCAGTTGTTTGTGATCAATTGTCAGTTGTGGAGTTCGATCGAATCAGAAACTGAGGACCGACAAGCTTATCGAATCCCTTGATCTGCAATGAATCCGCGAGCCGCAGTCGGTCCCAAGGGTGCCAAGGGCAATCCCGGGGCATTGTTGACAGACGGGCCGGGTGCCGCCGGCACTGGAGCTGGCGTCACTGGTGAGGTCTGACTGGGTGGAGCCACTGGAGTGGGCGGAGCGACAGGCGTGCCAGGAGTCGTATTGGGAGTGTTTAAGGGCAGGGCCGGATATCCAATGCCGCCCGGCGTGCCAATTTGAGCACCGTAGCCGCCAAACCCGTTCAAGAAGTCCCAGCTATCCACCACCCGGCCGTTCGGCAGGAATCCGATGGTCCCGCGACGCAGATGACGGTAGATGTCGACCATATAAGGTTCCGGCGGACGCGGCGGCTGGGGTGCAGGAACCTTGGGTGGCAACTGCAGCAGCTTTTCCAGCGTCAGCCGATCCCCATCTTCATCCGAAACGATGACTCCACCCTGGCTCGGTACCGGGGTGTATGTCAAGTTCAATACACCGTTGCCCATGGCCAGCAGCAGTGCATTGGCTTGACCCGGCCGCACTTCCAACGTGACCGTGTTGCCGGATGTTTCCGGAGCTTGCTGAGTCATGTTGCGGTTGATCGCCAGAACCTTGATACCCTTGAACAGAGTCAACTGATATCCGAACGGAATGCGATCATCCAGACGCGCCCACGAGGTATTCACGGTAAACTGAATGTCGCAGTAATCGCCCGGCTTGATCAAGCCGTCGACAATGGCAGTATTGGCACCCAGCAGGAGCGTGATGGCTTTCATTCCCTTGGCCAATTTGAGCGGCGGACGCTCACCGGGGGCGTACAACTGATTGGCCCGGATCGGCACAGCCTTCTTCAACGGTTCGCGAGCCACGCGACCGATGATGATCTTGTTGTTGGCGAGCATGTCCGGGGTCAACGTGCTGACCAGAGTTGGCGCCGTACCGAGATGTTTCTCGGTGATTTCAGTCCCGACAGCGATATCGGCCACGGGGGTCGGCATATTGCGTGTCGCGGGTGCCGCAGCCGGCTGCTCACGCGCCATCAGGGAGCGAACCACATAAGCGGCCACCAGCAGGCCCATGATCGCCATCACTCCAAATGTGAGCGCGGCAGGTGTCAGACGTTTCACGATGCATTTCCCCTATCAGTTTAGTTGTCAGTTGTTGGTTCTCAGTTGTCAGTCTTGGAGAACCATCTGGTCCGAAACTGACAACCGATAACTAAGAACTGACAACTTCCTACTACTCTCTGACGACACTTGTTTCTTCAATTAGAAACCGTCCCTTGAGACTGAACCCGACCGGCCATAACAGGTCCGGAGCGGCCGTCGACATGGGAACGGTTAAACCCACTGTGGTAATCTCTCCGGCACGTTCGGCCGGGATGTAATAAACCGTGTGGTTGTATTGCAGATTCGGACTCAATACGCGGCGTACCACCTCTTCGATTTCAGACTGATCCGTGACCCCCAGTGAGGCCCTCCGGGCCGCTGCCCGACAGGCTTGCACGACTGACGACCGAGCAAAAAACAAAATGCTGAATTCGAAGACTGCCATCAGGACCGTAAACAGAATCGGCAGGACTAAAATCATCTCCATTGTCAGCAAGCCGCCGCGACGGCGACGCCCGGATCTGGACAGATCCGGAGCTGACTTACTGATCGAGGTATTTCGAATCTTCAACATACGACAACACCACTCATCACACGTCTGCAGTTCAACCACCGATCCCGGCACTGATCCGGGGCAGGGGTGGTCAGGAATTCGTTGCGTTGGCCTTCGGCACAGCATTCAAGTTCACGGCATCTTTAGGAACGTCCACATCTCGCGCCGCCGGCTTTTTCGGCAACTGCTCCGGCTGCGCCGCACGCTGTTTCGCCAGATGCTGCCGATAGGTCTGACGCGGCACGTCGTAAGCGGTCACCAGCACCGTGCCCAAGGCCACCGACAAGCCGAAACTCATTCCCAGACGATTCTTATTGATCTTCAGCATCCGCAGAGAATTCTTTTTCTCCGAGACATCGCTGCCCGGCAACATTTTGTTCTTGGTGCGATAGACTCCCTTGGTCGCCATGCTCCACAGCATGACGAATCCCGTTCCCAGGATGACGAACACGGTACTGGCAATGATCATGCCGATCGTGCGGTTAAATCCCAACCAGACCGACACGGCCCCGGCCAGCTTCGCATCGCCACCTCCACCACTGCCGATCAACCACAGGATGAAGTACATCCCGAAGCCAATCACAAATCCCCCCAGACCATCCAGCAGCCCGGAGAATCCATAAAACACGCCTTGATAGACCCACCCGAGAAAGAACGCGGGCAGTGTCAGGTAATTCGGAATTCTTTGGACCCGATAGTCAATCGCGGCGGCGGCCAGCGTAAATGCGCTCGCACAGACAATCAGAACCCAACCAGCAACATCAGGGTACATCACAGGACAGTTCCACCTACAAAGTGAGACACAAGGGAGATCTTTTGCCGCACAATCAGCAAACAAGGATGGAGTGTGCGGAGCGACATTGCGCAACCGTCAGACCTGGCCGCGTCGAAAACAATCTTCCGTGTTGAAAACATACGACACGTTTGTCAAACAGGACATCAAACGTTGCCCCATTGCCGGATTCTCCCATAGGGCCATAACCGGATTGGAGCGTAAAACCGGTCCTGACGGCCTATTTTTTTAGTTAAAGTCCCGGCAGAACTCCGACCATCGCTACAACCCGAACGACAACCCAAACGGGTGGTCGGATCACGCGAAAAAGTCGCGATTTAACGATTAACCTCAGGACCGGTGGGAGATGTCCACAGATGTCGCAGATCACACCGAGAAGAGGTTCAGGAGCAGACGGAGGGACAGCCTGTCAAAACGAGAATGAACCGCTAATGGACTTGGGTTACCTGAGCTGCGCGCCGCTTGCTTATTGAGGAGACTATGAATAATCCGGGCTAGCGCGTTCCGGCTGATTCAACAGGCTGCTACGGCTTCAAGTGCTGATCGATAAACTTGTACGCCAATTCGCGCGCATCGGCCGGGAAATCATGCGGTCCTGCGGGGTAATACGCCTTCAGATTGGCTTCCTTGCCGAAAATCTTGTAGACGGGTCGAGCGTAGTCGTTCGTTTCCTTGACGCCCTGCACGTCGAAGTCGCCATCCCCGACCGCAGCGCTAGTGAACACCGCGCGCGGGGCGAGACAGCCCAGTAGCTCGGTGAAGTCGAACGGAACCTTATCCGCCGAGTTCCCATAGACGCTCGCGATGCGGGGCATGTAGCGCGGACCCGTCCAGCTCGGGACGTCGTCCTTATGAAAACGGCAATAGCCGCAACTCGTGACGATGACCTTCAGACGCGGTTCGAACGCCGACGTCAACAGGGCGTTGTGCCCGCCCAGTGAGTGGCCGATCACGCCGATCCGGTTCGCATCGACCTCGGGCAGCGTGTTCAAATAATCGACCGCGCGGACGTTGTCCCAGATGGCTTTCATCGTGCCGCTGACATACCCGTGGCTGGGAGCGAAGTCGTACTTGTGCTCGCCGAATGACGGGTAGTCGGGAGAAAAGGTGATATAGCCGCGCTGGGCCAAATGCAGCGAATAATGCAAATTGGGACTGCCCCCGAGACCCACTGGCTCGTCCTTGCCATTGTTGGTGGTCTGCTGCAGACACAGCATCGTCGGCAATTTCTCGCCGGCATTGTGCTCTGGAATCAGCAGCCAGGCCGAGACGCGATCGTCTGGATCAGACTGATAGGTAATCTTCTTGCGCGTCAGCTTGCCAATTTTCTTTTCCTCAACCACTTTGACATCCAGCGGAACGCGAAACTTTTCACCGGGCAGCGGTCCAGTCACCAATTCCAGATTGGCGACGATGTGCTTGCGGCGAATCTCCCAATCGGCAGGTGTCTTGATGGGATGCTTCTTGCCGTCTCGATCGAGGTAATACGTCAGGTCCAGGTGCTCGGGATAAGTAATCGGAGCGGGCTCGGCCTGCGCCGTGGCCTGCAGATTCTGCTGCAGAAACAAGGTCGCGACCGCGGCGAAGTAGTCGCGGTTGTCCTTCTTGCGAAACCCGTGGCCTTCGTTGTCCGCGTACACCGTCCACACGTTCTGGCCGTTCTTGCGAACTAGCGGAGCGATCTGCCGGGCTTCGGAAAACGGAACGCGCGGATCGTTCTTGCCGTGTGCGACCAGCAACGCGGATCGAATCTTGTTCGCATTTTTGGCCGGACTGATTTTCTCGAACACGGCTCGCATGTGAGCGTCCCGCTCATCGCCATATTCGACGCGCCGCAGATCACGCCGGTATTCGCTGGTGTTTTCGAGGAACGTAATAAAGTTCGCGATCCCGACAATATCGATCCCAGCCCGCAGCCGTTCACCATGCATGACCAGCGACCCCAGGACCATGTAGCCGCCGTAGGATGCACCGACCACCGCGACGCGGTCCGCATCCAGATCAGGCTGCAGTTTGATCCAGTCCAGCAACGCGCCGATATCCTTGACGCTGTCTTCCCGTTTGTCGCCGTTATCAAGCTGCAAGTAGGTCTTGCCATATCCGGCCGAGCCACGGACGTTCGGGCAGATGACCGCAATCCCCAGATCATGCAGATAGAACTGATCCGTGCCGGCAAAAAGGGGCCGATATTGCCCCTCGGGTCCGCCATGAATGTTGATCAATACGGGAGCGCGCTTCTGGGCCGATGCACTCCGCGGTTTAAAGACATAGGCCGGAATCTTTCGCTGATCGAAGCTGGGAAACTGCACGAGCGTCGGCGAAATGAACGACTTGGGATCCAGCCCGTCGGTTTCGCTGGTCGTCCAACGGGTCAACTTGCCGTCGGCCAGGTTCAATGAAAACACGTCCGTCGGACCATTGGGTTGCGACAACGTGAAGCCCAGTTGATGCCCGGGAGAGAATTCGAGCGAGTCAATCACACCCAGTGGCACATCCAGTTGTTTCAACTGATTCTGGTGCAGCAGGTACAGGGTGCTGGCTCCATCGGCATTGGCCGTCAAGGCGACGTCACCGGTCACCGGATCGACCTCCACGTGATTGATGTCCCAGGGAATGTCTTTCGTCAACCATTCATAAGAGAAGTCGGACAAGTTGACGCGCGCCAGTTGCAGGAATTCGCTGTTGGCGTCCGAAGTCAAATAGACTGACCGGCCATCCGGAGCAAACGCTCCCGATTCAATGGCGACCTTGCCTGATGTCCCGGCTGGCGGCGGAATCGGCGTCAACTTGCGAGTGGCGATCTCCAAGAGTGCTGGATAGCGTTCGTTGATCGACACCACGCGCATCACGAGCAACGACTTGGTATCGGGAGAGAAAGCCAACGGCTCCCAGGTCTCTTTTTCGACCTGCAACAATTCGGTCCACACGCCGGTCTGCGAGAAGTCGCCCAGCAGCAGATCCATGTCGCGACCATTGCGGCGATTGCTGCTAATGACCACGAACTGGCCGTCGGCACTCACCGGGCCCAGCAATTCGCGAGACTTCCCATCTGTCAGTCGCTTGGTCTTACCACCGGCCGAGTTTTGCAGATAAAGCTGGTCGTTCTCATTGCCGCCAGCGGACATCGAAAACAGAAATGCGTCGTTGCGTTTCGGGATAAATCGACCATCGACAGGCTCATCCTGGAAGGTGATCTGCTCGCGCTTCCCGCCCGGTTCGGTCACACGGTGCAACTGCGGCGTATTGCCGAATTGGGTCTGGATCAGCATCCCCTTCCCATCAGGTGACCAGCCACGAAAGCGAGCGTGTCGGATGGCCTGATACTTTTGCAGCCGTTCCGCGAGTTGGGTTGGAACAACAGGGACATTCTCAACTTCCATGCTCGCCGGACGTCGCGGATCGGCTTCGGCCGCGAAGATTGGAGAAGTCAACGAACACAATAGCACGAGTCCAGAACAGGCAGCTCGAAACATGGGATAGCTCATCCAAGGTTAGAAAGGACATGACACGACTGTGGACTCTTGCCGGGTGATAATGTTTTAGCGGAATGAAGTGCTGTGACTTTCCGCCACTGGGCTTGTCCGAGTGGTTCCCGCGCTTCTGCACTACCCCAAATTTCCAGCTAATTGTAGTGCAAAAGCGCGGGAACCACCCCCGCGAGGGGGGTGGCGTGAAATCTGGTTGGGATTATACCTCGCCCTTCAGAGCAAGGGAATTTGATGGCAGCAGAAGTTCTCACGATCATGAGTCCTCCTTAAAATGTGCGCGTCCTCACCGTACACTGCAGAACTGGGATCAGGCTGCATTTCCTTTGCGAGATTCCATTCATGTCTTACGAGCCGTCACCAGCAATCTGGAGCCGCAGGGATTTTTTGTCGCGGATCGGCGTCGCTGGGGTTGCCGGTGCCAGCGTGTTGGGTGAGGTTGGCGGCCCGCAGGCGCTGTGGGCCCAGGCGAAGCCGGTCGATCTGACCTCGCTGCGGTTTCTGTGTCTCGATCCTGCGGAATTTGAAACCCTTGTCGGATTGCGGCAGCGAGTGACTCCAGCGCGGAAGGAGCCTCGCACGCCGGTGTTCGAACCGCAGGTGGGGCAATTCGACAGTCTGCGGGTGTTCAATCACGGCACTGTGCTGCACGACCAGAACCGCTTTCGGATGTGGTACGGCGCCATGGGGCAACCAGATGCGGCACGCCCGTGGTGGGAGTGGCTCCGCGCGGGCTATGCGGAAAGCGAAGACGGGATTCAGTGGCGACGCGTCGCCGTGACGCCCGATGGGTCTCACATTGTGCCCGACCTGCCCCACACGTGTTGTGTCTACAAGGACGAATTGGCAGCCGACCCCGCTTACCGTTACCTGGCATTGCACTTCGCGAATTCCGGCGAGCAACGGCAGCTTGCGGAGAGTGGACAATACGACCCTAAAGCCGACTTCATTTCTGGGCATTTGTGGACTTCGGCGGATGGCATACGCTGGCAGAAAGAGGCGTCGCGGGTTCGTTTTGTCGGGGACAAACCGTTGTCGTTCGTCCCCCAGTGCTTCTTCCGCGATCTGCAGGCAGCCGACCCGGCCCGGCGCTGGAAGGCGTATGGGTTTTCGTCGCTCACGTTACGCAGCCGAGCTGGCATTTATGCCTACAGTGCCGATGGACGCACCTGGACCGTGCCGGCGTCCAATCCGATCTTGAAGCCCGTTGAGCGTGGGGCTCCGAAGGATTCGACTGGACCCGCGCAGCACATTCATGACACGGTCGTCTGGCGCTATTCAGGATATTACCTGGCCTTCTACCAATACCTCTACGGCCCCGATCAGGCCGATGTCGAGCTGGCTGTCAGTCGTGACGGCGAACATTTCACGTTTGTGGCTCCCGGTGAAAAGGTGATTGCGCGCGGCGGACCGGGGGAATGGGACCGGGGTGAGATTCTACCGACAGTGCCGGTGATCGTGGGTGATGAGGTTTGGCTGTACTACGGAGCCAGTGATTACTATCACCCCAGCGATGGTCCGTTCGATCGCAAGCGGGCCGACACGTCTCGGGTGTGTGCCGGACTGGCTCGACTTCCCCTGGGCAGGTTTGCCTACTTTGAGCCGCAAGCCAACGCGACGGAATCGTACTTGATGACTCGTTCAATACGATTGCCGGGAACCGCGCCGTTGAAGTTGATCGTGAACGCAGCTTGTGGCCCTGGTGATTCGCTGACCATCGAGGTACAGACCGCCGCCGGGATGCCGCTGGCCGGGTATGCTCGGAAGGACTGCGTTCCAATCGCGGGAGATTCGTCCCGGCATGTTGTTACCTGGCGAACCAGCGGCGAGCAGATACGGCCAGCCGAGCAACCCCTCAAGGTACGGTTCGACTTCCGCGGTGCCGCCCGCTTGTACGGTTTCACATGGCTACCGGCAACGGATGGATGAGGTTGTGTAGGTTGATCCTGGGTCCGGAAAGTCCTCGACGTGAACGACACGGCGACGCTATGATGGATCCACATCCTTGGATCCGTTGAATATTTCGCTCAGACGGTCACGGGAACGTGCGGCGCTGGCGTCGCCACTATTCATTCCTGAAGTGCTCACAGGTGCAGACGATGTGGAACATTCTCGGTCCGCGAGGTCGATTGTGTGACTCGCTGTCTCGGCGGGAGTTGCTGACAGTGGGCAGTCTGCCGCTGGTGGGGTTGACGTTGCCCGACTGGTTGCGGGCTCGCGCCGTGGCGAAGGAATCGAGCGATCGCCCGGTGGGGTTCGGCAGGGCGAAATCGGTCATCTTCGTCTACCTCCAGGGTTCGCCCAGCCACATTGATTTGTGGGATCCAAAGCCGCAGGCTCCGGCCGAAATCCGTGGTGAGTTCTCACCCATCGCGACGCAGGCCCCGGGTGTTTACATCGGCGAGGTCCTGCCCAAGCTGGCTCAGCAGGCCGATAAGTTCACCCTGGTTCGCACGGTCGGCTGCAAACCCAAGGGACTGCCGAATCATGGCTCGGCCATCTATCTGCTGATGACGGGGCATGAATCGAGCAATTTTTCTCGGACGGGATTGTCCGTGCCCCCCACTCGGGATGATCTGCCGTCGGTCGGATCGGTCATTGCCTACAACAGTCCGAAAGAGGCCGATCGTTTCAACTATGTGGCGGTCGGGTTTCCCGTCAAGGAAAACGTGATTGTCGGCGTGGGGCAAGGTGCGGGGCTGCTGGGTGCGGCCTACGATCCCTTCACGACGTATGAAGATCCCACGGTGCCGCTGAAGCTGGAAACATTCTTGCTGCCCGGGGACGTGTCATTGGATCGCCTGAAGACGCGTGTCGATCTGCGAAGTTTCATTGATCAGCGGCTGCGAGAGAATGCACCCCTCAAGCCGTCGTCCCTGCGTACCAAGCCGACCGAGTTGGCCAGTTTCGATGCCTACTATCAGAAGGCGCTGACGCTGGTCCAGTCGCACGACGCCGTGCGGGCCTTTCGGCTTGAGCAAGAGGCCCCGACGCTCCGCGATCGGTACGGCATGACTCGCTTCGGACAGAGCTGCCTGCTGGCCCGGCGACTGGTCGAAGCCGGCACACGGTTCGTCCAGGTCACCTGGCCCTGCCGGTCGGATGATGAGCCGATTGCTGGACCGGACGGTGGCTGGGACACTCACCGCAACAACTTCCCGATGTTGCGAGATCATCGCTGTCCCGTGTTTGATCACTCCTTTTCCGCATTGATCGCCGATCTGCATGATCGCGGACTGCTCGATTCCACGCTGGTAGTGGCCGTGGGCGAATTTGGCCGCTCACCCAAGATCGGTGCCTCGACTACCAACAACGTCGGCCCCGGCGGCCGAGATCACTGGCCCGAATGCTACACCGCAGTCGTCGCCGGCGCGGGGGTGCAACCGGGTCGCGTCTACGGGGAATCGGACCGCTATGGTGCCTATCCCAAGCTGAACCCAGTCCATCCGTTCGACCTGCTGAGCACAGTCTTCCACGCAGTCGGCATCGATCCCGAAACCGAATACTTCGACAACCTCAACCGCCCCCGCCGCCTGGTCGATCACGGCGAACCTGTACTGGGGCTTTACTAGGATCCAAATATGCTTTCGATTCAAGGTCGTCTGCAGCGTGTTTGTAGCGGTCTGACGCGGCGGGCTACGTTGCAGGCGGGGGGAGCGGGGCTATTAGGACTGAGTCTGCCGCAAGTGCTGGCGGCCGAGCAGTCCGAACTGCCGTTCCAGAAGGGACGCGCCAAGTCGGTGATCTTTCTGTTTTTGTTTGGCGGTCCCAGCCAATTGGAAACTCTGGACCTGAAGCCGGACGCGCCGGTGGGGCTACGCGGCCCCTTTCGCCCCATCGCCTCTCGCACGCCCGATCTGCGTCTCTGCGAACATCTGCCGCGCTGTTCACAGTTATCGGACAAGTTCTGCGTGATCCGTTCGATGACGCACACTCACAATGATCACAACGCGTCGCATTACATGCAGACCGGACACAAGTTTACGCGGAACGTGGTCATCGACAGCACTGACGTCAATGCCCGGGATACCGACTGGCCGTCGATCGGTTCGGTCGTGGAATACCTGTCATTGCACGAGTCAGGAACGCGGCAACGGGCGATCTCCGACTACGTTTATCTTCCCAACCGGTTGGGGCATCTGCAACTCCCAAAATGCGACCGCACTGGTCAGTATGCAGGTTGGCTGGGTGCTGCCTACAACGGTCTGGCAACTGACATCCGCCCCGAGAATCTGCGACAGAACCTCTTTCTGCGCGACTGTACCGAACACGAACTGGACTATCGGGTGAAGGGGTTGGTGTCGAGTTCCGAGCTGACGCTCGACCGCCTGGATCGTCGTCGCAGTTTAATGGAACAGTTCGACGGAGCACGCCGGTCTCTGGACCGTTCTCGTCGTTACCAGGTCTACGATGCGATCCGCGATCAGGCATTGAATCTGGTGACGTCCGAAAAGCTCCGCTCAGCTCTCGACATTCGCCGCGAACCGGCGGCATTGCGCGATCGCTACGGACGACACCTGTTCGGGCAGTCGGTATTGATGGGACGCCGAATCATCGAGGCCGGGGCTCGCTTCGTCACGGTGGGCTGGGACTCGACATTCGGAACGGACGGCTGGGACTCGCACGACAGCAGCCATCATCTCGAAAAGTGGCTCATCCCCGGCTTCGATCAAGCGTTTTCCGCACTGCTCGAAGACCTGGACGAGCGTGGTTTGCTGGATGAAACATTGGTAGTGGCTGTAGGCGAAATGGGCCGCGCTCCCAAGCCCGACAACCCGCAGTGGGGCCGGACCCATTGGAGCTACTGCTTCCCGGCAATCCTGGCGGGTGCCGGCATTCGCGGTGGCATTGTCTACGGACGATCCGACAAAGACGCGGCATGGCCAGTAGACCGCCCCGTGCGCCCGGAAGACCTCGCCGCCACGATCTACAAGGCTCTTGGCATCGACCCGGACCTCGTACTCCTCGACGAGCGGCAGAAACGCCCGATGCAAATCGTAGAGGGCGGCCGTTCCTTGGATGAGTTATTTGCGTGAACGAGATTCTTGAATTCTTCTAGTGTGACTCCAGGGAGAGAATTGCGATGTCCAGAACGCTGATGTTACTGAACTGCTGCGTCGCCATATTCAGCCTGCCCAGTCTGTTGTGGGCCCAGGCGTTGCCGACTGAGGGACCGGTCAAACCGAAGGAAGTCAGGAAGATTTACGGCGATGGCAAGCACAATGCCTTCACCGCCTTTCGCAAATGGCAGGGGGCCTACTGGATCGCCTTTCGCCATGCGCCCTCACACGGCTACGGTGAAGCAGACCTGATTGTGCTGCGTTCCGAAGATACCAAGGATTGGAAAGAGACCGCCCGCATCAACGTCCTTCCCGACGATCGCGATCCACAATTCCTCGCCACCGAGAAGCGACTGTTTCTCTACAACCCCGCCCTCGAAGGGAGCAAGCTGACCACGTTTGCTCTGTATACCGATGACGGTAAGACCTGGAGCAAACCGGAACCGGTTTACAAGCCGCAATACATTCTGTGGAAGCCGATCGAACACGCGGGCCAGTACTGGTCGGCGGCACATAAGAAGGATGATTCCAAAGCCGGCGGCAAGGGACGCGACGTCCATTTGATCAAGTCCGACGACGGTCTGAAGTGGGACACAGTCTCGTTGGTTCGCGGTGGAAATTGGGAGAGCGAAACGACGCTGCTCTTTCAAGGTGATCACGCCGTCGCCTTCCTGCGTTCCAAGTATGGCAGCCCGCAGGCCCAGATCCTGGAATCTGACGCCCCCTACACTGAATGGAAACCGCGTCCGGCACCCATTAATCATTTCTCGGGCCATAGCTGCCACACATTCAAGGGTGTGACCTACCTGTTTACCAGGACCATGGACACGACGAAGCGCGAGGCCGGGCAGGCGATCTACACCTACGAAAAAGATGGCACATTGAAGCTGTATTGCGTGCTGCCGGCAGGTGGGGACTGTGCCTATGCCGAAGCCGTGGAGCATGGTTCGGACATGTTGGTCAGTTACTATTCCGGACATGAGACCGACAGTCCCAACACCAAGACCAACATCTATCTGGCGACGGTTCCGTTGGCGAAATAGGGTCGTTATCGACGTTCGCTTTCGGGGATGTGAATCACCGTCAACGCACAACAATCCCAGACTTGGCTGGAGCGACTGGCGTTCCAGGTGATGTAGAGCTTGTCACCCGCCGGGTCGACCGCCGTGCTGTAGGTGCCCTTAAGCGTGCAGCCAATCCGTTCCTGATAGAACGGGTGCAGGAAGGCAATCACTTTCTTAGTGCGCTTCTGAACGTCGTATTGGACGACCGCAGCGTGATCCTGCTCGCTGCCGCCGTGAGCACCCGGCACGTAGTAGAGAAAGCGACCCGTCGGGTCGGCATCCAGGGAGGCGACATAGGCTTGGCTGCCGACCGACGCCGGGCCGAGTGACTGGGCCTTTTCTGTCTTGGTCTCAAACGACCACAGTTGGGCATCGCCCTGACCCTGTCCGGACGAGATGGTATAGACGATCCCTTGCGGTGTTTCCTGAGTCGCCGAACGCAAACCGATTTCGCCGTCAATCTTCACGGGAACATTGCTGACGGCCGGATCAAATCGCATCAGCGGACCCTTCTCACCTTCGCCAGCCAGATAGTAGGCGCGGCCTGTCGAGGGGGCAAAGATGATGTAGCGGTAAGCGCCTTCCGGGCCAGAATACAAGACCTTCTTCGCTTGCACGTCGTACGCAAAGAACTGAATTCCCTTCGCCGAGGCATCGGTGCCCGCTGCGGTGCCTCCGTAGTAGATCAGTCGCTTCGGATCGAGGACGCTGGTCGGAATACAGTGCTTGGGAACGGGGCCACGGACCACGACTTCCGCTTTCGCCGTGCCGGGGTGACAGCGTACGATCCAGTCACCCGTATAATGGAACGCATCGGCGGTGACTTTAGTGGACCCACGTTGAGTCGAAAAATAGAGCCAGCCGTCATCACCCAGGTCCAGCCGGCTGTGGATCTTCCCCGGCGAATAGTGACCCTCGGGCAGTTGGAGTAGCTCGCGCAGATTCGCCAATTGCCGAAACGATTTGGTGGCCGGATCATATTCATAGACAAACGCATTGCCTGCCGGTGCCAGATGATCGCCGATGGACGCATAATACTTTCCGCCCACGGCCAGGCTGTCACCCCAATTCGACCACGGTTTGCCCGGATAGTCCTGGCCGGGGTAGTAGAGAAAATCGATCGTGGGAGGCGTCTTGGCAATGGTCACTCCGTCCCGCAAGGTCTTTGGAGGTTCCAGGAATTCGGGCGAGGTCTCCGTCAAGAATTGTTTGCCGTCCGGTAACTGCGGGGGAAACGTCACCGTCACCTTGGCTGGCTTGGCCTGAGCGGCTTTGCTTTTCGCAGTCGGTTGTTTGGCAGTTTTCTCGGGCTTGGGCGGTGCGGCGTCTACGAGACACGCGAGCAACAAGACCATCATGGCAATGAGCGAGATGAGACGAATCATGTTGTCATCCGTAAAAACTGGGCAGGCTAGCCGACATATTTCGGTTCATCCGACTAATGCGTGTTGAGACTTGTGTGCGCCAAGGATCTTGAGCGTCAAGAAGTTAAGATCGCGATAGCCATAAGCGCGTCGTTGCATGAGTTTGATTTTATTGTTGGTTCCTTCAAGGGGCCCGGTGGAAATGGGA
>CAMAVF010000120.1 GCA_945861445.1 Planctomicrobium piriforme | reverse complement strand
GGAGCCTCGCCCTCCCTTTTTAAGCATGCCCTCAGCCCCGTCTTCCAAGCCACCCCATACCGCAGCTTGCGTTCAAACGCGGATTTGTGAGAATGTACGGATCGACTGACACACAGCTGCATCTTTTCTCAGCCCACAGTTCGAGTCTTCAAGGGATTGTTCATGGCGGAACGTGAAGCCAATTTGCCGGTTGATTATTTCCAAATCGGCCCCCGGGACGAGCAACTCAGTTCCGTCGAGTTGGGAAGTCTGTCGCTCCTGGAAGGTCTCAAAAAAGTCCCCTCGTTCTATAAATTCCCGGGCTCCACTGTCCTGAGAAAATGCTCCCCAGGTCAGTTGATGTGTCGCCAGGGCGAAGCTGGTTCGTCGGCCTTCTACATACTGAGCACCCAGGATGTGCTGGCGTTGAGACGCCAGCAACTGACCTTCATCGAGAAGGCCCTGCAGGGGAGTGAAGCCACGGCCGATGTCCCCGCACGATTTCAGAATTTGTCGCGTCCCGCATTGCTAGCGTTGAAACTGCGATTCGATAACGAGGTGAAATCGTTTACCGCGCGGCAAGCGGCCTTGGAGCAAGCTGCCAACGAAGCGGAACACGATCAATTGGCGACGGTCGCCAAAGTGAAATTGATCGTGTCGCTCAATCCCGATCGACCCCGGCGAGGGCTGTTGCATCGCTTGAAGAGCTGGTGGCGACGCCCTGCTCAGGGCGAAGAAGCGCCCGCCTTCATTCCGGTCGACGGCATGATGTCGCTCGACACCCGGACTCTCGAAGCACCGCTGCACGAAAAAGAAGTCTTCGGTGAGATGAGCTGCCTGAACCGGGCACCGCGCTCGGCGACGGTCATTGTGGAACAAGACTGCTACATGCTTGAGTTCCTGCGCAATGTCCTCGACATGCTCTACAAGGATCCGCAATACAAAGAACGGAACGACGCGATCTATCGCAAGCGGGTCCTCGACAAGCAAGTGCGGCAGTTGTCGGTCTTCAAACGGCTGTCGGATGCCGAGTTCCAGGACCTGCAGCCGCGTCTGAAACTGGTCGAATTCGAAGCGGGCCGGGTCATCTTCGACGAGCACGAGGCATCCGACTGCCTGTACCTGATTCGCAGCGGTATGGTCAAGGTCGTCAAGCACGCCTCGGCCTTGTTGAGCTCCGACGAGCGGCTGCGCATCTCCTGGAACAGCCTGGGTCAGGAACTGGTTGCCGGGGAACAGCGTCCGCAATCGCTGACGGGCCGGGTGTGGTCCAAACTGCTGCCCGAGATTCGCGAATTGCTGCAGCAAATCGCCAACGGCCCTGCCCCCGACACGGCCACTCAAGAACGAATTGTGGCCGAACTCAACCGCTTCATCAGCGCCGGCGAACTGCAAACGGCCTTCGGCGACAAGCGGACGGCGGTTATCGAATCGCTCGACAACCTCGCGATTGAAGAAGCCATTGCCGACTTTCCGCAGAAGGTGAAAGACTGGTCCGAGCTGCGGTCTCGGACGTTTCATCGCTTGTTGCTGGAAGCGGCCAGTATGCGTGGACTGCCGCGTCGCGAACACGCTGCCGCGCGAACCCTCAACTACCTTGGCAAAGGTGAGATCCTGGGGGAAATCGGCTTGTTGACAGGCCAGCCGCGCAGTGCCTCGTGTATTGCCTTTGATCAGCATGATCGGGGCCAGGAGCAGTTGAAGCAGGATCTGGAAGCGAGTCCGTCGCGAGTCGAACTCGTCAAACTGGATCGGGACGATCTGGCGTCCGTGTCGCCCGAGTTTCGTCGCGCTTTGGAGGCGATGAAAGATCAGCGCGTGGCGAACTTGAAAGAGAATATTCCAGTTCGTGCGGCCGCGGTCCGTTCACTACAAAGTCAATCGCCCGAATTCGAAATGCTGGGCCTGGTTCAGGGACAGCAGTTGATGTTGATCGATTTGGAAAAATGCACGCGTTGCGGGGCGTGTGTCGAAGCCTGCGTCGACGCCCATGCCGACGGACGCAACCGGCTGTATCTGGATGGTCCGCGCTTTGACAAGTACCTCGTGCCCGTCACCTGCCGCAGTTGCCTGGATCCCGTCTGCATGATTGGTTGCCCTGTCGGGGCCATTGGTCGCGGTGACAACGGCGAGATCCGCATTCGCAATCATTGCATTGGTTGTCAGTTGTGTGCCGACCAGTGCCCGTATGGTTCGATTCACATGAGCGACCGGGAATTGGCAAGCTCGGAGCCGGCCAGTTTGTTCCAGTTGGAAACAGGCGTGGTCCTGAAGGAGTTCACGCAGAAGGCAGTCGTCTGCGACCTGTGCAGCTCGCTGGGCAATCACGGTCCGTCCTGCGTTTATGCGTGTCCTCACGATGCCGCGATGCGGGTTGATTCGCGAGCCTATTTTGGGATTACGGAAGGTTAAGACCGCAGCATCTTCGACAACGCAGCAAACTTGCCGCCGCACTCAGTTTCAAGACTTCCACGAACAACACCTGAAACTGCGCCAGATGCCGCCGGCGAAGTTCGCTGATCGCCCGGAAGTCGAGCACGTCTGCACCCACAATGATGCGGCAAGGCCCGGTTTCATTGAACTCCAGATCATGGTAACACACCCCGTGTCAGACCAGAACCAATCTCCGTCGAGTTCTGTCGCACCCGGACTCGGACGTCGATGCGTCGTCGCCGATGGCTCCGCGTGATACGATCTGCGCGCTCCTGCCGTTTTCCACTTTCTACTCGGCTCGCAGATTGTAGCCGCACCTCGCCGGGGTGCGGGCGTTCAAACGAAAGGCCTGCGTTCTGGCGAACGCGGCTACACAATTTCCATTGAACTCCTACTCCTTCTGCTTTGAAATACGACCAGACTTCTCGCCGCTCAATTGTTCTGTTGGAGAGCCTCGACGAATCACAGAGCGATAGACCGTCGGTGTCATTCCCGGCACGTCCTGGTCTAATGGAAAGTATGGCCGCTGGAGTTTTCGGAACTGCAGATTTCGTAACGTCGCGGGGGTCGGGCCGGGGGTGTCGAGGACGAAGATCGCCTGCGCGAACAGTCCGTAGGCCATGTTGTAGTTCATGGGATTCTTGACGACGACAAACTTGGCGTCCCGGGCGGACAGGCCCACCGACTGGAATTGCTCGTCATTCCAATCATAGGTGGCATGTGACGCGATCAGTACATCGATGGATCCGATCCGCAAGACGGCCGTCGGCCCCATATCGCCGTGCTGTCCATTCCAGATGCCCCCCGAGTAACGAAACCGCCCATCGGACAAATGGATGACTTCTCCCTCGACCGCCACCGGAGTTCCCCAGCGCCGATCGATCTTGTGGCCCAAGGACCATGAAACCCGGCGGCCGACTCCGACAGCATGACAGATCGCGGCACATTCCGGATCGACGACCGGAACGAGTGCCGTCTGATCAACATTCGCTGCGAGCAATTGTTTCAGCGTCGCCACACTGTCGCCCGACGCCCCACCACCGCAGCAGTCCGCAGCTTCCACCAGCAGGATGGGGCCGCCAGTGATCTGTAGCCCCTCGCGAATTGCGACATCGGGGGCATACAACACCGGTTCCAGTTCGGTGCGGCGCGACCAGTACAGATTGGCGATCTGCTCCGCGAGTCTGACGGCCCCTTCCATGTCATTGTCGCAAATCACCAGTCCGCCACCGCCCATATCCGGCAAATCGATGTAGGGATGAACCAGGAAAACGCTCGTGGAAAGCACACTTCCCCGGCCTTCGTGACTCTTCGCCATTCGCATGCAATCGGCGAAAGGTCCCGCCCCTTCGGTCCCGCCGTGGATGGCGGTGACCATGACTGGAACCTTGGCCAGCGCCATCGTCGGACGGCATCGACCCTTCAGGATGTTGAAAAGCATGCGGGCTCCACGCTCGCCGGTGGTGCAGGCATCGCGATGCGGATAGGTCTCCCAGGCCAGCAAGGCGTCCGCGTTGACGACCATTCTTTCGGTGACATGGGCGTGCAGGTCGAGAGTCGCCACGATCGGAACCGCATCACCCACGAGACTGCGCACGGCCTCGAGCAGATCGCCTTCCAGATCATCCGCGTTCTCGGCAGTGGCGGCCCCGTGCAAGGACAAGAGAATTCCCGACACCGGGAGGGCGTCCCGCAGACGTTCCAGTAACTCCGTTTTCAGTTGCAGATAACAATCCGTCGCGACGGTTCCACCGGGACACGCGCTGGCAACAATCAGCGGCACGACTTCAGAACTGGCTTCCCGCAGGACGCTCAACATTCCTCCGACGGTGCCGCCTGTCTGAGTGAGAACGTCAGCACCGCGACGCAGTTCGGTGCGTACAAAATCCTGTAGAGTCAGTGGCTGACCGCAAAAGTGATTACACTCTGTAAAGATCGAGCCGATCGCGATTCTGTGCGGCATGTCCGGCACGCTCCCGGTAGTGCTACGGCGAGAAGGATTTTAGGTCTGCAATGACCACGTAGCCGCATTCGCCAGAATACGGGCACTCAACCCATAATCGCCCGCATTCTGGCGAATGCGGCTACAACATTATTGACCACGCTCCCGGTAGGGACCGGCCGGTTTGTTGTCCTGCTGACCGAAGACCATGTCCGAATACCAGCCATCGGGAACGTGCAGCGGATCGGCCATCCGCAGGCGATCAACGACGGCCTGGTTCAACTCAATCCCGAGTCCAGGGCGGCGGCTGAGTTGCAGGCGGCCCTCACGAATCTGCAGCGGTTCCGTCAGCAATTCCTCGACGAACGGATTACCCGTCTGATCGACTTCCACGGTCAAGGCGTGCGGTGTGGCGGCGACTACCTGGGCGTTGGCCATGATGGCGACGGCGTCACTCCACGAATGCGGAGCCAGTTTGAGTCCCGCTTTCAACGCCATGTCGGCGACACGACGCACTTCGGTAATGCCACCGCAGCGGCTGGCGTCTGCCTGCACGATGTCGACGGCTCGCCGTTCAATCAACTCGCGAAAGCCTTGTGTCCCGAATTCGTTTTCTCCCGCCGCGATAGGCACGCGGACCGTGCTGCGTAGTGCCGCAAACGAATCCAGATCTTCCGGTGCGAACGGCTCTTCGTACCAGAAGACGCGATTGTCGGCGAGTGTCTGGCCGATGCGCCGCGCCAGCGCCAGGTGATACCGCATGGAGGCATCGCACATTAGATCATGTTGCGGACCGATTGCCTGGCGGACTGCCGCGACGGCCCCCGTGTCATACTCTTCATCCCGACCAAGACGCATCTTCATCCGCCGGAAGCCACGTTCGAGATGCCGGACCGCTTCCGCGGCGAGACCCTCAAACGAATTCCACAAGAGAGCGCTGGCATAGGCCGGACAGGAGGGCTCGTCACCACCCAGCAATTGCCACACCGGTTTGCCGAGCGACTTGCCGCGGAGGTCCCACAGCGCCACATCGATCCCGCCCAGGGCGGTCATGGCCGCCCCCTTCCGCCCAAACCAACGCGTCCAACCGTACATCTTCTCCCAGATCGCTTCCACATCCCGCGGATCTTGTCCCCGCAGCAATGCCGACAGTTGCTGCACGACAATCTGGACGAGTGCCGGATGCGAATAGGCCGAGCCGATGCCGACTTCGGCCCCATCCGTATGCACCAGCACAAGCGATGTGACGCGCGAGGTCGTCGTCCCGCCCGAGCTCTGGAAGCCACGGCGAGCGGGATAGTCAAACAGCAGATTGACGCATTCGATATGGTCGATTTTCATGATGATCTCAGCGAGCTGTAGAATGTAGAATGGCCGCAGTCAGCCGTCGACAGAGTACAAGGTAGCGAGTTCAGGCCGACCCTCCCAGCACAGCCGGTTCGATGCTCCCATTCGATGCCTTGAACGAGCGGCCGCTCAGCACTGCATTTGTGTATCGATCGAGTCTTGACCGCGAGCCCAGACGCGGAGTGTTGCGAAAATGCATCATGACCAGAATGAGGGACTTCCCGCAGTTTGACGTTTTTCACCCGGACAACTTGCCGGTCCGCCGGCATGAGCTAGATTTCCGTGCGCGGCCAGCGTCCCATGTTCAGGCGAGAGGGAATTGATGCTCAAGACAGCCAGGGTCATTGCTCAAGAGTTGTTTCAAGAGAACCAGAATGCCTCAGTGTTTGAGATTCGAGTGTGTACGGAAGCAGAAGCGGAATCACCCAATTCCGAGTTTGTGATGGAAGTGGTGCAAGCTTACCACCAGGTCCAAGTCGAACAGCAGTCGCTGACCAGACCTGACTGGCAGGGAGGCATCGTCCATCTGCCCCACAACCCGGTTCAGAAAGCGAGCGTCGCCGACAACTCAGTAGGTGCGCAGAGATCCCATTGACTTCCTTGAGCGTTAGTCTCTGTCCGCAAGATGGGTACTCTTGCCCGACACTGCATTCATCTACGCTCTGGTTGAAGCAACGGGATGTCACGCACTCATCGGCTCGAGAGCCGGTTCTGATCGTTCGGCATCAGAATCGATGGCAAACCACAACAGCCCCCCCAGGCCGCACACCACACATGCCACTTCAATCGCCACGACCCAGCCATACAGTCGAGCCAATTCTGGGGTGAAGATCGGTGCCAGCATGCCGACGGCATTGCCTCCTGTGTTCAAGAAGGCTCCCGCGAGACCACCTCGCCGCTTCTCCAGTCGCGATGCCGTCGTCCAGAAAATTCCTTCGCACAACCCCAGCGATCCCATGGCGAGCGAAAAGCAGATCACAATGTGTGCCGGATCGGTGAAGAACACTCCCAACCGGCCAAACAGGGCACTGCCACCCATGCCGATCAGCGCGATGATCCGGCAGCCCACGCGTGAGCCAAACCGCCGACACAACCAGTCGGAACACCAACCGCCACACGCCATGCCAACCGCCATCGCAATCAGCACCGTAAACGTCGCCTGTCGGCTCTCGGCCGTAGGCAGTTTCAGCACGTCATTGAAGTAATAGCCCAGCCAGTAGAAGAACAAATACTGAAAGTAACTGAGAGCCGCGTAGCTGGTGGTCAGCAACACCAGTGGCACATTGGAGAACATCCGCCCGATATCTCGCCAGCTAGCCGTTGAACGGGGCGGGACCGGGTTGCCGAGATGCACGACAGTCCGCTCGGAGTCGTTGGCCCAACTGTGTCCACTCACGTCGTCCGCCGCGACGAAGTACCAGACGACTGCGAGAACCACCAGCGCGGCACCGCAAATCATGAATGCCCCCGGCCAGTCGAATTGGTCCATCAACCAGCCGAATCCCGGGTAGCAGAACGCAATGCCCATCAATGCGCCGGCAGTCACCAGCCCGTTGGCAGTGGAGCGTCCCTTCAATGGCATCCACAGCGAAACACTCCGCGCCGCCGCCGGGTGCAGGGGCACACTGAGGGCCCCCGCCAGACCACGGATCACGATCAAGGGCATCAACATCGCCACCAGTGGCATCCGCATCAGCCCCAGGACGCCCGTCAGGATCACGCAGGATCCCATGCCGATGCCCATTCCCGCGAGTGCTCGCTGAGGCCCCAGGCGGTCGATCAGCCAACCTCCCGGCAGCATGCCCAGCGTATAGACCATCAGGAAGGTGGAATACACCAATCCCATCTGCTCTTCAGTCAGCTTCCCCTCACCGATGAATTTCTCACTGCCGGGGACCGAGATACTGACGCGATTGAAGTGGCCGAGGAACGTAAATCCCATCAGCATGGCCACTATCATCCAACGGACGTTGGTCGGTTGAGAATCGGTTTGCGTTGAGGTCATATCAGCCATCCAGTTGAGAAGCAGGTCTCGAGAACCGAGCGAGTCCACACTGTAGTCGAAACGGCCATTAAGTCGCGAGCAACCGCGCAAAATTATCTATTTTTCTGTCGTTCCTTTTTTTGTCTGCAATGCATTCACCAGACCCTGCTTCAGATGCCATTTCGATCGCTCTAACTTGATGGCTGCACTGTCGAACCAGTATGAAAGCAAGCTGGTAACGCAGCGCGAGCAGAAATTGCCGTAGATGAGACCACTCTTTACTCTCACACTCTCACACCCTGCAATCGTTGAGTTCAGTTGAAACTCGGTCACCTCAGAGGTTCAATCACATGGCTGCTCGTTACAGATTCGCCTGGTCCGCTCTTATCCTCATGCTCGCGCAGCATTCATTCGCTGCGGAACCGATCGTCGTGGCGCAGGGCAGCGCCGAGCGTGCGCCGAAACAACCGCAGCTTGCAGTCGCCGCCAATGGGCACGTCCATCTCGTATATGGCATGGGCGACGCTGTGTTTTACAGTCGTTCGGACGATGCCGCGGACAGTTTTTCCACGCCACAGCTCGCGTTTCGTGTCCCCAATCTGTCACTCGGCATGCGCCGTGGACCGCGGATCGCGTCGACGGGTAAATCGATCGTGGTGACAGCGATCGGCGGTCGACAGGGGAAAGGCCGGGACGGTGACCTGCAAGCCTGGCACTCGACCGACGAGGGGACGACCTGGACCGGCCCCCTGAAGGTGAATGACGTGGACGACTCCGCACGCGAAGGCTTGCATGGCATGGCTGCGGGAACGGATGGTTCCGTCTGGTGTGTCTGGCTGGATTTGCGCGAGAAGCGGACCGAGGTGTACGTTGCGAAATCGACCGATGGGGGAGTGACCTGGGGAACCAACATCCGTGTGTATCGCTCGCCGGAAAAGAGTGTCTGCGAATGTTGCCATCCCTCGATCGTGGCGAATGGCAAGACGGTCCACGTGATGTTTCGCAACTCGCTGGCCGGCAATCGCGACATGTATGTCGCGGCGTCCAGCGACGGCGGCGCCAAGTTCGCTCCGGCCCGGAAAGTTGGACAGGGCACCTGGAAATTGAACGCGTGTCCGATGGACGGAGGCATGCTGACTCTCGGCGGTAAGGGTGAGGTAATCACCGTTTGGCGCCGGCAGGGGGAGATCTTTTCCGTCGGTGGGGAGAAAGGACAGGAACAGCGGTTGGGACGTGGCGAACAACCCTGGGTGACCGCGTCGCCAAACGGCCCGGCGATCATCTGGACCGACGGCCGGGAAGGCGACTTGTGGTTCACCTCGGGCAACTCGAAACAGCCGCAGAAACTGGGGGCCGGGGCGCGCGATCCGATGATTGCCACAGCCCCCAATGGCAAGGGACCCGTCTTGGCCTGCTGGGAATCGAAACAAAATGGCCAATCGATTGTGCTCGCGATGCGGATTCCTGTTGATGTCAAATAAGTTATGGCTTATGCTTTAAGTTTTAGTCAAGCCAAATTTGCCGTTCCTGTTGGAGTGGGTCCATGCCTCTGCCGCGTCCCGTAGCGTCGTCTCCGTTTGCACATCCGCTGGTTTCGCGGCGTTGCGCGCTGCAAGCGGGTGCCATTGGACTGTTGGGATTGGGGTCGAATCATCTGGAAGCCCTGCGTGCCGCTGACAGTGCGAAGGGAGTACCTGCCAAGGCCCGGTCGGTGATCTACATCTTTCTGTCGGGCGGACTGGCCCAGCAAGACAGCTTTGATCTCAAACCGGAAGCACCCCGTGGAATCCGCGGCGACTTCAATCCGATTGACACCAAGACGCCCGGCATTCAGATCTGCGAACACCTGCCGATGCTGGCCGAACGCAGCAACCAGTGGGCTCTCTGCCGGTCGCTGACTCATCCGCACAACAACCACTCAGAAGGCCACACGGTCATGTTGACCGGTCGGTCGGAAATGCCTGTTGGTTACAACGGCAGCCTGCCGCAACCCATCGACTGGCCAGCCATCCTAGCCATTGGCGGGGCGCTGACTCAACCACGCAACAATCTCCCACCGGCCGTCGTCTTGCCCGAGAAGATCGTTCACAACACCGGACGCACCCTCCCCGGTCAGTTCGGCGGCATGATGGGCCAGCGCCGCGATCCGTGGTTCCTCGAATCATCTCGGTTTGAGCCCAAGTCCTACGGCGCCTATCCCGATTACAACTTCGATCATGTAACCGGTCCCGTCAAGCGGAAGCAGGACGTGTTCGAGGCCCCGAGTTTGAACCTGCCGCCTGAGTTTGGACCGGGCAGATTGAACAACCGGCTCGACCTATTGAAGGGCATTGATCAGCAACGCGCGGACCTGGAGCGCTATGCCCAAGTCGAGCAATTCGACCGTTTCCGTCAACGCGCCGTTTCGCTGCTGACCGACGCACGCGTCAAGCGGAGTTTCGACGTCAGTGATGTCGATCCGAAAATCCTGGATCGGTACGGACGCAATTCGTTCGGCTGGTCCCTGCTGATGTCGCGCCGGCTGGTGGAAGCGGGCGTGAATCTGGTGCAGGTCAACCTGGGCAACAACGAGTCGTGGGACACGCACGGCAACGCGTTTCCCAACTTGAAGAACTACCTGTTCCCTCCGACAGACCGTGCGGTGTCGGCCCTGCTGGATGATCTGCAGGATCATGGATTGCTCGATTCGACCCTCGTGGTGATGGCGGGCGAATTCGGCCGGACGCCCCATGTGTCGGGGGGATCTCATGCCTACAAGTCACCGGGCCGCGACCACTGGGGTGGCGTGCAGACGGTCTGGTTTGCCGGCGGCGGAGTTCGCGGCGGGACCGTCATTGGCTCGTCAGACAAGTATGCCGGCTACCCGGCAACGGAAGCCCAGAAGCCCGAAAACATGGCGGCGACGATCTACCAATCCCTCGGCCTGCCCGACACGGCCGCCTGGCACGACGAACTGGACCGCCCGCACCATATCTACAGCGGCGACCCCATCCCGGGATTAATTTGACCAGAGCGATCTAAAAAGCAGTCAGGAGATCGTGCTGTTCTTGCCTTTCTTCGTGACCTTTGTGCCCTTCTTTTTCCATAACTTTTAAACAGAAGCTCACGAAGGCCACGAAGAAATAACACAATCCTTCAACAGCAGACTACAAACTCAACACAAAACTTGGGTAACCAAATCCCCATTCGTGTCATTCGAGTTATTCGTGGTTCCCGAAGGGGCCTCTGTTAGGAACCCATCACTCCAGCAATGTATTCCCATCCACGATCGC
Organism: Planctomicrobium piriforme; assembly: GCA_945861445.1. GTDB lineage: Bacteria > Planctomycetota > Planctomycetia > Planctomycetales > Planctomycetaceae > JAKFVC01. Next base: position 6,656 of record CAMAVF010000120.1, on the reverse strand, counting down.
GACCTTGAGATCGATGGGATAACTCACCATCGCCCCGTTCGGTTCATAGCGGCAGGTCCAGTAGTTGACGAACAAGGTACCCTTGCTCGTGAACAGGGCGCCGGGATTCGAGAATGCCCGAGTGGGATCGGTCTCGATGTGATGCGGCTTCGACCACGTCTGGCCGCTGTCCTGCGACACGGCAGCACTCAGCGGCGTCCGCTTGCCTTCGTGCGAGAACCACTTGGGATCATACTTCGCCGCGTTCCAGACCAAGACCAAATCCCCCGTCTTGGGGTGCTTCAACAAATCCGGACACGATTGAGGCGATTCGACCCCCAGTGATTCTCCCCGCGACCACGACTTCCCACCGTCACGCGACTCGGATTTGTGGATCGCTCCCAGCATTGTCCGCATGATCATCAGCAACCGGCCGTCCTTCAGTTCTTCGACATGTGGTTCCATCCCGCCGCGCTTGGGCAGTTCGACGAAATTGTCGCTGACGCTCCACGTCTTGCCACCATCGTCACTGAAGACACAGCCGCAGGCCCAGTTATCGGGACGATCCGGCGCACTGTTGTCGCGATCGCTGGGCAATACGATCCGGCCCGTGGAAAGCTGCTTCAGCGTGTTGTTGCATAAGTGCTTCCGCTGGCGACTCCACACCGTGCTGTGTGGTTGAAAAGTCTGTCCCTCATCGCGAGAAATCAGGCACTCCGCCGAGGTGGGCGTGTACATGTCGGTCGGTTTTTCAAAATCGTGCTTGCGCAGAAAAGCGAGCAGTATCGATCCATCTCGCAACCGCAGTAGACTGGGAGAAAACACATTCAAATCGCCCTTGGGAATCTCGACCCGGACCCGATAATCGCCCCAGGTCCGGCCGCCGTCCTTTGATGTCTTGCTGACCAGCCGCGCGGGATAGTAATCGGAATCCCCCCTGGGCCCTTTGCGAAATTCCTGCCAGACCAGCAACAGCCGGCCATCCTTCAACTCGACGGCCGACCCTTCCGAATGACGCACGTTCTGGTCATCCGCCTTCGCGAACAGGAATGTCTCCGGTTCCGCACCAGTCGCAGTAACGCAGACGCAGAGGAACAATCCAACCCACAACGTGATGTGACGAGAATTCATGGCGAACCCACAAAGTGGTAGCTGCACTCGCCAGAGTGCGGGAGATCAACAAGCAAGCCCGCGTTCTGGCGAACGCGGCTACACGCCCTGTCATTTTCGGCCTTCATTGCGCCACCAGCGGAGCTCGTTCGCGCCCTGAACTCGTCTCGATCCATCGTCCGAGGTGGCGATGATGTCGGGGCGGCCGTCTCCGTTGAGGTCCGCCGCGATGACTTGATTCGCGGCGAAGTATTTTTCCTTCAGGATGTGCTGCGTCCACTTGCCCCGTGGATCGCCCGAGTTCTCGAACCAGACGACTCGGTCCCCCAATGACCAGGAGGACGCGGCGAGGTCCAGATCCTTGTCGCCGTCGATGTCCACGGCAACTGTATCGAACGCACACTTCATCGGCCCAACGACATGCCGCTTCCACGTTGTCGAGTTTCCCGGCTGGCCGACGTTTTCGTACCAGGCGATTTCGTGCTTCTCTTCGGGAATGTGCTCGGGACGCATGCCGAAAGCCATAATGACATCGAGGTCCCCATCGCGATCCAGATCGACCGGCTGTCCGTGAATGGGACCCCGAGAAATATCGTCGATCACATGCTTCTTCCAATCGGCTCCCTGTGGTTTCCCGGGATTCTCGTACCAGGCGACGCACGCCTTGTGTTGTGCCGGTTCGGCCGCAGCACCAGCAGCGGTGAACGACGCACCGACGCTTGCCGATAACAAGTCGATCTTGCCATCGCCATTGAAATCCGCGAGTCGCACCGTGCGGTTCTCAGCCAGGGTGTTATCAATCACCCGCTTCGGCCAATCCTTGTCCCAACCCGCGGAGCCAGGATTTTCGTACCAGGCCAGTGTGTTGCTGACATACCCGGCCGATGCGGCGTCGAGGTCTCCGTCACCGTCCAGGTCGGCAAGGACGACATCGTAGGCGAACGGGCAATCCTTGGTGATCACGTACCGCTTCCACGGACTGGTGACGTCCTTGCCAGGATGAGCGAACCAGAGCAGCAGCCCGTCACGGTTGCTCACGACAGCCACATCGGCCTTGCCGTCACCATTCACATCACCCAGGGTATGCCGTTCCAGCCAGCCGTCTTCCTTCTCGTGAGCCACGTGCCGTTTGAAGGCTCCCTGCCCGTCATTCTCCCACCACAACAGCGATGCAGCACTGGGCCTCTTCCCGACAATATCCACATTGGTAAGGTCGAGATCCCCGTCGCCATCCAGGTCATGTGCGGCCACGGCAAACGTGTAGGCATACTTGTCCGCAATGAGGTGCTCAGTGAACCGCACGGCAGGTTGTGCATCGCCGCCAAGCGACACAAGACACCACACCATGAGCAACAAGCAACAGGTCACGCGCGAAATCGGGCGGAGCATGGATCTTCCTTCAGGGAAACGGGCTGTTGTGATGAGCAAGCTGTCTCCAGAATGTATCCAAATCTGACTCGTCCTGCGAGAAGGTCACGCATTCCGTGGCGAGGAAGACCTCCGTCGCCCCTCGCCCTGGTACTCCGGGGAGAGGGGTCGGGGGTGAGGGGCACGATTGACCATTGACTCAGAGATCAGGCAAGGGGAGCAAATTGCCGCTTCGTGTCTGCGGATAGGTTCGACCCACATGACATTCGAAAAGCACCCGTTCTCACCCGCGCAGAGGCGCGACGGCCATCCCGATTCCGGTTCCACCTCCGCCAGTTCCGTTGTAGAACAGCCGCAGCCGCTTTTCTTCCGGCAAGACGCACGGGTAACCGATCATGCCACTCTCCCAGGATCCCGCTCGCGGAGTGAGCGACACATTGTCGACCGCCGCACCGCGTTCCCAAGTCAGTCCATCGCGGCTGGCGGCTTCGGCCATGGCGTATGTTTTGTATTTCGTCCCCAGCCCCGTATAGACCCCGCGATATCCCCCCTCGGTCTTCCAGACATTCAGCCCGATCACACCGATGTCTTCCGTCACCACGTCGCGCCGCCGTTCAATCACCACCTGCCGATTTTTCCAAACGATACCGTCTTCCGAGTGAGCCGCGGCACACACTTTGTGCTCGATGACATGCCACGTCCCGTTCGCCTGCCAGTTGGGATCCTTGAGCCCCGGAAGTACCGTGTAGTACATGCGGTAGAGCGTGCGGCCATCCGGCTGTGGCAGATCGATGATGTTTCCCAAGCCAACCAGAGCTCGGCAGTCGGGATACTCCTTGATCCCATCCCCCTGCAGCACCGGTTCTGCAGCATACTTTTTCCAGTTCCGCAGGTCATCGCTCTGCGCCAGTCCGATACCCCAATACTTCGAGAAATGTAGCGGCCCATCGCGACGGCTGCGGCCCGAGTAATACAGGTGCCATTTCCCACCGATCCGATGGACGCACGGGTACGTCGCCGAATCCTGGTCAAAGGCACCCGCCCCACCCAGATCGAGTATCGGGCCCAGCCGTTCCCATTCGGTCGGCCGATCGGGACGCGCTGTCGCCAAGCAAATTCGCTGGACGCCGTCATTCCCGATCCCCCCATAGAACATCCACCACTGCCCCTCATGCAGAACGACGCACGGCCCCTGTGCCCCCTTGGCATCAAACGCTGATCGAGGCACAAAGATCGGATTCCGATCCTCTCGCTCCCAATCATGCAGAACCAGCTTCCGAGCATCAGTCCCCCGGTCCTCAGCCATCACGTCGTGCCACGACAGCATCAAGCTGGACGCCGCACCTGCTGCAGACAGAAACCCCCGGCGGGAAATCAGCATGAGATCAGCCTCTTAAGAAATACGCTTGAGGATCGAAACGACACCGGTGGCAGAAACCAACCACAGCGAACCGCAATCAGAACAAAGTCAGAACTCCGTCAACGAAGTGTGGGAGGAAGCTTTTCCCAAAAACGACACTTCGTTGCAACGTGCGCCATCTTCTCGGAATAGGGCCAATAGATGCCACTACTTATCATGAAAACTTCGTGCCCAAAACGGCGCTGGTTGTGGATCTGGAGATAGATCAGAGAAGTCAGCGATTTCTGACGCACTACCTGCGCCCGTTGCCTTCCGTAGCAGCTTGTCCGCGATGGTATAGATAATGTTGCCCTGCAGATCATAACCAGACCAGTCTGCTCCGGGTACGAGATCCGCGGAGTAATGGACGTCTGGGTTTTCGTTTTGATCTATCTTGACGAACGTATTTGGAAAGTCGGGATGGCAAATGTCTCCACATCCCTTGCCGATGGGACGCAACGCAAGTTGTCGATTACGCGTGAACCGCCCGCCACCATAATACGTATCGCCCTGAGGCCACAGTGCCAACGCCGTAAGCCACGGTGGCCTACTGAGAGCGGTCCAAGAGTTGGGCAAATTGTCTTTCGTGTTTCCTTCCTTGTGCAAGAAATAGACAAACAGCTTCCCATCGAATGACAGATCACATTTCTCGGGGTGGATTCGGCCTTTGACCCATGCGCCGTGCTCAACGTGGTCTGTCAGTGTGTTCCAGGCAAGGACATGGAACCACGCGGAAGGACCGCGCCGAATGATAACGGCACTTGGCGCTTCCCGAGCGTGTATGACGAAGAGCTTTCCCATCTTTATACCTCACGCCCAGTCTATTACGCGTGTGCCGTACGAGTGACCAATAATTTTACCCCAAACCCGGACGCGGTACACGGTGGGTTGAACCGTTAGGCACTGTGCGGAATTGCCGCCACGATATCGGCAAATGAAATTTGCCGATCAACGACATCCTGGTCTGACATCCCGATATAGGAAATCCAAAATACGCGATCTGTTCCGGACGTCAAATCGAAGCAAAGCATTTCTCCGCCGCCATCGGAACCGAAAGGGAACCAGCGGTTGGACAGAGAGGTCGCCATTTCGTAATCGATCCAGCGTGCTTGGATAGACCGTCGATCCCAGATCACCACGTATCCTATAACATTACCAAGGTCGCCTTCCCAACCGTCATGGGATTCGATGAACTGCACGTAAGCGGGCGGAAGTGTGGGACGAAAGTCAGCGAAGCGATTCGTCATCTGGATGTGGACCTTCCGACTAGCGATGCGTGACGGGTGCGATACGATCGATGAGTTGGTGACGCACGGAATTCAGAGGTGCGCTCGGCACCTCTGCACGTGGAACGTGCAGGCTACTCTGTGAAGCCTACCCCGAAGATCGGATCGGCGAAAGTCGGCTGGCAAACATCAGTTGTGGCTGATATCTTGGTGGGTAGTGCTGAGTCGCGACACGGCGACCAGCGATGTCATTCCATCGGGTGAGAAAATAGCATGACAGCAATGCGGCGCGTCGGGTTCTGGAGCGGTTTGTGTCTGGTGGCGCTCATGGGGGGCGGGAGTCCGCTGTTTGGTCAGCAGGCTCCGACCATTGGCTATATCTCTCCCGGGGGTGGTCAAGCCGGAACCGTGGTCGAAGCCAAGTTGGGGGGCTATGACTGGACCCCCGATATGCAGGTCTTTTCGCTCGACCCGCGAGTCAAGCTGGAAGTTCTGGGTCCGCCGGGCGAAGTGATTGTTCCCGAGCCTCCCTATTGGTTTGGCAAGAAGGGGCGCGCCAGTGCCTTGCCGATGCCTCGCGAAACGCCAGTCCGCCTGACCCTGCCGGCCGACCTGCCTGCGGGGCCAATTTACTGGCAGGCCGCGAATGCCAACGGCGCGACGACGCGTGGCGTGTTCATGGTCAGCCAGACTCCTGAAGTGCTGGAAATGCCGCGTCGCACGGGCAAAGAAGTCCAGGTGTTGCCAGCCCTGCCGGTGATCGTGTCGGGACAGGTGACGAAAATCGAAGAGGTGGATCGCTATCAGTTCTCCGTCGCCAAGGCTGGGCCGGTGACGTGTCAAATCGTGGCGAAACGGCTGAATTCGGCTCTGCGAGCGATCATTGAGATCCGCAACAAGGCGGGAAAGCTGGTGGCCGATGTGGTGGACACCGAACATCGCGACCCGTCGCTGACGATTGCTGCAGTGGCGGGGGAAGAATATACCGTCAGTATCTATGACCTCGATTTCCGTGGCGACCGCTCGCTGAATTACCGGTTGGAATTGGCAGCCCGTCCGCAGGTGGTTGCGGCCATTCCGGCGTGTGGCAAACGGGGCGAATCGCAATCGGTGACGTTTGTCGGTTACGGCATCGCCACCGGAGCCGCTCAGATGGAAACGCTGACCCGTAACATCACTGTTCCCGCGACACCCGGTTTGAAGACGTGGGATTGTCCTGTCGAAACGGCATTCGGGATCGCGACCACTCGGATGTTGATCAATGACTTGCCGCAGACATTGGAACCGGCCGAGACCGATCCGGCGAAGCGGCCACTGGCCTTCCCCGTCAGCGTGACGGGTGCCTTGTCGGAGCGCTATGGTGAAGACCGTTATCAAATCGTGGGCGACCCGATGAAGTCGGTCTGGATTTCCGCATCTGCCGAGGGGATTGGGACGTCGCTCGATCTGTCGGTTACCGTGTGGAACTCTCAAGGGGTTCAGGTCGCGACGAACGACGACCTGCCCGGAACGACCAATGCCGGCCTGCTGTTCAAAGCCCCGGCCGCCGAACCGTACCAGATTGTCATTTCCGA
>CAMAVF010000119.1 GCA_945861445.1 Planctomicrobium piriforme | reverse complement strand
GATGCTGATGGCCAAAAACGGGGCCAACTATGAACGGATTCGCGACCTGAAACCGGGGCAGTGGTACAACCTGCAAGTGATTTTGGATCTGCGTACGAAGACTTTCTCCGGGACAGTGGGTTTCCCCGGTGATGTCATTCCCTTCAAGGATCTGGCGTTCACGACCGGCTGGGACGGGATCATCGATACGACGTTCGTCGACATGTACGGACCGAATGGCGGATTGCGTCCGGCCCACGAGGTCGACAACTTGATCATCGGGACGATGCCGTTCTCGCCCGTGGAAAAATCGATTGAGAATGCCGAACAGCGGGCGACCGAGGTGCGGACGTTGCTCGTCAAGACCGATGCCATCAATTCGCGCCTGGCGGCGTTGCTGCTCCTGCGCGAGCAATTGAAATTGTCCGGCCCCTACGAAATGGTGTTCGGCGCGATTGAACAGGAAAAACCGAAGCACGCTCAGATGCAGTTGCGTGGTGAGAAGCTCAAGCCAGGTGACACGGTGCCGCGTCGCAATCTGGAGATTTTTGGCAGCGAGCTGGTTCCCGAAAACGCTGGCAGCGGGCGGCTGCAGTTGGCTCAGTGGCTAACACGACCAGAGAACCCGCTCACGGCGCGCGTCATGGTCAACCGCATCTGGCAGCAGCATTTTGGTCACGGGATTGTCGGGACCGAAAATGACTTCGGCAGCCGCGGCCAGCGGCCGACTCATCCGGAATTGCTCGATTGGCTGGCGACCCGCTTTATCCAGAGCGGCTGGTCGCTGAAGGCCATGCATGGGCTGATCATGAGTTCGGCGACGTATCAGCAATCGAGCGCCTACGAACCACGTGCCGCGGAGATGGATCCCGATGCCCGACTGCTGTGGCGTTTCAATCGCCGCCGGTTGAGTGCCGAGGAGATCCGCGACTCCATGCTGTTTGTGACAGGCGACCTGGATCCCACGATGGGTGCCGAGCATCCCTTCCCGCCTGTGGAAAGCTGGGGCTACTCGCAACACGGTCCGTTCTACGGGGTCTATCCGACCAACCGCCGCAGCATCTACTTGATGCAGCAACGGCTGAAACGACATCCGTTCCTGGGCTTATTTGACGGGGCCGACACGAACGTCAGCACGCCTCGACGTGAACTGACGACGGTGCCCACGCAGGCGCTGTACTTGATGAACAACGAGTTTGTGCATGAGCGGTCGGCGTCGTGGGCGAAGCAGATTGTCGCCGCCTCAGCCACCGATGATCAACCGATCCAAGACCTGTTCGTCAGTGCCCTCAGCAGGCAACCCACAGCGGACGAACTGGCCGATTCGACTGCGTTCCTCGCCAACTACGAACATGCCTTGCCCAGTGGTACGCCCGAGCAACGCCGCTATACAGCCTGGTCGGCCCTGGTCCGCACCATCTTGACTCGCAACGAGTTTCTTTACGTTGACTGATGAAAGACATCATGACCCTACAGCAATTCGATTCGCCTCCGTCACGCCGCGAATTCCTGCAACGCGCGGCAGGTGGTTGCGGTGCGCTGGCTTTGCACGCGATGCTGGCCGACGAGGCCCGCTGCGAGATCTCGGCCGCGGCCGACAATGATCCCCTGGCGCCCCGGAAACCGCACTTCGCCCCGAAGGCCAAGCGGGTGATCTTCATGTTCATGACGGGCGGGGTGTCGCATGTCGATTCGTTCGACCCCAAGCCCAGCCTGTTCGTCAGCCAGAACAAGACGATCACAGTCGATAATTTTCAGGGGAAACTCGGTCAGTTTTCGATGTTCTTGAAGTCCCCGAGCTGGAAGTTTCAACCGGGGGGCAAGAGTGGGATTGAAGTCAGCGATCTGTTCCCGCACATGCGGTCGGTCGTCGACGATCTGTGCGTCATCCGGTCGATGGAGAGCGATCACACGAACCATTACGAGAGTACGCTGGGCATGCATTGCGGCTCGTGGACGTTTGCCCGTCCGAGCATTGGGTCGTGGGTCAGCTATGGCCTGGGGACCGAAAATCGCAACCTGCCGTCGTTCATGGTGATCGCCCCCAATCCGCCGTATGCGGGCAATCAGACCTGGGGCAGCGACTTCCTGCCGGGTGCTCACCAGGGAACGCACATCGTCCCGGGCAGCAATCCCATCGCCGACATCCAGCCGCGAGTCGCCTCGACCGACCTGCAGAAGTTGGAGCTCGATCTCTTGAATCGTTCAAATCGCCGGCACCTGGCCGAACGCCCCGCCGAGCAGGCCCTGGAAGCCCGCATCCGTTCCTTCGAAACGGCGTTCGGCATGCAGCGTGAAGCACCCGAGGCGATGGATATCTCGGGCGAGACTGAGGCGACGATGAAGATGTATGGTATCAAACCGGGCCAGAATACGGGCTTCGGCTGGCAGTGCCTGACGGCGCGGCGATTGGCCGAACGTGGCGTGCGGTTCATTGAACTGATCGACGTCGGTTCGGGCGGCAACTGGGACGCTCATGGCGACATGGCCACTCACACGCCCCTCGCCCAGAATGTCGATCAAGCCATCGCGGCATTGATTACCGACCTCAAACAGCGCGGAATGTTCGAAGACACGCTGATTGTCTGGACGACCGAATTCGGTCGTACGCCGTACAATAACGCGAAGGACGCCAAGGGTCGCGAGCACCATCATCAGGTATTTTCATCCTGGATGGCCGGAGCCGGTGTGAAACAGGGCATCGTCTATGGCGCGTCCGACGAGCACGGAATCGCCGTGGCAGAAAACCGAGTTCACGTTCACGACTTCCACGCCACGATCCTGCATCAATTGGGACTCGATCACGAACGCCTCACCTTCCGCCACAGCGGACGCGACTATCGCCTGACCGACGTGCATGGTCGCGTGGTGAATGAGATCCTGGTGTGAAGGAGTGCTGACAGAAAAATGTGACGACAGAAAAATGAAGACTGTGGCGTCGAGTGAATTGACTGACCAGGATTTTTCTGTCGTACCATTTTTCTGTCAAAAATGGTCCATTACGACTATGGGCAGCCCTTGATCACACTTCCGAACCAGGGAATGCACTCACTCACGACTTATCAGACACAGCCTCGTGTGACGTGCCCAGCCAATCCGGTTCCAGCAACATCCGTTTGATGTCTTCCGGGTCGTCGGAGTCCCTGTAGTCTTGCCACGTCCAATAGGAGTAAAAACGCGTTCGCAGATACTGGTCGGTGATTTGGAAATCGCCTTGTTGTTCATGGGCTTCCAGCCACTTGCAAAACGCCTCAACCGCCTCGATTCCACCCCACCGTTCGCGAATGCGACCACCGCCGAATCGTTGGTGTAGATGCTTTTGAAACTTCCACTTCTTCAGCGTCTCCACAGCAAATAGCCGGTCCGACTCGGGATCCATCGCTGCAAATTGAACATCCGCTAGCAGTGGTTCAGCTTCCAGAAATTCTTTTTCCTCCGGTGTCAGCTCACGCGATTTTTTTGCAATCTTGGCCGCCTTGATCTGCGTGCGAGTGTTCTCGATCAATTTGGCGATTACTGCCTTCTGTCGATCGACGAGGGCTTTCAATTCCGGACCGCGTTGCTTATCGAGATCCGCCAAGAACGCCACGATTTCTTCCTCGGTTGGCTCGAACAATGACTTGTGCTTATCGACGTAGACCTGCAGAACCGGAGTCATGAACAGCCGATGCAATTCATCCTCAGTCTGCGCCTTTTTTGACATCTCATCCCGGTAAACAGGCTTCCCGAGAACTTTGCCAATCTGTTCTCGCTGGGGCTTTGGAAGCTCTTCACCCGGCAGCGGCGGTGTGCAGATTGCAAGAAGCATCAGGCCAGATAGGATCCATGCCAATGGATCGCGTCGACGATTCGAAACGTGCATTATTGTCTCCAGACAAGTGAATGCCTCGACTGCAGCCGCTCGCAACATTGATCCGTCAATTGCACCCAATCTCAGCAGCAACTCGGCAGTATTGTAGACTCGCACCGGGGATTTGTCCAAGAGCGTGTTGGCTCGTGGAAACCGGAATGCACTCACGAGCGCTGTTTGAAGTAGCGCAGAAGAATTCATTTTGTGGAACACTAATCTTCGCTAATCTTCACTGATCCAGGCAAAGACCGATCGCGGAGCGTCATTTTTTTCTTGATTAGCGTAGATTAGCGTAGATCAGTGTTCCCCCAATGTATTCTCAAGTCCTCAAGATGATCAGTCATGTAGATCACTCCTCACCTGATTTCGTCGAAACCCGAAACTTCAAAACTGGCGTTTCGGGCGTGTATTCATGGGGCAGAGATTGTCGCGGCCGGGACTGATCGCCTAGAATCGAGCGATGGCGTTTGCTGGTCGCAACTCGCGACACATGTCGTGATTCCATTTGAATTCTCCTGCCTGGCCAGATCCCGTAAGAAAAGCCGCAAACTCATGATTTCCTTCGCTCTCGCGAAGTTGGTGCTGACGCCGATCTTTCTCCCTGCCTACATCGGTCCGGGTGCCGGGATTTCCGTTGTCGGGTCGTTCTTTGGCCTGATCATTGCCTTTGGTTTGCTGTTTCTGTCGCTTCTCACGTGGCCGGTCCGCATCTTCGTGATGTGGCTCCGCCGGCGTCGGGTGGGACTCAAGAGTCAGGCTAAACGCGTCGTGGTTGTCGGATTGGATGGACTCGACCCGGGCCGTGTCCGGCGGTTGATGGCGGAAGGGCGATTGCCGCACCTCAAGCAGCTTGCGGAACGGGGGACCTTCACCAATCTGGCGACGACGTTGCCTCCTATTTCGCCCGTTGCCTGGTCGTCGTTCCAGACTGGGGTGAATCCGGGCAAGCACAATATTTTCGACTTCTTGAACCGCAACCTGCGGACGTATCTACCAGAACTTTCTTCAACGCGCATTGTGGAAGGCGTCAGCGGTTGGCGGAACTGGGTGGGACTGGGTGGCGGGTCGATTCGGATGCTCCGGAAGAGTCAGCAATTCTGGAAGATCCTCGGCGATTTTGGTGTCTTCAGCACGATTCTGCGCGTTCCGATCACGTTCCCTCCCGAGAAGTTTTTTGGGCTGTCGCTGTCGGCCATGTGTACGCCCGACTTACGCGGCACACAGGGTTCGTTCACCCTCTTCAGCACAGACCCGGCGGAATGCAGCGAGACGACGGGAGGCCTGCGGATCCTGGTCCAGCAGGTCGGCAACCGGATCGAGGCCTGGCTGCCGGGACCGCCGCTGCCCTCGGCAACGGAACCGCGCGAGTTCCGAACCCGCTTGCTCATCACGATTCTGCCCGAAAAAAATGCGATCGAGCTGCGGGTCGGCAGCGAGCGAATCCGGTTGCCCCTACAACAGGATTCACCTTGGGTCCACGTGGAATTTCGCGAGGGATGGTTCACGAAGGTGAGTGGCATCTGCCGGTTTCGGGTCGAAGCACTGCAGCCGCACTTTCGACTGTATGTGTCGCCCATTCACCTGGATCCCGAACGTCCGGCGATGCCCATCTCGCATCCGTCGTATTATTCGCTGTACCTGGGCAAGCTGCACGATGCCTTCGCCACGCTGGGCCTGGCGGAAGATACGTGGGCGTTGAACTCGGGTGCGGTCACCGAGGCGGCGTTTCTCGATCAGGCTTGGGCCATCCACGACGAACGCGAGCGGATGTTTTTTGATGCTCTGCGTCGCATGCAGCGAGGGTTTACCGTCTGTGTGTTTGACGCGCCCGACCGCATCCAGCACATGTTTTATCGACATGATGTGGCTGATCATCCCGCCAACTCCGGACGCGATGTCACGCGTTACGCAAACGTCCTGGATCAGATGTATGAGCGGATGGATGATCTAGTCGGACGCACGGTGAAGGAACTGGATGAGAAGGCCGTGTTGATTGTCTTATCAGATCATGGCTTCTGCGACTTCAGCCGGGGCGTCAATTTGAATGCCTGGTTGAAGGAGCATGGATACCTGGTCACTCAGACGGACGGCCCAACGGGCGATTACCTGAAGGGGGTCGATTGGTCGCGGACGCGGGCTTATGCGTTTGGCCTGAGTGGAATCTATATCAATCAACAGGGACGTGAATCGCAGGGAATTGTGACGCCGACTGAATCCACGGCCTTAAGAGCCGAACTCGTTTCGCGGTTGACCGGGTTGCCCGATACAGAACGCGGCTGCAGTGCCATTAGAAAAGTTCATGACACGCACATCGCCTATCGCGGTCCCTATGCGACCAATGGGCCGGATCTCGTGATTGGATATGAACGCGGTTACCGGGCCTCGTGGGAGAATGCGGTCGGTCGTTGCGATGGACCCGTCCTGTTGGACAACACGCGGTACTGGAGCGGCGATCACTGCGTCGATCCTGAACTGGTCCCCGGTGTGCTGTTCTGCAACCGGTCGCTGGTGTCTGACCGCCCGGCCTCGATCCTAGACCTGGCCCCGACAATCATGGAATTATTCGGAGTTCCCGCCCCCGGCTATCTGGACGGTCAGTCGCTGCTGCCGAAATCCCCTGCGGTTCCCAAGGCGACCGTGCCCCCCTCCACACCGGCGACAAAGGTCGCCCCGGAACCTGCCGAGGTGGCCTCATGAGCGGCAGGAATTATCGAGTGTCTCAATCGGTGTCTCGGCGGCGGTTTCTGCAAACTGCCAGTGCCGTGGCTTTGGCTGCCGGCTGCGGACGTGGCGTGGCGCCGCGGTCTGACAGTCAGCTCGAACGGATGATCGTGCTGGGGATCGACGGCATGGATCCGGGTCTCTTAGAGCAGTTCATGGCGGCCGGACGGATGCCGAACTGCAAGCGGTTGAAAGAGTCGGGTTCGCTCCAAAGGCTGGAAACCAGCATCCCGCCGCAGAGCCCAGTCGCCTGGTCGAATTTCATCTCGGGGACCAATCCCGGCGGGCATGGCATTTTTGATTTCATCGCCCGCGATCCCGCCGATATGAAGCCGTACCATTCCACGGCCCGGGTCGAACCGGCCGGCGAGCCCTGGCGACTGGGTCAGATGGTGATCCCAAGTGCGCCATCCAAACTGGAGAACCGGCGCAAGGGGGCGACGTTCTGGAACGATCTGGAGCGGCATGGCGTCGACTGCACGGTCTTCCGAATTCCGGCCAACTTTCCTCCGACAGAAGGGGATGCGACAACGCTGTCGGGCATGGGAACGCCCGACTTGCAGGGTGGCTATGGAAGTTTTACGTTCTTGACGGATACTCCCGCCGAACGGTCACGCGATGTCCCCGGCGGACGGATCGAACGCATTCGGCTGACCAACCATCAACTCACCGGCCGGTTGCAGGGTCCCTACAACGAATTCTCTGCGAAAGAGGAGCAGGCTGAGGTCAGATTCGAGGTCGTCCGCGATCCCGAACAGGCTGTCGTTAAGATCACAATTCAAAATCAGACGCTGATTCTCAAGCAGGGAGAATGGAGCGACTGGATCGTCGTGCGATTCGATTTGTTGTCGTTCGCGGTCTCGGTCACCGGGATCTGCCGATTCTACTTGAAGAGTGTTCGAGAGCCGTTTTCGCTGTACGTGTCGCCGATCAACATCGATCCCGCCAATCCCTCGGTGCCGCTGTCGACGCCGGCCGGTTACTCCAAACAGCTCGTTCAGGAATTGGGATACTACTACACCCAGGGGATGATCGAAGACACGAATGCCCTGTCCTCGGGGGTCTTGACCGCTGGCGAATACCGGCAGCAGGCCACGTTCGTGCACGAGGAACGCCTTCGCTGCTATGAACGTGAACTGAGCCGCTTCCAGCAGGGATTCTTGTTCTTCTATTTTTCAACGCTCGATTTGAATTCGCACGTGTTCTGGCGAGCGATCGACCCGGGCCATCCGCAGTACTCGAAACAACTCGCGGAATCGCAGGGCGACTTCATCGGCACGCTGTACGAGAAGATTGATAAAGCCGTCGGACAGGCACTGGAAAAACTGGACTCGCGAGGCTGGTTGCTGGTGATGTCCGACCACGGCTTCGGATCATTCCGGCGGCAGTTCAACTTGAATTCGTGGCTGTTGGACAACGGCTACCTGCGGACCAGGCGGCCTCCCACCCGCGACGGATCGCCCGGGTTTCCGAATGTGGACTGGAAACGGTCCCGAGCGTACGGATTGGGAATTAACAGCCTGTATCTCAATCGCAAGGGGCGCGAAGTCGATGGCTCGGTGACCGACGCTCAAGCCAAACGCTTAGAGCGAGACCTGATCGACCGGCTGCAGGCGGTGACCGACCCTCAGACCGGCGGCAAGGTCATCGCCCGCGTCTATCGAGCGGCGGATGTGTATACCGGGGCGCACGTGGCTGACAGCCCCGACCTGATTATCGGGTACGAAAAGAACTATCGAGCATCCTGGGAAACAATCCTGGGAGGTTTTCCCAGAGAGCTCGTCAGTGACAACATGAACGCCTGGAGCGGCGACCATTGCATCGATCCAACCTACGTTCCGGGAGTCTTGTTGAGCAGTCGGCCCCTACCGCAGGGTTTACCCAAGCTGGAAGATCTGGCCCCCACGATCCTCGGCGCATTTGGTGTCCCAGTCCCACCGAGCATGACAGGACGCCGGTTGATATGATCTTCTTCGTAGGCGAGCGTCCGGCGTAAGCCGGATGGTTGTCTTGCAATTACGAAACTTGATTGACACGGCACTCGGCCGGGCCGGGAGACCCGTCCTACGGCACCCGTGCCCTCTGGGCGGGCTACTTGGAAGCGAGAGAACCTGGAATGTTTGAACCGAAAGTCAAGATTGACCGCGGGCTCTATGCCACGCTGCAGCGAGCTGCCAAGGTTGCCGACTATAGTTCGGTGGATGAATTCATCATCCACATCCTCGAGAAGGCGGCGGCGGAAATCGAACAGGCGCAGTCCGAGCAGGAAATCCGGCAGCGGCTGCAGGGCTTGGGATATCTGGAATAATGTGGCTTCTGAATCAACCCCTGAACTTACTGACTGACGTCCTGCTGACGCCGTGGGGACGTCTTTCCCCGTGGGTCGCGCTCAGCGTCGCGTCCTTGCTGGCGGGCGGGGTATTGGTCCTGCTATTCCATTTTTCGTCCGATCAACAGGCCCTCCTCCGAGCCCGCAATCGCTTCATCGCGCGGTTGCTGGAGTTGCTGCTGTTTCAGCATGATATTCGCGTGAACCTTTCCGCGTGCGTGCGCATTCTGTGGGCCAACCTGGGTTACCTCGGATCCATGTTGCGACCCATGCTGGTGGCCACGATACCGCTGGTCCTGATCTTCATCCAACTCGCCTGCTGGTTCGAATGGCGACCGCTACGCGTGGGTGAGGCAGTTGTTCTGGAAGTCGAATTAAACAAATCACACCCGGTCGCCCAAACCTCCGTGGAAGTCTCACTGCCGGCCACTGCGAAGCTGGAATCTCCAGCAGTACGAACTCTCGCCACCAATGAAATGGCATGGCGACTGAGAGGCACGGGCCACGGAACGAGTCCCATTTCCGTACGCGTGGGTGACGCCACCGAACTGAAACAATTGGCCGTCGGCACCAATCTCTCGCGCGTTTCGCCGCTGCGCATTCCAAACGGTATCTGGGGTGAAATCCTGAATCCTGGTGAACCACCGTTGAAGTCCACCAGTCCCGTCACCCGGATGGAGCTCACCTATCCCCAGCGTCAATTGCTGCTCGGCACCTATGAGATTCACTGGTCGATCGCGGCTGTTATTCTAATGATGATTTTTGGCTTGTTAGTCGGCCGCTTGTGTGGAGTAAAAGTTGCATAGGCAGTATTGATTGAACGAGGGTGAGCATTATTGGATGTCAGTTGTGCCCCCAGATGACGGATACCTCTCCCCTCGCCCTGGTACTCCGGGGAGAGGGGGCGGGGGTGAGGGGCACGATTAACCGATGTTGTTGAGTGCAGAATCTGTATTGGAAAGGCATCTTGAAGGAGGGGATTTCAATGACGCTCGGAAAGCCCCTCACCCCCAACCCCTCTCCCCGGAGTACCAGGGCGAGGGGAGACAATTTACCGTCTTTGGCGCTGGATGAAATCGAGTTGCGTCCTCCATTGACTCGAACCGAAGTTTACTCCGTCACACTCATACTCTCACACCCTCATACGAATTGTCGGCGAGAACGTTGTTCCCACACGTGAAATCCGCCAGAGGATTAAAGAAACGATGATCACAGTTGTCTCAGGTCTGCCTCGGTCGGGCACGTCATTACTGATGCAGATGGTGCAGGCCGGCGGGCACCCGATCCTCAGTGACGAGAAACGTGTGGCCGACGCCGACAATCCGCGCGGGTATTTCGAACTGGAAAAAGTTCGTGCTTTGGAACGCGATGCGAGTTGGATCGCTGCGGCGGAAGGGAAGGCGATCAAGGTCGTATCACCATTGTTACGCAGCCTGCCCGCCGATCATGAGTACCGCGTGATCTTCATGCGCCGCGAACTGGACGAAGTCCTCGCCTCACAAGAACGCATGCTGGAACGACGCGGCCAACCCGCGGGACCGGACCGAGCCCTGATGCGGTCTCATTTCGAACGACACCTCGAAACGGT
Source organism: Planctomicrobium piriforme (assembly GCA_945861445.1). Lineage (GTDB taxonomy): Bacteria > Planctomycetota > Planctomycetia > Planctomycetales > Planctomycetaceae > JAKFVC01. The sequence goes on along the minus strand of CAMAVF010000119.1, from coordinate 7,313 downwards.
GACTGCTTGGCTCGCATCACAGAAATACATCCGCGTGACATACTGCGATCATGCTGCCGTCTTGCGAGATCCTCAGACAGCAGCGACGGCGATCGTCGATTTTCTGGAGGTGCCCCTCAATATCGGTGAGATGGTCGCGGCCGTTGATCCAGCCCTGTATCGGCAGCGGATGTGATAGACCGGATTAGCCTGGCGTGTGTGGCCCAGGCGAGCGTCCGGCGTAAGCCGGATGGTTGTTATGCGGTTGAGGCGACAATCAAGCCCCATTCAAACCATTCGACCAATGACCTCAGGACATCGTCGACCAAGTGATTGCAGAAACTCGCTAACAACCATCCGGCTTACGCCGGACGCTCGCCTACGAAGAGGTGCCGCTCAAAGGTTAATGCGCGCGATCCACGAGACGTCACGCAAAGATCTCGGTCCCCAGGCGCGCGGCGGGTTCCAGGACGGGCCGGATTCTGCGGCGGAAGTGCATCAAATAGCCGGCCAGGCCGGGCAGCCCCGCAATAAACACAAACACCAGCCACCCCCATTGCGCCGAAGCCCCGCTGAATCGAGGTGCCAATCGCCATGCGGCAAGGCTCGACAGAGTGCCATACACCAGCAGCAGGACAATCGTCAGCATATATTTGTGAACGAGCTCCCGCACTGGAGTTTTCGCCATTTCCTCATTCACGACGTACGCGGCCCCCATCAGCAGAGGTGTCGGAAACAACGTCGTGGTTCCGAGTTCCGCCCAGATGGGATTCGCTGACTTGACCTGTGGTTGAGGGAGGCTCCAGTCCTTGATAATCCTGCCAGCAGCATCGCACTGGAACACTTTCTGGTGTCGGACATTACCGTCGAGGCCCAGAGCTGAAGTCCCGAAGTAGATCGAGTCGGCGTTGATGGGATACACTCCCAGATTGATCCCCCTTAAGCTTTCTGGAATGATGTACTTGGACCGAATTCCTTTGAGCGGAACTTCGACGATTGTTGTCTTTCCTCGTAGCAGAATGGCGAGACGGGGATCGATCGCCGCGCGCTCACCCAACTCCTTGTCGGTTTCATACACAGCGTGTTTAGCGAAACTTTGCAGGTCGGGATCTGCCACAACTTTGGCGACGATCCGGCGATTCAAGTCCACTCTCTCTAAACCGGTGGTGGAGTGAAAATAGACAATCCCGAGCGGCAATCCCACCGATCTAGAAACGTCCTCCGACAGAGGCGAACGCGTGGCGACTTGCGTCGAATAGATCTCACGCTCCAATTCCGCGATGAAATCTGGCAGCCGTAACTGAAACTGCTGATCAGGCGGCGGTGGAGTTGCGGACTCACCATTCGCTCCCAGGTAGGTCGTTGGTGCCCGGGACTGTTTGGAATAGTGAACAAAGTAGCCGTGCAATTGACTCCCCGTTCTCCGCTGAATGAAAAACCAGGGACTGCCTCGCCGCCCGACGTAAAATCCGATGATGCCCCACTCGGGAAATCTCCGGTTTGCGGAATCCACTTGCTGCGGATCGAGTACGTCCAGCGACGCTTCCCGACGATACTCGTATCGTTCGGGCAGCTTGACCGATCGACCGTCCAGCGTCGAGATATCCGGATCTCCTTTTGCCAACCACTTTTCGCGCAAGATTTCGCCTTTGACCTCCATGAGTGAGTACCCATAATCGGTGCGTTCGTAAACACGAGGTCGCGTCTCGATGACGGCCATCACGATAAAGACTGCGGCGAGATACAGAATCAGAAAGCCCAGTGACAACCCCATGACTGTGCCGAACTGTGCCAAGAGTCGATCTGATCGCATGGTGCATTCCTGTGTGGTGTATGCTTCTAAAACGTCGATCTCATTTAGAGCAATAAAACTTTTTCATTTGGTGACGGTCGCTTGAGTCATTGCTGCTGCTGAGAGGGCGAGCTTCACCCTCCCATCAACGACGACGAAAGCCGTATGTGAATTCGCTTTAGCCAAAATCTGCGGATTTCAATTCCGCTCGAACGGCGGCGATCAGCAACGTGTCCCAAACCACGAGCGCCACCGAGATCGCCACGAGGAATTGAGTGGGCAAGGCCATTGCGGCCAGACCAAATGCGGTCGCCGTCCCGATCAATGGCCACCACCGGGGGCCGATGATTGAACCTTGCCGAAGGCCCGCAAACAAAGCCGACAGATAGACCGCAGGTCCTGCTGCCACCGCGTACCAGGCGGGGGCCGTCAGTGACCAGTGAAACGGAGACGCATGGGTCCCAGGCGTGGCTACCCATAGCGCGAGTCCACCAACGGGTAACACAATGGCGATGCTATAGATCAGGGCGGCGGACAACATCTTGGCCCCCAGGATCACTTGCCGGTCAACCGGGCGATACAGCAGAAAGTGCCAGGTGCGAGATTGCGATTCCCGGAAGGTCTGCCACAGCCCCAGTGCCGCCGCGAGGATGCATCCCCATTGCAAGATACTTTGAAACAGTCCTGTAGTTTGATACGCGGTCTCGGCAAATGGAACCAGGTCCCATTCATCGGGGTCTCGCGGAACGATGATCTCCCACAGGCTGTGCGATGTTTGATTCAAGACGGCGTACAACACGAAACCCAGTGGTAACAGGCCCAGCCACCAGATTTCACGGAGTTCTTTGACGAGTAATGCACGAAACATATTGAGCCTCTCGGCGGTTCGGGGCTGCAACGAGTCTGGGTTTGTGATGTGATGCAACCAGGTAGTAGCCGCATCTCACCAGAGTGCGGGCGATTAACAAAAAGGCCCGCGTTCTGGCGAACGCGGCTACACCGTTTCCCTTGAACTCGTACTAAGTATTGGCGGCGACTCAGGGCTTGTCGGTGGATCGTTCGCAAAGATCCTGCGACGGCCCCGCGTGTAGGCGATGAATGCGTCTTCCAAATTCAGTTCCACGACCTCGATCGCGATGGGTTTGCTGCGTTGGAGCAGGTCGGCCTGTTGCTCGCCATAGCCCGCGACGACCAATTCCCAGCGGCGACCGTTGACGAGTCCGCTGACCAGGCCGGGGATCTCGACAAGCGGCGGCGCTGCGGTGGCGAACTCGGCGATGACTAATTTGACGGTTGACTTGAAGTGATCGGTCGGGCAATCGACCCGCAGCACGCCGTCGACGATGACGCCGATGCGGTCGGCTACGCGCTCGACGTCCCCCAGGATGTGCGAGCTGAACAGGATGGTCCGTCCCTCACGCTGAATGATCTGGATCATCGACTCGAGGAAATCGCGACGCACGACGGTATCCAGTCCCAACGTGGGATCGTCCAGAATCAGTAACTCGGGATCAGGAGCCAGCGCGAGGGCCAGCGACACCTGTGCTCGCTGGCCGTTCGAAAACCGTCGCACCTTTTGTGTTCGCGACAGCTCGAAGTGATCGATGATGCGATCAAACAGCGGCCGGTTCCATGTCGCGTAGAACGGTCGCGAAAATCGCTCCAACTGATTGATGGTCATCCAGCCATACAGTGGATGCCCTTCGGCGATGTAGGCGATCCGGCCCCGGGTGGCAACGGACAGCGTGGCGACGTCTTCGCCCAGGACCTCGGCCGTACCGTGATCGGGGTGAATCATCCCCGTCAGCAGCTTGATCGTGGTCGATTTACCGGCTCCGTTGCGACCGAGGAAGCCATACACGCAGCCGGTCGGGACCTGCAGGTCCAGTGAGCGCACCACCGCCTTGCTGCCGTAGAACTTCGTGAGTCCACGAGTTTGAATCGCGTACTGCATGTTGGCTCGTTCATTTGTAGCCACGCTCGCCAGAGCGGGGGGCAATTCCGTTTCAACCCACGCACTGGCGAGCGTGGTGACGACAATCAAGCTTCGGCCATTCCTTACGACTTCCAATGAAACTGCGACATGCGGTCCTGAATCAGTGCCAGCGTCTCGCTGTGGCTGAAGTCGAGATGCACGGCTTCCGTTAAAAGAGTGTCAATGCTGTCGACCAGGCGTTTCTTCCGCACGGGCCTGGTGAGATCGCTGCCCGGAGCGGCGACAAACACCCCCAGCCCCGGCCGTGTGTTGAGCACCCCTTCGTGTTCCAGGTCGGTGTAAGCACGCGCCACCGTATTGGGATTCACGACCAGCGTCTTCGACAGCTCGCGGACAGACGGCAACCGCGCACCGGGAGCCAGCCGCCCCCGCGCGATCGCCTCACGAATCTGCCCGGCAAGCTGCCGGTAGATCGGTTCGCGTCCGGTTGTGCTGACTTCGAATTCCATGCCGAGACTCCCATGACCGTATTAATACTACTAATACAGTCGCTACGGAGTCAAGCGGGAAATGGAATCATCGGGATGGGTCGAAGCAATCACGTGCAAATGATGAAGCCCGAGTGACAGAGTTGACTGATGTGTTCTGGGCTCTAAACTAACGGTCCACGGCGAGGCATTCTGCCCCGTCTCGACTGCCAATTACCAGATCGGAACCTCTATGCGACATCATCGGTCCGTTTCATACTGCTTCGCTGCCGCCGGTTTCTGTCTGTTGACGATGTTCGTCGGCCGTGTGCAGGCTGAGGATCAGCCGGTCATGGTGGCAAAGTCGGCCGGGGGGCATGTGCATCCTTCGATCTGCCAGACGAAGGATGGCACGCTGATCATCGTCTATAAGACGAACAATGTCCTCATGCGGACGCGTTCGGTGGATGGCGGGCAGACGTGGGAGAAACCGGTCGCGATTGAGACCACAGCCAAGCGGCCGGAGGTGATTCGTGAGGCGCCCGTGTTCGAGGTGTACCCCGGAACGGCGGACGTTTTGCCGGATGATCGCGTGGTGGTGACCTGGAACTACATCGCGGATGACAAGAAGAAGGACGGCTACTACGAGCGGGCCCTGCTGTACTCGATCAGCGCCGACCAGGGACAGACCTGGACGGAACAAGGTCTAATCGGTCCCGTCGACGGCAAGCATCTGGGAGCAGTCCGACACAACGTGCTGCCGTGGAGCGACGGTCGCTGGCTATTGCCACTGCGAGTCGGGCCGCCGCGGCTGTTTGATCCCAAGTCGGGTGAACTGACCGTGTTCCCGGTGGTGGACGCTGACAAGAAACAGCACTCGTTCCAGCAGATTGTTCGCACTTCGAAGGGGACGCTGCTGGCGATGGGGCCGGTCTACCTGAGATCGACTGACGACGGCCAGTCTTGGACGACGATCGACACGTTTCGCGCGGTCCCAGATACGGACACCGCCGAGGGCCGCTACCTGACGGTGCTCAAGGACGGCGGGCTGTTGGTCACGTTTGGAGTCGGCACCATGAATAAGGGGTTGAGCTACAACTATTCCGGTGACGATGGACTCACATGGAACAACGATCGCACGGTTGTCGTGCTGCCGGAAGCGAACGTCGCGGCCCGCTACTATTCAGCACGCACCATTCAAATCGATGATCAGCATGTCGGGACCGTGTTTCTCAACGGCGGGGTGCAGTTCTTAAAGGTGAGCCTGGACCGCCTGAAGAAGTAGGTTTCTGGAACTCGACACGAATAACAGCCCACGGCCCCGACTGCAATGTGCAGTCGGGGCCGTGGGCTGTTTTGCGTCCTGCAGCGCGCGATTCAGATGCGAGACGCTGCGCACCAGCGACGCCAGCTCCGATTCCACTCAAATTGTCACAGCCACTAAAGACATTATGACTTGTATCGTACTGCATGCACTTGGCTGCATCAATGGCACAAGTGCGTGCAGGTCTGGCAGTCGAGTCCCAAATGGAAGAACTGTAAAATCTCTAACGACTTTGTTGACTTTAACGATTGTAGGAAATAGGTTACATGGGGCGTGGCTGTCAAAATGGCCATTCGCCCCATCTTATCTGGTACGTGTTCGATCTGACTGCGTCCTCGCGCGAAATGCCTGAAATCCGCTAATCCCTGGGGCTTTAGATAATCTCAATTTACACCGTGCAATTCATCGATGCCACGAAAGGTTACCCATGAAGAAGATCACCTTGACGAGTTGGTTGCAGAATAGCTTTGGAGGGAAGAAGAAGCCCCAGAAGCGTCGCAAGATTCATGCGGCGTCAAAAATCGTTCCGCAACGCGCGGAACAACTGGAGGATCGTATCGTTCTCACCACCTTCGTGTGGGATGGCACAGGTGATGGAACTCTCTGGAGCGATGGCAGCAACTGGGTGGGTGATGCGTCTCCCGATACGTCCGACGACATCGTACAGTTCGGTGGCGGGTTTTCGACCGTCGCTGATCTCGCCACGCCCATCGGGCAAATTCACTTCACGGGTCCTGGCAACACCATCAGCATTAGTGCGACTGGGTTGACGATTGACGGCACTGGTCAGTTTGTCAATATCCTGAATGACGCTGGTGCCGGTGCCAACTCGATCAACGGCACTGGGGACCTAACAGTCACCAACGCAGTCCTGCTAGCGAATATTGTCGGCGGTTCGGTGGAAATTGGGGCCGACATCGTTAGCGCTCCGGGCATCCGTTTGGGCTCGGATTTCACGGGAACGCTGATCTTTTCGGGTAACAATACCTACGCTGGCGACACCTTCGTCGACGACGGTGTGTTGCAGTTGAGCAGCAATGCTTTCGATTCAGCGACAGGGACTGGAAACCTGCATATTGGTGATGGTGACGGCATCGCGGCCCAGGTCGTTACGACCCAGAGTTTTGAGATCAACGACAACAGCGATGTGACGATCAATTCCGATGGTACTCTGGACGTTGGTACCCACTTCGAAGACTTCAATAATCTGGACGTCGCTGCAGGTGGAACCGTCAGCACGACTGGCGCTGGTCGAGTCGATGTGGCTGAGCTGGCTCTGGCTGTCGACGCCACTGACGAGGTCGTGATTGACGCGACGTCCGCTGCACAAGGCGGCATGTCGGTCGGAGGCGGAGCGGCATTCAATTTCGCCGCCACCTCGGTGGTGATTAACGGCAGTGGTACTAACACGCTGACCATCAACAATCCGGTCGACGGGCTGTTTGCCCCGACCGGCGGCATTGAATTCAACGGTGCGGCGAATAGCACGCTGAATAACCTGGGTGGTGGTACGGCCACCGGGACTGGCTCCTATGATCCCACCAACCTGACGGATGGGACTCTCACCCATACCGAAGGTGCGACGGTCCAGACAATTACCTTCTTTGGTTTGTCACCCATCACCGACACCGTCATGGGCGCGTCCTTCATCATCAATGGGACGGCCGCGGCCGACACGGTGACCATCAGCGACGGTCTGGGTGGAACCATTACGGTCGACAGCAATACCTTCGAATTGATCAACTTCGCGAACAAAGCGGCAGTCACGTTGAATACGTTGGCTGGCACTGACGGGGTCACGATTGACGCCACGGT
>CAMAVF010000118.1 GCA_945861445.1 Planctomicrobium piriforme | reverse complement strand
TATCGAGTCGCATTCGCAAATCAGCGTCAATACCGCCAATTTCGAAAAATCGCAGGCCCGACCCCAACCCGTTGTGGCCATTGATTCCTGTTGATCGTGCGATCAGAATCTACGTCGCTCGCCTGACGTCCCGCTGGCCGGACAATTCGTCCTGCCCTGACGCGGCTTCTTTCGCGGCTGGCTTTCAGAAAGTCTCTGCTCATGTCCGAGTTGTATTCGGTGACCTGCCCTCATTGCCAGGCGTCCGGCCAATTGTCCGATCCCAGTCTGCAGGGGACGGCGATCTACTGTCCGGCTTGTTCCAAGCCGTTCGTTGTCCCGGTGGCCAACATTGCCCCACCGGTGCCTCAGATACCGCCAGTCGCAGTGGCATCTCCGCCATTGCCGACCACGGTGGCCTTGGCGGCACCATTGATCGCAGGTGTTATTTTGGGGGCGTTGCCCGTCGCCACAGCCATCCCCGTGATTCCTGTGGCCGCTGCGGTGCCGGGAATCCCTCTAAATCAACCGGGGGCGAACGATGCCACTTCCACCGATTTTCCAAACCTTGAGGGATTTGCTCCGCCAGCGCTGCAGGCCCCGGGGGTGAGTGTTCCCCAACCAGTGCCGCGCCGGGCGAGCTCACCGCAATCGCCGATCTTGGGCCTGATAAAGGTCGCCGTGCTGAGCATCTTCTCGGCCGTTATGTTATTTGGGATTGTCGTCTACTCGCAAAAAACGCCGCAGCGCCGGTCCCCGCGCGAAGTCGTGGCAAATTCGAAAACGCCCAAGAAATCATCCCGCAAGAAGACCAGTTCAGTCGCTCCCAAGTCGGACCCTGTCGCACCGGACACCATGCCAGAAGGCGAGCAACCTGATCCATCCGAGGACAAGCTTACTGAGCCCAAAATCGAATTCGGGACGACTACGCCGACAACGCCGCAGATGAAAAAGCCGGCGGCTCCCACGCCGACGCAGCCGACGCCCACTCCGCCCAAGCCGAACGAACCGCCACAGACGCTCGAAAATATCCCGCCGGATGTCTTGCGAGATGTCGCATCCGCTGAGGAAAAAAAGGACACCGCCGAACTGATCAAGTTTCTGGCACATCCCCACGCGGGAGTCCGTCAACACGTGGCCGAGCATCTCGCGGGGAGTGACCCGATCCCCGATGTTGCTTCCCCGTTACTGCCACTCCTGGCCGACACCCGGCCGGCAGTCCGCCGCGCCGCTGCGAACGCGCTGCGGAAACACGGGACCAGTCTCGCGAAAGCCATTCCGGGCATCGGCAAACTCTTACGTCAAGATGCTGACGGAGACGTTCGAGCCGCAGCCGCCGGCGCGCTGGCCGAACTCGCGACGGGTGATCCTGACAGAGCCACAGCAGCGGCGGGACCATTATTGGAAGCGTTGGAGAAGGGATCTGCCCATGACCGGTTTGATGTCGCGGCGGCTGTCGGAGCGCTGGGCGAAGCGGGCAAGCCGGCGATCCCCACTCTCACTCAGCTCGCCAGGGACCCGCAACTGGGCAAAGTCGCCATCACGGCACTCGCCCAACTGGGCAGCTTTGAATCGCTCACGCCAATCTTCGCCGAAACGAATAGTGAAGGGATCGAGCGCAAAAAATCGATCGCGAAGGGAATTGAAAAGCTGCGACCCATGACGCCTGCGGCTTTGGCCATCATCAAGAAACTGACCGAGGATGCGGACGAATCGGTTCGGCTCCATGCCATCGAAGCCCTGGGACTCGCCGAACCGAAGTTGCCGGAAGCCGTTCCACTGTTTGAAGCGGCACTCGCCTCTAAAAGCGAGAGTATTCGCAAGGCGGCCACGACGGGGATGGAACTCTATGCCAGCAGTGATCCTATCGGAAACATGCGCAACCTGTTGACCCAGATGCTGAAATCGCCCGATCAAGTCTGGGCACATGGCGAAATCGCCACCGCCATGAAGAAGACCAAGAGCGAAGGTTTTTCTGCTTTGCTGCAAATCCTGGCGGATCCGCAAACGCCGCCCGAGTTGCGGACCGCTGCCGGGCAGGTCGTCGCGATGAGTTCGGAATTTGACTGGTACGATGCCAAGCACATCGATGCACTAAAAAAACTATTCGATGCTCCGGACCAACCGCTGACGATCCGCACGGGTTGCGCAATCGCCTTGTTGACTTTGGACGAAACCGACTCGCGACTGGCCGCCAGCTTACTGGATGCCGCTCGGGATAAAAGCCTCGACTTACAAGTGCGCGAGGCGGTATTCCTCAAAGCCCCCAAGAATGAACAGGTCTGGTTGCCAGTCGCGATCGCGGCCGCAGAAGAATGCGAAGCGGTCCTCGCCGCCACTCCGTCCGAAGGCGAAAAGCGGAAGCGAACTCAGTTCTATGGAGCCGTTCTGTCAAAATTTATCGGGCTGGAAGGGGAGAGTCAAAAACTGGTCCTGCCCCGTGTGGTCGCAGCGCTCCGTTACGACGACTTCTACGTCAGGTTGATCGGCTTGAACGTCGCCGCTCGCGTCGAATACGCCACACCGGAAGTGATCGCGGCGATTCGTCCGATCCTCAAGAATGAGACACCCGGGGTCCGCGGCGATGCAGCCAGAACCTTGGGGAAATTTGGACCGGCGGCGGCCGAAGTCGTCCCCGATTTGATCGCGCTGGTCAGTGATGAGAAGGACTCGACGCTTCATGCTGCTGAAGCTCTGGCCAAGATCGCTCCCCAGAACGAGGCTGCCGTGGCTGCCGTCATCAAGGCCCTTGACCGGGATTACGGACGTGATGACGTGATCACCGCCATCCGAGTCTTCGGACCGATTGCTGGTGCCGCGGTCCCCGCACTCCAAAAACTGCTGCCTCAGTCTGATGAGGGGCGGGAACGAGGAATCATCCTGGCACTGGGAGCATTGGGGGAAGCGGCCAAACCGGCCGTGCCCGACATCGCCCAACGCCTGACCCACAAAGACGAATACATGCGCCAGGCGGCTGGGTTCGCGCTGATCAGACTGAATCAACATGCCGCAGGCGCCGTACCCGATCTGGTCAAGGCCTTGAACGATTCGAAAGAGCATGTCCAAGTCAATGTCCTCAAAGCCTTGGGGGGAATCGGACCCGCAGCCAAGCCGGCGATTCCAGAGATCGAGAAGCTGATTGCCGCCACGACATCCGATAACGTGAAGACCACCGCCAGCAATACGGTACAACGCCTCCAGGCCGACCCGGGCGACGCAGATCCCATTCTGTTCGACCGATTACTCGATGACACCAAATGGGAAGAACTGTCAAAGAACCCCATCGCCCGGTTGGAACTCAGTCTCCCGGATCTGGCGAAGTTGCTTCGCAACGAGAATTCCCAAGTGCGCGAACGGGCGTGGGGGCTGCTGACAGCCTTGAGCCACTGGAACATCGGGCGGCCCAAGTTCGAGAAATTGTTGAACGGATCGGAATTGCGAGACCAGGCGCTGGCGGCCGTTCTGTTACGAGAACTGCCGGCGAGTGGCGGCTCGGGTGAGCTGGCACAGGCCCTGCAGCCGTGGCTTGAAGACGCACGAACTAGCTCGTCCGCAGCCCATGTGTTGATGCTGATTGGTGCCCCCGCCCATTCCGTGCTGGCCGCCGCATTGACGAACGACAAGCAACCCCATTCGGCTCGCCTGTCAATTGTCTATGCCATTGAATCTCCCTCGACATTCCGCGTGGGCCACTTACTTCCCGCGCTGCAACTGGCTCTGAAATCTGAAAATCCCGGCCAGCGGCTCGCGGCTGCCCTGGCAATCTTGCGACTGGACCCGCGCAATGCCGAAGCTTTGCCGCTCGTTGTGGCATGCTTGCCCAATGCGGATAAAGATTTGGAAGAGTACGCGCTGGCAGGTCTGCGAGAATCGGCAGAGGCCGAGGTCGACGTGCGTGCGGCCATCCCCGATCTCGTCGCGATCGTGGCAAAACTCCCCAAGGATCTCGCCCGCGACTTTTTGGATGACGACCCCAGGATTCAGGCACGTTACAAGGCCAGCGACATCCTGTGGCTCACCCGCGCCCGACTGGAAGACCTGCCGCCTCTGCAAGCCAGCCTGGCCAGGTTGGCCGCGCCCCAGGATCGGGACGGGCAGCCCATCGAAAAACTCAACTACTATGCGGCCTGGAAAATTGGGAATTCCGCATCAATGCTCATTCAGGCCCTGGGAACCATTGGCGCGCCGGCAACCGTGGCTTTGCCTGAAATTCGCCAGATACTGACGCAGGGTCGCGGCGTCAACGACGACGGGGTGGTGGAAAGATACGCCCAGGGCATCGTGGGCATTGGCGAACCCGCCATCGAGATGGTCATCGAATTGGCCAAGCAGCCCGATGCCAATCGTCCGGGCAGAGTCTTGGCGATTCAGGTGCTGGGCCGAATCGGAGATGGTGATCAACGCACGACGGCAATATTGACCGAGTTGCTGAAGGATCCCAATGTGGAAGTGCGGGTGACCGCGGCGATGATCCTGGCAGAACTGCCCGCAACGTTTGAAGCTGCGGTCCCCGTCCTGAGCGAAGGACTGAAAATTGAGCGAGATGCCGAAAGCTATCATGACGGACGGGGGAACATCATCGAGCGTTTGCTGGGCTTCAAAGCGCAGGCCCAGGGTGCCGTGCCCGGGTTACTAGAATTGGTTAAGAACGAGAAGGCTGGGGAAGAGCTGCGAATCCAGACGGCGAAGGCGCTGCTGCAGATTTCGCCGGATGCTCCAGAAGTCCGGGCCGCTTTTCTGGCCTGCCTGATTTCAGTTTCTGAGTACCGTACAGACCACCTGCTGTCACCAATTGATAAACTCCCCGCGACCTTGGTGTCAGAAATTGTGGCCGAATTGACTCGCGTCGTCGCAGATGCAGCCCATTCGCGCCGTGAGGCAGCCGCCAGATTGCTGGGGAACTTTGAGGACAAAGCCGCGGCGGCACTCCCGGCACTCCGAGCCCTGATCACCGCCGATCAAGACCCCACAGGAATGACAGCGACGATTGCCGTGGCGCGGATCGATCCGACTGCCAAAGACTTGGTTCCACGCGTCGTGGAACTGCTCATCAGCGATCTGCGGCGGCAATCGGAAGCGGCCGAAGCCCTACGTCGTCAGGGGCCGAATGTCGCGTCAGAGTTGCCGAAGATCATCAAGTTTTATCAAACGCGGGGCGGGTTCGATTATCAGGGCTTCAGAATAATCGGCAGCATGGGTGCAGAGGCCAAACCCGGACTTCCCATCCTTCTAGCAGAGACGCTGAAGCGGGAACGCTTCAACTATTCCGCTTTTGATGCATTGAAGGAATTGGGGCCGCATGCCGCCGAATTGTGGCCGCAATTGTTGACTCAGTTGCAGGACCACGATGACTTACCCGGAGTGGCCCTGGCCCTGGCTGCAATCGGAGGCGAGCCGGCACGCGAAGCCGTCGCGATTCTGCAAAAGCAGCTGTCTGATGAAAATCGCCGTTTGTCCGCAATCAGTCAATTGGCCGAGATCAGTCGATTGTCAGAGTTGAAAACTCTCACCGCACCCGCGGTCCCCGAATTGATCAAGTTCGTGACGGGGACCGATTCCGAATTGCGACAGGCGGCACTCAGCGCCCTCTATTTCCCTGGCCGCGAGGCGCAGGGAACTGCCGAAATGATGGCGACGCTGCTGACCGATCCCGATCCGCACGTCGCCGGGACTGCAGCAAATACGTTGAGTGACCTGGGTGCTACAGCATTACCCGTCCTGCCGCAAGTCATCGCGGCACTGGAAGAACCACGGCGCTGTACTCAATCGCACTTGATCGACTGTTTGCAAAAACTCGGACCCGCCGCGAAAGACGCGATTCCCACGTTGACGAAACTGCAAGCAACCACAGATCTCAAACTGCGGCACCAAGTTCGCCTGGCGCTGGAGAAAATCGAATCTAAAGCCCCCTAAATCAGGGCGCAGCCCGCCTCCGCAGGCGAGCGTCCGGCGTAAGCCAGATGGTTGTTATACGGTCACACAATACCCGAAACCTCTCCAGTTTTTTAGAAACCAGGCGAGCCGAGTGGCGTGAGCCCTCGGATTCTTCACGTGAGACGATCCGTAGAATTGACGGTCGTCAAGAAGGCGGACGTTTGCACTGATCATTTACAGCATAACAACCATCCGGCTTACGCCGGACGCTCGCCTGGTTGAATTGGCTTGCGACGTCGAATGTTACGCGTCTTGGACGGGCCGGGAGGCCCGTTCTACGACGCTGGCGATGTCATTTCGACTTCAATTCGTCCTGCAGTTCATTGACCGCGTTCTTTTGGTCTTTGCTGGGCTTCTTCGAGCCGTCGATCGCTTCGTCGGCGAACGTGGCGTCGCTGGCGGGACGCTGGTCGTGGAACAGGATGGTGCCCCACAGGCGTTGCTGGTGTCATAGACTTCCAGCCGTTCGGACGCCGCACTATCCACGGGCGGCTCGCCACCCAGGTACTACAGGGCGGCGACTCCCCAGACGCGGCAGCGGGTCGCATCGATCGTGCCGGCCCCCAGATCATTGCATTGGCCGTCTGAACCCCGCTCACCATTATCAGTCCATTGCGCGACAACTCGCAACCGCACAGCGCGCGTGGTCACCTCGCGGCCGAAGTTCACATAACCGTCCATGTAGCGAGCGGTCGAGTTACAGCTTTCGAAACCGCTATGCAAGTCGCTTCGTTGCTGGCGATATTCACTCACTTGTTCCAGGCGGCAAACGAATGATGCCCCCAGGTCTTGCGTCCGTCCTCGTCACCCACCGGGGAATGCTGCTACCGACAATTGCTCTTGGGTCGCATTAGGCTACGTTTATTCAATGGCTGACAGTGATCTGACCGTATTCGTAAATGACCAGTTCTGTCAGCTCATCTTCCAAGAAAAATCATGTCTCTGTTCAGATTTCCCAAACTTTTCATCCGCGAAGAATGACGGGCTGGAAGCCTATCCCACGGGATCTTTAAGCCAGAAGTTCTTTGACGACCTTCGCATGGGTCAGGTCAGAATCGGTCAGGCTCTCGCGACGGCCGTCGTGGTCGAATGTCAGTCGCAGGTGATCCAGGCCGAGAGCATGCAACAGGGTCGCATGCAGATCGTGCATTGTCACCACGTTCTCGACCGATTCGTAACCGAATTCATCGGTCGCACCATGCGAATAACCGCCGCGCACTCCGCCTCCGGCCAGCCACATGGAAAAACCGCGGCGGCTGTGATCGCGGCCGTTGGCCCCTTGCGACACAGGGGTTCGTCCAAACTCGCCCGTCCAGACGACGAGGGTGGAATCAAGCAGCCCGCGTTGCTTCAAATCTTGCACCAGTGCCGCCGAGGGTTGATCGATCTCGCTGGCGACTTTTTTCGTCGCATTGGCATTATCCGAGTGCGTGTCCCAGGGTTGGCCCTTCAAATAGACACCTACGAAGCGGACACCCTTCTCGATCAATCGCCGGGCCAGCAGACAGCGTGTGCCGTAGGTTTGCGTGGCCGGTTGATCGAGACCGTAGAGCTGGCGTGTCGCGGCGGTTTCTCCGGTCAGATCCACCACTTCCGGCACTGCCGACTGCATCCGCGCCGCCGTTTCGAAGTCGCGCAACCGTGCTTCCAGATCGGTGTTTTCCGGGAACCGGCTGGCATGTTGCGAGTTCAATTTTCGAATCAGATCGAGTTGTCGCGTGCGAGCCCCGGCAGAAATCTTGTCGGGGGTGCGCAGGTTCAACACCGGCGCCACCGACAGCTCGCCCGAATTGAATGGCGTCCCCTGGTGCTGAGCGGGCAACCACCCGGCCGACCAGTTCAACGTCCCGTTGATCGGCAATCCGCCCGGATCGGGCAAGACCACGAAGGCCGGTAGATTCTGATTTAGGGATCCCAATCCGTAGGTCAACCACGACCCGATACTGGGCCGATCGGTCGCGATGGGATGGCCGCTATGCGCGATGCGTAACGCCGTTTCATGACAGACCGATTCGGTCACCATGGAGCGAACCAGCGCAATGTCATCCGCAATGGCCGCCGTGTGCGGAATCAGTTCCGACAGCAACATGCCACTCTTACCCGACGGCTGGAATGCAAACGGCGAACCGAGCAAATTGCCGGAGGCGGAGGGCGAAAGCGTCTCCACTTTCTGCTTCCCGGGATACGGTTTCCCATTGAGCTTGGTGAGCTCCGGCTTGGGATCGAACAGATCCATCTGGCTGGGCCCGCCATTCTGGAACAGGCAAATGATCCGTTCCGCGCGCGGCTTGTGATGCGGTCCAGTGGGGCGACCGGGTTCTGCCGCACGGGCGGTGCCACGTTGGTCGCGAGCATTCAGCCAGGCCAGAGCGATTGAACCCAGCAAGCCACTCGCCGAGCGTCCAAGAAACGCGCGACGCTGCAGGCCAAGATAGTCGCTGGCAGCCGAAATGTCGTGATGATCAAACTGTGTCGATGACATAAGCGGGAAACTCCCGGTGGTAAAGATCTCGAACTCATTTATTCCACATACAGGAACGCATTACTCGCCAGCAGCATCTGACAGAAATCCGCGAGAGAACGACTCACTGCGTCAGCGCCCGTGTACTGCGTCCGCTGTGCTTCCAAAAACTCCAGTGCCAACGCCTGCTCGGCCGGCTGTGGGTCGCGGCCAATGGCGACTCGCCAGGCACGTTTGACCAATTCTGCCGGGGTCCCATCAGTTTCTTTCAACAAGCGCCCCGCGAATGCTTCGCCACGGACGATCGCGAAATCGGAATTCAGCAACGCGAGGGACTGCAACGGCACGGTCGATGAAGGACGCGTGGTGCAGACCGTGGCGATGGCGGGAGCATCAAACACTTTCAACATGCTAAGCGTCTGGGAGCGCCGTTGCTGCAGATATACGGAACGGCGACGGGCCCCCGCGACATCTTCATTCACGACGACCTCGCCGACGATCGTCTGCCGCGTCGGGACATACGGACCGAAGGGAGTCACATCGAGTTGACCCGAGACTGCCAGCATGCCGTCGCGAATCACTTCGGCCTCGAGGCGGCGGATCGGCCACCGCCACAAGTAGCGGTTATCGGGATCGGCGGCGAGCCCGTCCGGCCGCGGTGCGGACGACTGACGGTAGGCGGTCGAGGTCACGATGTGCCGATGCAATGCCTTCTGGCTCCAGCCATGTGAAGCCAGGAATTGGGCCAGATGTTCCAACAGTTCGGGATTGGTAGGGGGCGTGCCTCCGATACCCAGGTTGTCCGTCGTGGCGGCGATTCCACGCCCGAAATACTGCCTCCAGATGCGGTTGGCATGGACCCGCGCCAGCAATGCCGACGGCCGGCTGCCCGGCCGCGTCAACCACTCGGCAAAACCCAACCGCCGCCCCGTCATGGGGACCTCTCCGCCGGGGGGCAACGCTTGATATTCGTTGCCTGCATCGGTCAGAACTTGCAGTGCGGAGGGCAGGACTCCCGGGCCCCGCAGGTTGTACAGGCCGCGCGTCAGCAACGGGACTTCCGGTGGCTTGGCCGACTTGTCGCTGACCCACGCGATGGCGCGACCGGGCTCCGCGGAACGTTGTTTCTCCAGTTTGGTGCGCTGCTCATCATAGGTCTTGCGGCGAACTTCAATCTGCTGCCGCAAGGCGGCGATATCGGGTTGGCCTTTGGCATCGGGAAGACTGCGTTCGACACGCACCTCGTCTACCACATAACTGCGATTGGAGCAGTAGAAGAAGGCGAAACCGCCATCGGGCAGATCGGCCGCGGTCATCTCCAGCGATTTGCCTTCGACCAATCCATCAACCAGATGTTCTAACCGGAACTTCCCCTCGGCAACGTTGGTGACTCGCACGCCATAATTGCGTCCGGGGACGTAGCCTTGTTCGCCGATGGGACCGACGACCTTTTGATCGGTGCCGGGATAATCGCGGTAGATGGTTGTTGACGTCGTGGGATTGCCGTCGACCAGCAGGTTCCCTCCATCCCGTGGTCCGGAATCGTCGTAGTCCTGGGCTGCCACGATATAGCCGATTCGCTCGGCCGGGCCGCCGCCGACTTTATTGTCCAGCAAATCGAATGAAGCCTGGACCCACGCGCCGGAGGCGTCGGGCGTCCAATCGATGGGATTGATGGTCGACAGCCAGGCTTCAGCAGGGCCGGAGACGACTTGCAGCGTCCCATCAACGACGTTCGCCCCATTCGCGGCCGGCCCACCGACATTCACCGTCCCGCCGGGATGATCATCGCCCGGGGCCGTGTTGCTCCACCTGGCCTTCCATGCGTCATCGGCGAACGATTCATGCAGCAGCAATTCGGACGGTTCCCGATTCTTCGACAGCCACTCTGTATAGTCCTTCCGCAGTGCCGCCAGCTCGGACTTGATCCGCTGTTCGTTCTGCTCCCAGCTCTCTTTCTCGCCGGGCAGATAAGCGAAGATTGTCCGGTCCTTGGGATTGATCCAGTCTTGGGGATTGAACGCCGGAAACAGGACGGCTTGCAACTGGTAATACTCGGCCTGCGTAATTGGTTCGAACTTGTGATCGTGACACCGCGCACAATGGACCGACAACCCCATCAGCGACGATGCCGTCACTTGCACGGCCGCTTCCAGGGCCGCCCGGCGATCGACTTCAAACGCTTCCGGCTCCTGCACGCCGATATCGCTGCCGTCCTGGCCGTTGCGCAGGAAGTGCGTGGCTTCGAGCAATTCGATCGTCTCCACCCCGGTCGGCTGGCCGGGGCGGAACTTGGACATCTCGTCGCCGGCCAGTTGCTCCTTCACAAAGCGGTCAAATGGCTTGTCCGCATTCATCGATCGAATCACGTAGTCGCGGTACCGATAGGCCAGGGGCCGGTCGGTATCGGCACTGAAGTAGCCATTGGAATCGGCATAACCTGCGGCGTCCAGCCAATGCTTACCCCAGCGCTCACCATAGCGTGGCGAGGCCAGGTACTTGTCAATCATGCGCTGATAAGCCGCCTCGGACGAATCGGCAGCGAACTGCTCGACTTCTTCCGGTGTCGGCGGAAGCCCGGTCAGGTCCAGGCAGACGCGGCGCAAAAGAACCCGCGGATCGGCATCGGGGCCGATTGCCAAACCCTGCGTTTCCAGCCGAGCTTTAATATAACGGTCAATATCGGTGCGAATCCGGGTGACATCGCGCGGTACGGGTGGCGTGTTGGAGCTCAGCGACTGAAACGCCCAGTGATCACCACCCACCACGGGTCCCAGGTCGCCCGTCGGCAGTCCGCGGGCACCCCCTTCAATCCACTGCTTCAACACTGCCTTCTCGTCGGCCGACAGAGGTGCATCGGGCGGCATCTCGTCCGCTGCCACGCGTTCCCACAGCGAACTTTCCGGGAGCTTCCCGGCAACAACCACCGCACCGTTTTCACCGCCCCGCGCCATCCCGCGCAGCGTGCTGAGATTCAATTTGCCCTTGGGCTTCAACAGACCGTGGCATTTGACGCACTTCAAGTGCAGCAGCGATTGGACCTTTTCCTGCGGTCCATCCTCCGCGAGCAACCTTGATGGCACACTGGCGGCGGTCACACACCACAACCCGCCGATCATCACGGCAATCCGAGTGAGGGTACGGCGATCAGGTCGTTTACAGTCAATCTGCTGTCGAGTCAGCAGATGCGTCATATCGAACATCAAGGGGCACTCCTTGGCGTATCACAGGGCAGTCTGTACTCGAAATTCGAGACACCATCCGGCCGAATGCCCCATTGTCGCCGCAGGTTGGGCCCGCGTAAAGTGCGACCGAAGGACTTGCCAACATTCAACAGCATCTCTCAGCCACCCGTCGTAAGAATTGCGCGCTGCACCCGTGCAATCCTTTCCCGGCCAAATTGCAACGGAATCCACTGGCGATGCCCAGCGAGTTTATTCACTTTTAAGATCCTCTCGGGTATCATCCGATATTGCATCAAAACTGACGCATGCGACAATGGAAGTCCACTGAAAATAGATCCGACTGCGCTCTGGAACTGACCACGTTCCTCGTTTTCCGCGTGAGCTTTGAGCTATGCACAGCAACCAGCTACCCCGCGACCAACAAGCCCTGCAGAGCGGCCTCGCCCATCGCCATGTGACTCGGCGGACGGCGATTCAGGCCGGTAGTATCGGCCTGCTGGGGCTGGGGATGAATCACGTGGCCGGATTGCGGGCCTGTGCCGAGGAGACCGCCCCGTCTCCTGCTCGCAAGCATAAAGCGGTCATCTTCATCTTCTTGTCCGGTGGGTTGTCGCAACACGATAGCTTCGATCCCAAGCCCGATGCCCCGGACGATATCCGCGGCGAATTCGCGCCGATCTCGACGCGGACCCCGGGGATTCAGATTAGCGAACATCTGCCGATGCTGGCGGCCCAAAGCGATAAATGGGCGCTGGTGCGATCGTTGACTCATCCCTATAACGAACATTCCATCGGCCATCATGTCATGCTGACGGGGCGGACCGAACAACCCATCGGATTCGATGGCAACAAGCCGACCGCACACGACTTTCCATCCTTCGCCTCCGTCGTGAATGGAATTGTCCCTCCCTGCAACAATCTGCCGCCGGCTGCCGTGCTGCCCGAGAAGCTGGTACACGTCACGGGACGCACCATACCGGGCCAATTCTCGGGCCAGATGGGTTGGAAACGCGATCCCTGGTTCATCGAAGCCAGCCACTTTAAGGACAGTAGCTACGTACACGGTGCGTTTCCCCAATATGGATTCCAGCGTTGGGATGGACCTCACAATCCCCCCGGTTATGTGTTTGAAGCCCCCCGGCTTGAATTGCCCCAGGGGGTGCTGCACGACCGCTTCAATAGCCGCCTGCAGTTGCTGCAGACCCTCGATTACCAGCGCCGGCAGCTCGACGCCGCGACTCGCTTACGAGAATTTGATCAGCTCCGAGCCTCGGCCGTCTCGCTGCTGAATAACGGCCGCGTCCATCAGGCGCTCGATGTTCATAACGCTCCAGACGCCTTGCAGGAACGGTACGGCAAGAATTCGTTCGGCTGGTCGCTGCTGATGGCCCGCCAACTGGTAGAGGCCGGCGTCAGTCTGGTGCAAGTTAACCTCGGCAATAACGAGTCCTGGGACACACACGAAAAGATCTTCCCCAATCTCAAGAACTACCTGCTGCCACCCACCGACCGAGCCGTCTCGGCTCTCGTTCAGGACCTCGACGAACGGGGCCTGCTTGACGACGTCATGATCGTCATGGCCGGAGAATTCGGTCGCACGCCCAAGGTCTTCACGTTCCCGGGCGCGAAATCCAAGCAACCCGGCCGCGATCATTGGGGAGCCTGCCAGTCGGTGTTCTTTGCCGGGGGCGGGGTGAAAGGGGGCACGGTCGTCGGTTCCTCCGACCGCCTGGGAGCCTA
Source organism: Planctomicrobium piriforme (assembly GCA_945861445.1). Lineage (GTDB taxonomy): Bacteria > Planctomycetota > Planctomycetia > Planctomycetales > Planctomycetaceae > JAKFVC01. Next base: position 4,481 of record CAMAVF010000118.1, on the reverse strand, counting down.
TCCCAACTCATCGCCGCAACAGCCCGAAAACATGGCCGCCACAATCTACGAAGCCCTTGGACTGCCGCAGACAATCTCCTGGAAAGATTCTCTCGACCGCCCCCACCATGTCTTCTATGGCGAACCGATTGCGGGACTCACTAGTTAAGGACTCCCCGTAACTCTTTTGGTACGGACCATTTGCAATTTGCGGCTTTCGTTAAGAAACTTCTTTTTCTGCCTCTCGAAGGTCGATTTTAGCTTCACCATCAATCTCGATTGATGGTACAATCGGGCCACTGCGTGCAGACAGCCAGCCCCCCGCCAGAGTCCCCGCGCCCCGGGACGCATGCCCTCAGACCGTGTATGGGAGACTTTATGCTCAACCTTCTACGTCGGCCAGACTCTCTCTCCTGCGGACTGAATCGTCGTGAACTGTTGCGGGCGGGCGGACTCTCGTTGTTTGGTGGAATGACTGTTCCCGGACTCCTGCATGCCGCCGAACGCCAGGAACATGCACCACCCGCCAGAATCAAATCGGTCATCCTGTTCAATCTGCTCGGCGGGCCGAGCCACATGGACATGTTCGACATGAAACCCAACGCGCCGGTGGAGATCCGGGGCGAGTTCAAGCCGATCGATTCGTCTGTACCCGGATTGCAAGTCTGCGAGCACCTGCCCAGCATCGCACGGTTGATGCACAAGGCGACCCTGATCCGTACGATCAGCCACACTTACAACTCGCACGACCCGCTGCCGATCATGACCGGCCAGACCGAGGGCAACCCTCAACTCCCAGCCCAACCGACCGATCAACCGGACATCGGAGCCATCTGCCAATTGGTCGGCAAGGGGTCTCCCAGCGTGCCCGGCGCGGTTTGCCTCCCCTGTTATCCCGGCTATGGCGAGAACGGTCGCCGCGGCGGCCCCTACGGTGGCTTCCTGGGCAGCCAGTACGATCCGCTGTTTTCCGTCTGTGATCCCAAGTTTGCCCGTGAACCCAAGGTGAACCACTACGATCCGGTCATGCCAGAAGGCGTTCCCTATCTGGCCGGAATGGACAGTCAATCGGACATGACCGCCAACCGCTTCGGGGCTCGTAAATCGCTTCTAGACCAGTTGGACGTCGAATTCAAACGACTCAACCAATCCCCCGCACAAGACCGCTTGCAGAGTTTCCAGCGGCGGGCCTTCGACATGCTCACTTCATCCAAGACCCGCGACGCGTTCGATATCTCGCAGGAATCGGACGAGATGCGAGACAAGTATGGGCGGAATCTGTACGGTTCCAGTCTGCTGATCGCTCGCCGACTGGTCGAAGTGGGCGTGCCGTTCATCAGCGTCCATCAAGAGATCTTCCGGCATTACGGACATGCCTATGACATGCACTCCAACAATTTCGGCATGCTGAAGAATCACAATCTGCCGCTGCTCGACCGGCTGTATTCGGCACTGATTCAGGACCTCGAGGACCGCGGCCTGCTCGACACGACGCTGGTCATCGTGATGGGCGAAATGGGCCGTTCGCCACGCGTCAACGGATCCGCGGGCCGCGAACATTGGCCGCAGTGCGGCTTCAGCCTGCTGACCGGCGGCGGACTCAAGCCTGGCTACGTCCACGGTGCGACCGACAAGGATGCCGGCTATCCCACCAGCGATCCCGTCCACCCGTCGGAACTGGTCGCCACGGTCTATCATCTGCTCGGCATCGATCCCCACATGGAGATCCACGATCGAGTCGGTCGCCCCTACACCATTTCCCGCGGCGGCGAACCGATCGATGGGATTCTCGCGTAGCGGGGCAAAACACCGATCTACGAACAGTTCCATGAACTGGTACAACATCTTCAATGCCATTGAGGCTGGCTTGTGGGCCATCGTGGCCCTGGTCATTCCGTTTCGAGTGCCCTGCCGGACTGGTCAGCAACGCGCCGCAACAGGGCTCGCCTGCATCGCCTTTCTCACATTCGGCGCGACCGACATTCTCGAGATTGGCCGGGAAGGTTTCATCCCGCTGTGGCTGTGGGGCCTAAAAATCGCCTGCGGCATCGCGATCCTGTCCTCGCGGTACACGTGGCTGGGCTGGAACAAGTTCCGCTTGCGGGACCGCGAACTCCTTTTCGGCCTGTTCTGCCTGATTGCGGTCGGCGTGCTGATCCTCCTGCAGAGGTACAAGGAAGGTCTGACTGTTGATACGCCTCGGGCAGCCAACTCTCAAATCAATGTTTTGTTCAGAATCGACTTGTCATGAGAAGTTTGAAAGGTCTCCGGTCGACACATCCCGAATTGGGTTTTATAGTGGAGAGACTTCGTCTCCATCCTTCATATAAGCCGATCCGTCTGAAGTAGAATTCCATGGCGACTTCCACTGCCCAGCTTGCAGTTGCCGGCAATTCCGCTCGCCGAGCGTCGCCGTGGATTGTAGCGCCCGCGACTGATCTCTCGCTGATCGTTGCGGCACCGGCATTGGTCTGGTGCGGCTTGATGCTGGGTCAATTCGTTTGGACCCCGGCCCAGATTACATCCTTCGCATTGATCTGGGCGATTGGGCATCACTTGCCCGGGTTGATGAGGGCCTATGGCGATCGAGGTCTGTTCCAGCGTTTCCGACTGCGCTTCATCATCGCGCCGTTTGTGGTCCTGTGCGTCGGGTTGTATTCCACCTGGACTCAATCCAGCGCCATTCCTCTGGCCGTGGGATTCTGGGGGCTGTGGCATTATCTGATGCAGACTTATGGCTTTCTGCGGATTTATGATTCCAAAGCCAGGTCGGTCTCGCGAATGACGTGCGCATTAGATCAGGCCATGTGCCTCACCTGGTTCGCGGGCGCTGCCATCCTCACGAACAACGGACTGTTCAGTGATTTGAACCTATTCTACAAGGCCGGCGGTCCGTTGATCTCGCCCAGCGTGATCACGGCGTCACAGACAGCCACCATGATCTTGCTGGTTGTCGTCACTGCGCTGTTCCTGGGACATACGCTGTGGCAAACCTGGCGCGGAGATCCGCCCAGCCCGTTGAAGCTGGCTCTGATGGCAACCACGTTTGGCTATTATTGGTATTGCCTGGCGTCAGTCTCGAACCTCCTTGTGGCATATGCTCTCTTTGAACTGTTCCACGATGCACAGTATCTGACGATTGTCTGGGCATTCAATGTCAAACGTGGAGAAAAAGATGCGGGTGCGGGCGGGTTCACCAGGTTCCTCTTTCGCCGCCGCGGAGCGCTGGTGGCGTGCTACCTGGCATTGATCCTCGGTTACGGCCTGCTGAATTATGGCACGCGCGAGTTGCTCGCTGGACCGCTCCAGAGGATTTTGCTCGGGGTCTTCCTGGCCTCGACCATTCTGCATTATTACTACGATGGATTTATCTGGAAATTGCGGGAGACAGACACCCGACGGACACTCGGCCTGGCCGAGGGGGCTGGCGATAGTCAGTCAACCAGACGTCACTGGCTCACGTGGAGCTTGGCAACGGTGCCCATTTGCGGTTTGATCTGGCTGGCGGTCCGCGAAACACAACATCCCGAATTTGGCCTGGACAAGCACGATGCCCTCGTGGCCTCTCTGCCGAACAGCGTATTCGCGCACCATAATCGAGGCATTGCGCTGGCCGCAGCCGGACAACTCGATGCGGCAGAAGCCGCGCAACGACGTGCCTTGCAATTGAATCCGTACTACGCCGACATCCACTATGATTTGGGAACAGTTCATGTGCGGCGAGGCGAAACAGATGCCGCGAGGTCGGAGTTCCAACGGACGCTGAAGCTGGACCCGCTGCACGTTGAAGCCAACTACAACCTCGGTGTGTTGTTGCTGGGGCAGGGGCGTCATCGCGAAGCGCTGCCATTCCTGGAAACTGCAGCCCGGCTGAGACCTCGCAAGCCCGAAATGCATAACAATCTCGGCTCGGCTCTCGTCATGTCGGGACGGAACAAGGAAGCCATCGTCGCTTTTCGGCGCGCCTTAGAGCTCAATGCGGGCTCGGCCGAGACTCACAACAATCTGGCCCAGGCAATCGCGGCAGTCAACGATCCCAATGGGGCGCTGTTCCATTACCGCCAAGCTGCTGCTTTACAGCCTGATTCTGCGACAACACGTTTTAATCTCGGCGTCTTTCTCGAGCTTCAGAATCGACTCGACGAAGCGATCGCTGAGTATCGCGAATCACTCCGGATTGATCCGAAGTCAGGTGTTGTCTGGAATAACTTGGGAGTGGCTCTCGCGAAACAACACCAGCTTGAGCAGGCGATCGACGCATTTTCCAAGGCCGTGGCGCTCGCTCCACAACATGCTTCGGCCCGCGAAAATCTCGAGCGAGCGACCTCGATGCTGAATCAGACGCCGCAAAAAGGGGTGAACTAACGAAACTTCACAACATTGATCTTATGCCAGCAGTTTCTGCACGACGTTGCCGCTGATGTCCGTCAGGCGGAAATCTCGGCCCTGGAAGCGGTAGGTCAGCTTCTCGTGATTGATCCCCAGCAGATGCAGGATCGTCG
>CAMAVF010000117.1 GCA_945861445.1 Planctomicrobium piriforme | reverse complement strand
ATCCCGCATTGCACGGCCGACAAGTGCGGCATGAACGGCAGCAACAGCCTCCCGGAAAGTGATCGCACCCCACTTCACTTCTGTGCCGAATGCCAGCCCAAAGTGTGGTGGACTTGTAACCTCACGGCGAAAAAACACCTCGAGGAATTGATCAAGTTCGCCCAGACACACGAGCTGACAGCTTCAGAAGATCATTGGCAAAAGAGCCTGGATGCCTTAAAACGCTAGAGCGTTTCCACGACCGTTGTAGCGGAATCTCGTGAGAGTTCCGCAGTAGTCTCCAAGCTTCCCGCGGAACTCTTACGAGATTCCGCTACGCAGATTTACGTGGAATCGAATTTCGACGATGTATATCTCTATGGCTGGTCGCGGAATCATTGGTTTTTGGTCCTTCGCTGGACGCCGTCAGTTACCTGTCGCCCTTGTTTGGTGTTATGGGTCCCACGCCAATATCGTGCAGTTCATTGAAATCTCCGCCGTCGTCTTTCAGGTTTTCTCCGATTGAATAGACTATCCATCCCGCAGCCGTCTTTTTCAATTTCAGCGGGGCTTCCGAGAATGGGTCGGTCGTTGCGTCTCGAGGAAGTCCCAAGTCTGTCACCTTTTGTTCAGGCCCGTCACCTTCTGCGAGCCGGCTGTGTATGGCATTGAGAACTCGCAGACAGCGTAGCTTTGCCCTGGTCCGGTCGCAGGCCTTGCGGCATTGCAGCAGTGCGGGCAGCACCGTCTGAGAGAGGGGGCCAATTCGGCCTTGATGTCGGCCATTCAAGTCGGCAGCGACCACCGCGGAATAGGGCCGTGAAGCGAATTCGAGCTGCTCGCTGATCAAGTCCAGGTAGTCGCACTCATCTCTGAGGAATCCTATCTGAAGATATCCCGTGTTCGCGCGAATCGATGTGAAACTTTCGATTCCGAGGACGCGTTCAGTTTTCAAGGTGCGGACATAAGCGTCGGTGTTGTCATGCCGAGCCAATTCCGCATCAAGGGCGTCATACGTCAACTTCTGCAATCGACCAGCACGTAACACTGCGCACGACGACTGAATCGCCATGCTCCGACATGCCAAGGAGACAAGGTATCCGGTGATCGGCTCGCGATCAATCAGGCGCGCCAGACGAAACATGGCCAGACAGGTTTGCAATGCCTCTTTGCCATTTCGCTGCGAAATTAGCAGGTGCACACGAGCCGTCAGCACCCGGTTGACCGCTCGCAAGGAATTCAGCCGCGACATACTGTCGGCGATGAAGCCTTGGGCGTCCACGGTGTAATCGATCCGAGGGGCATACTCGGTGCAATCAGCGGACTGCTTGAGTAACGGAATAATCTTCGGTGATCCTTGCAGTGCGGATTCGATCGCTTTCAGATCGCTCGCACTCAGTGATCCGTCAATGAATCCTGGTTGGTTATAGACGTTGAACAACTCTTTGGAAATGTTTTCGATGCCAACTTGAGCGCGACCCAGGAAGACGGCCGCATTGCGTTCCGGGGGGATCGCGGTTGGGGCGAGTTGCGAAAAGGAAACCGGATCTCCAGCCGTTCGAATAGCGGCAAGTTTTTCTTCAAGTCGTCCGCCGCGCACGAAAATGAAAATCGCATTGGTGATCAGCACGACCGCTACGATGAAGCAGAGCCCGATCAGGCCTCTCCGACGGTACATCCTGAATGTCTTGAGGTTGAGCTGTTTCACGCGGCTGCGCCCTTCCGTTCTAAGACAGCAACAACTCCAAATCTTCGGCGGTGAGATCGCGGATCAGGTTGTTGTCGGCTTGCAGGATCGCTTCGGCCAGGTCTTTCTTCTGGGCTTGCAGATTGAGGATCTTCTCTTCGACCGTGTCGCGGCAAATGAGGCGGTAGGCGAAGACCTGCCGGGTCTGGCCAATGCGGTGAGCTCGGTCGATCGCCTGGGCCTCCACGGCGGGGTTCCACCACGGGTCCAGAATGAATACGTAATCGGCAGCCGTCAGGTTCAAACCGAGACCGCCTGCCTTCAGGCTGATTAAGAAGACGCCGCAGTCGGGATCGGTTTGGAAACGCTCGACGTGCTCCTTCCGGCGACGCGTCTGGCCGTCGAGGTACTCGTAGACGATGTTCCGTTTTTCCAGGGCTGGCTTAACGATCGCCAGCATGCTGGTGAACTGCGAGAAGACCAGCACCTTGTGACCTTCGGACAACAGCTCTTCCAGGTGCCAGATCAAAGCATCCAGCTTGGCGCTGCCGTCCTCTAACAATTCCGGCTTTAGCAACCCCGGATGGCAGGCCGCTTGGCGCAAACGGAGCAACGCTTCCAACACATGAATCTTGGATTTGGCCAGGCCTTCGCGCTGGACCAGGCCCAACAACGAGACGCGGTAGTGCTCGCGCAGTTCCTGGTACATCTGCGTCTGGGCCTCGCCCATCTTGCAATAGATCGTCTGCTCCAGGCGATCGGGCAGTTCCTTCGCCACTTCTTTCTTGGTACGTCGCAGAATGAATGGTTTCAGGGCTCGCGAGAGTAATTGGCGCGAGTCGGCATCGGCCGCTTCGGTGGTTTCTGGCTTGAAGACGGTGGCTCGTCCCAGCATGCCGGGGTTCAGGAATTCGAAGATCGACCACAGATCACCCAGGTGATTTTCGATCGGCGTACCACTGAGCGCCAGCCGGTGCTGAGCCTGCAGCAGACGCGAAGCCTTCGCGACTTGCGAGCGGTTGTTCTTGATAGCCTGCGCTTCGTCCAAGACGACGTAATCGAAGTGGACGTCTTTGAGATGCAGGATATCGCGACGCAACGTGCCGTACGTCGTCAGAATCAGATCGTACTCGGCGAATTCGCCGCGCAACTTGGTGCGTTCCAGACCGGTGTATTCGAGAATCTTCAAATGTGGGACGAAGCTTTTACATTCGTTGTGCCAGTTGAAAATCAGCGATTTGGGAACGACGACCAGCGACGGCTTATGCTCGCCACGTTGCGCCACACGTTCGTGGATCAAGGCCAGCAGTTGGACCGTCTTGCCGAGCCCCATGTCGTCCGCAAGACATCCGCCAAAGCTGAATTCTTGTAGGAATCGCAACCAGCCCACACCGTCTCGCTGATAGTCGCGCAACTTCCCGACAAAACCTTCCGGTTCGTCGACAATATTGATGCCCTGGAAACCGTGTAGTCGCTCACGCAGCTTTTCGAACGGTTCGTCATAGCTCACCGATTCCTGCGCCGCCAGCAGGGCGTCTAGGATCCCGACCTGGTTCTTTCCAAAGCGGACGTAGTCGTCTTGAGACACCCCCAAACCGGCCAGCAGGCTGTACTGCTGGAACCATTCTTCCGGCAGAATTCCCAGCGAACCATCATCCAATCGGACAGTGGTGTCACCGCGCGACAGGGCTGACAGCAGCTCGGGAAAGGGAATCGTGCGTCCGTCGAAGTCGACTCGGGCGTGCAGTTCAAACCAGTCGATATTCGACTTCACCTGGAACTGCATGTGGCCGGCCTGGCGAACCTGCTTGCCTTCCGCACGCACTTGCCAGCCCAGATCAACCAGGCGCCGCACGGCCGGGCCCAGGAATTTGGCGGGAATTTCCACATCCGTGCGCGGACGCTGCGGATCGACGACGCGTTTGAAGCCCAATTCCGTGAGTGCGTCCCAAGCCTGATCTTCGACGTCTCGATTACGAGGGACGCAACGGCCAATCGTGCGCTGCACGATGGCACCCTGCGGACTGGTTCCACGGACCATCAGCCCGTCGTAGTCAAAGTTCACCTCACCCTGCAGACGTTCCTTTTGCCAACGGAAACTGCGCGGCGATTGAATCGACAAGTTGGGGACCGGATCGCAAATATGCTCGGTCAACTGCAGTTGCGGCGGCAGTTCCAACTTTGGCAGGGCCGGCATGTCGAGCAACCGGTCGACGAATTCCTCTTCCTCACCCGGGGGAATCGTCAGGGGCTCGGCCCGTCGCAACAATTTCACCCAGTCAAACGCTCCATTGTCGCGCAACGGGTCGATGGCATCTTCCCTGATCACAAATCCGCCCGGCACCAGCAGTACGGTGTCGTTCATCCCCAGCGATTCGTCGTCACGGCGCAGGCGTCCCTCGAGAGTCCACTTCTGTTCTTCGGACGAGAATACCACCGCCAGAGTCAGATCCCACGCAGTGCCGCCGCTCCATTTCAGCGGCGTTCCCAGGCTCCCCTCTTCGGCACTGACCAGTTGCACGCGGCCAGTTTCGCACATTAAAGGGAGGACGAACTCGGCCAAAACCTGTGGCAGTTGGAAGCGAAACACGCTCCCTTGTTGTTCGGCCTGTTGTGCGTACCAACTGGTCCGTTCGGGAGTTCCCCCGCACAGATAGGCGATGATCTGGCGGTCGATGCCTTCGAACTCGGACAGTTGGCCGGGCTTGAGTCGCAGGGTTTTGAGCTTGCCCCATTCTCCCGAGCCGCGACGTTCACGCTGCGAGGTCTGGATGACGATTTGCCCCTGTTCGCGACTTTGAGCCACATCAATTTCGTAGTAGATCTCACGATCTCTCGACGAAATCGGCTTCACGACGTCACGCGACTGCATGGTCTCGCGCAGTTTCAGCAGTTGGATATCCCATTCGCGCAACTTGGCAGGGGCCACAGCCACCTGGCGGCTGGCGGCGACGCGTTCGGGCGTCGGCATGTACACATCACGATCGTCGCCGTCATCCCAGATATCGAGTCCCAGGTCGGACGTCGATTCGGGTTCGGCGGCGAAGGGGGGCACGTGCCCCGTCTTGATCGTGCCGGTGATCAATCCGGCTTGATCTACGAGCAGAATGGTGGCCCACAGATGTTTGCAGGCCGGTTCGGTCGGCCGCCCCTGGTTACAGGTGCAGAACATCTTGACCGAAGTCTCATCCCGCTTCAGTTGCGTCTGGTACTCAGTTCCATCGCGTACCACCGCAAAAATGTCTTCCGGAGTGACCCGCGTCAGACTGACGCGTTCGGCCTTGAGGTATGCGGCCCCTCGAAAGCGAATATCTCCGCGAAAGCGATTCTCCAACAATTGCGCCAACGTCATCGACGGCTCCGTGCCTGACCGTATCGTTTCGCGGGGACTCGAACTGGCTCGATCGCGATCTTGATTCGTCAAGGAAACAAGGAATCCAAACGCCGGCGAGGTTGCGGACGTCCGGATTCACAAAATGGGCGAACTCGCAATTTTACGGGATGCCAGACGATTCGTGAATACCAGCGACCCAGTTTCTCATGAATGGTACGGGCATCAGAGCATCCGTGGACCTGATTGAGGTTCAAACGGCCAAGACACGTACCAATGTCGAATGACCAGGCCCGAATGACGAAAGAAGACAATTGACCAATAGACCTGCCAATTCCCGGAATCCGAGTGAGGGTAATCACTCAGCCTTGCGATTTCCGGGCGGAATTCATACATCATGTTTTGAGAATTCATATCGCCCCCTCTCCGAGGCATCTATGCCACTGCAAACTCGAGCCTGGCGCAGCGCATGGTCGCTGCCCGCTGACGTGACGTTTCTCAACCACGGTTCATTCGGGCTGGTTCCGTTCGATGTCCAGGCCGCGCGCGAGACATGGCAACGTCGGGTGTATGCGAACCCAATGAATTTCTACCTGCGGGAAATGGAAGTCGCCCTGGTCCAGGCCGCCGAACGACTGGGCCACCTGATCGGAGCGGCCGCGCGAGATTTGGTGTTCGTCGACAATGCCACCATGGCGATGAATATCGTCGCTCAAAGCATCGAACTCGCTGCCGGTGACGAAGTCCTGCTCACCAATCACGAATACGGAGCCGTCCGCCGCATCTGGCAAAAACGCTGTGATCGGAGCGGCGCGAAGCTGGTCATCTGTAATCTTCCGCAACCGTTGGATGCGACGAGTGCGCTTGCCGATCATCTGTTTTCAGCGGTGTCGGCGCGGACGAAGCTGCTCGTCTTCAGCCAGATCTCGTCGCCCACGGCGGTGATCTTGCCCGCGGAGGAAATCTGTCGCCGGGCTCGCGATGCCGGAGTCCGAGTCTGCGTGGATGGCCCGCACGCGCTGGGGGTCGTACCGCTGAATCTCGAACAGCTTGGGTGTGACTACTACTGCGCGAGCTGCCATAAGTGGCTGTGTGCTCCGACAGGAAGCGGTTTTCTGTACGTCAGCCGCAAGCTCCAAATCCAGCTCAATCCGATGATGGTCAGTTGGGGCGGCAGCATCGCCGGACGCCCGCCGACCTGGCAGGACGAATACAACTGGCAGGGAACGCGAGATCCTGCCGCCTGCCTGGCGATTCCCGCCGCGATCGACTTCTTCGAACGGATCGGCTGGGACACTTTTCGCACCCGCACGCATGAACTGGCCAAGTTCGCCCGCGAGAGTATCACGGCCTTAACCGGCATGGAAGCCCTGGTTCCCGATTCGCCCGACTCGTATGGGCCTATGATTTCATTGCCCCTCCCGACCAACGGTTTGAGTGCTCCCGCACAGGGGCAACGCGACCCGTTGCAGGATTGGTTGTGGTCGAGTTGCCGGATCGAAGTCCCCATCACGTGGTGGCACGGCCAGCGGCTGATTCGGGTCTCGTGTCACCTCTACAACGACGAGGAAGACATCGAGAAACTGGTGAAAGCGCTGGATCGCGTGTCGTTGCGGGACTAGCGATCAGGGGTCGGGCCTGCGATTTTTCGAAATTGGCCGTTAAACGGTTCAGTGCAAATCAGCCTTACACCGGCCAATTTCCAAAAATCGCAGGCCCGACCCCGACCCGATCGTGATTTGCATCACGCCACGGTTGTCGTAGTCGTCCCTGTCCCCACCTTCTGGCGGGCTCGGTAACTCCACCAGTACGATAACGGCAACATTCCCAAGCCGATCACAATGAACTGGCTCAGGAAGAACATGCCGAGTCTTTCCAGGGTCCCTTCCGTTTTGCCATAAGCGTGCAAGCCGACTCCGAGCTGATTCACTCCGAACCAGGACCAGGCCGTCCAGATGTTGCCCCCCACGGCGAGAACCGCAAATCCACGGTCCTTGACCCAACCGTCCCAACGAGCGTGCAGGATCAGGGCCGTCCACAAGACGATCAGTAGGGCTCCGTTTTCCTTCGGGTCCCACCCCCAGAAACGGCCCCATGAGACGTCGCCCCACAGACCGCCGAGCACCGTCCCGAAAAAGCTGAACAGCATGCCGAAACACAGCGTGCCGTACATCATGCGGGTAATGTCTTTGCCAATCTCAGGTGTCATGGATGGGGTCAGCACGCCGCGCAAGATATAGATGATCCCCAGACAGCCCGACACAAATGTCGTGGCATATCCCAGGTTGATCGTCACGACGTGCGTCGCCAGCCAGAACTGCGTGTCCAGCACGGCCTGGAGAATCCCGAACGTATCGGCATCGCCGTCCGCGGCCAGGTTGTGCGCGATGCACAGGGTCGCTGCACCCGCCACTGTGGAAATGACATTGCCGATTCCATGCTTAAAGAGGATTTCGAAAGCAATCCCCAACAGGATGGCCCCCCAGCCAATGAAGATGGCGGTCGTGTACAGGTTCGTCACCGGCGGCCGGCCAGAAATGTACATGCGTGCGTAGAGCGCCCACGTATGCACCAGGAAACCGAAAATGACCATCAACAGGGCAGTGCGATTGAAAAACTGCGGCCACTTCAGCCAGCCCAAGGCGGTGACAATGAACGCGAACAGATAGAACCAGGCCAGGTAGTAGTACGGAGAGAAGTGATTGAAGAACGCCTCGAAGTCGGTCCGCGCGGGATGCGTACCGAAAGCAGGATCGCCGTTGACCTGGGCCAGATACTTATCCACCCGCTTATTGAATTCCTCGGGTTTGTTGTCGCGATAGTCCGTCAACATGGTCAGCCAGTCGACCAACAGGGGATCGGGCTTAGACCCGATCTTGGCCAGGACGATGTTCTTTTCCAAGGCGAGGCAGTAGGCCTGCCAGCCTTCGATTCCGGTGGCATTCGGACTTTTCTTGACTCCCGGCTTGTCTTCGGATTTCCCCGGAATCACCCGCGGGGCCTTGATCTCCGCCATTCTGGCATCTTCGAATTTCATGAACTGCAACAAACTTTGCAGTTTGGCGTCAGCCGCCGCACGATCTCGTTCAAATTCCTCTTGCTCGGGCACTGCCGGAAAATCTGGTGAGACCTGGAATGCCTGACTCAAATGGTCAATCACGCGCACGCGATCAGCCAGTTTCATCAGATTCTGCTGATAGGTATCCTGCTCATTCACCGACAGAGAAGCCGCCTTTTTGATTTCATCCTGGAACTTGCGGAACTTCGGCATGATTTCCAAGATCGAATAGCGATGCCTGGGAACTCGCTTGAGGTCGAAGAAATCGACCAATTGCTGCAGATCAATGTAGAGGACCTTGTGCTTGGCCGACTCGGGCGGATTGGCCATCAGGTCCAGCAGCCATTGAGTCGCCGAGATCTTCTTGCCATCGTCAGTCGTGATCTCTTCGCGATCACTGACGATTCGCAAACTGCTGCGAGCCAGCGCGTCGATCGGCTTCAATCGCCCTTGCGCCACGATCGGAATGCGGCCGAACTTTTCGAAGTCGAACGTCGCCGCCGATTTGTGCTCCGGAACCCGCGCGTGACCCAGCAGCCAGAAGGCAAAGATCACCGTCACACCCGCCGGCAACCACCAGCCCGCCCACCCTGCGGCAGGCTGAGTCGGGACCTCGAATGAGCGTTTGCCGGCCTTCGATTTGATGGCCACTGGCTGCAGTGCGGCCAATTTGGATTGCGAGGCACGGCGTTTCAGAAATCGCAGCAATGTCAGCGAGAATTGGTACATCATCCCCACGACCACGATCATGCACGAGACATAGGGGATCATCCAGCCGGTATTGCTGACGACCTGCAGCACCGTCATCTTTTTGCCGGTAATGGGATCGATCGTATGCTCGGACTGGTAGAATGTTTCTCCGCGATACCGCAGGGGATTGTTCATCCAGATCCGCGCTTCACGTTCTTCCTTGCGTTCCGGGTCCGAGATCGTGACTTGCGAGGTGAAATCCTTGGCCACCGTCGTCCCGGGATAGGTATCGTGCCGGAATTCATTGAGTTGAATGGAGTACGGCCGGTAGATATGCTCGAACCGCATCAGGAAACTGTAGGGCTTGCCATCGACCGTAATCGACTCCGGAACTTCCACTCGCGAATGCGATACGGCAGTCAAATAGGTGCCCAGGGATTCCTGGGTCCCCTTTTTCTTTAAACGAATGAAGGCCGCGGGTTGATCGACTCGGCCGGAACCATCCACTCCGTTGAATTGCGGAACTTCATCCACCGTGCGCCGCAGTCCCAGACCTGCCGTGGCGAAAGTCTTTTCACCGGGCTTCAACGCACGCATCTCGGAATTGACGTAGTAGCTGAGTACCTCAATATCGAACGGCAAATCCGGGTGCTGAATGGTCTTTCCGACCTGCAGAAAGTTGCGTGGAATGGCCACCACCCGATCTTCTTTCGCATCGGCCGAACTAATCACCGCGATCTCAGGAGTCCGCGTATCGGACGAGTGATCTTGCGTCTCACCTTCGACGATGTACATCTGCGATTCTTTGGCGCGCACGGTCACCACGATTTCGGCCAGCATCATCAAGCCGACGCCACCGTGCAGCAACACGATTCCCGCGCGCTTGTTGAACGCCAACACGCAACCGACAAGCAACACCACGCCAGCCAGAGTGGCCTGAATCAACTGCCACAGAATCCGCATCGAGTCGTCGCCCAACTGCACGCGATTCGCCTCATAGAACAACCAGGCGGTCAACAGCCCCACCGCGACACTGCCCGACTGCAACAGCACGCGTTCTAACTTGCGGTCATCAGGCATGCGAGAGGCGGTGTAAGCTCCCGCCACGCTCAGGCTGGCGAGGCCGAATTTCATCATCCACCACAGCGTTCCCCAGGTAAAGAACGGCTCACCTTGAATCCCATCCGGATTCGAACCGCCGGTAATGACCAGATACGTGGCGATGCAACCCAGTCCGATCACGCCCCAGCCACAGTACAACCGCGGTCCCTTGGCCTGGAAGGTAAACCGCAACAGGTGTGCGGCTAGCAGATTGATCGCCATCAGCGAGCCAATCAAGAACCCACCGGGAAAGTAGAAGCCCTGAAGCGGCGCCCCTTTGCCCGGGAAATCCATAAAGAATGGCTGCCACGCTTTCGACACCAGCCCGGGGATCCAGGCGGGCGGAAAGAAGCTCTTGAATTCGATCCAGGCGAACCACGATCGGAAATAAACATCCATGACCTGCCAGATCCCCATCCGCGTCTGCACCAGCGTTCCGGCGAACACCAGAAACACCGACAGCGCAAAGAGGACCACCGTCAGCTTCATGGACGCCAACGGCTTCAATGCGCTCCGGATGGCTTGGGGAATCCGCAAATCGCGACTCTGCGAGCCAGCCCCGCGACGCGCTTCAGCAGCGGGGGTTTCTTCAGCCTGAATGCCATCTTGCGGCAGCGTTTCACTGGCCATAATGACCTCTCCTGATTCACCGAATCGCTATCAGAATGGCTGTCGCATCTCAAGTTGCAATACTTGGATGCGATAAGACCACTACTTCTAAACTGATCACACCGATGCCAACGTATTTCACCCCGGGAGGGGTGACAGCCATTAGCCCCGGGTTGAGCGAAGCGACACCCGGGGTTAGCATTGCATTTCTGAATCGACCCTGGAGGGGTCGCAGCCGGTAGTGAGAGCTGCGACCCCTCCAGGGTCGAAAACCAATATCGACCTTTTCCCGGGGTATCGCATGCGCTCAACCACGGGCTAATAGCTGTCACCCCTACCGGGGTGAAGACCCGAATCAGTCGACGGTTCTCACGGCAACAAGCTGAATTTTCGGGCGACTCACCGAACCAATACTTTCTGAATTCTAAACCCACTAGATGAGCGGGGACATTCGAGTTTTTCTCTACGGCAGTCGAGCAGACTTCACAAATTCTTCAAATCGAGCTTTCTCGCGATCCGCCAGCGCGACGGGAGCCTGTAGCTTGAAAAACCACGCCGAGCCCCCCTTTTTCACCATCACACCCAATATGGTTTCCTTCTCACCGACGAGATCCACCATTTCCCCCGAGTGACCGTCGACTTCGATCTTCTTGACCGATTTGGCCAGGTCCGCTGCGGAAACGTTTTTCAATCCCACCTGGCCACGCCAACGATTCACATTCGAGAGCAGATCGTTCGAATCCGCGGGGAAGGCGAAAACCGAGACATCCGCAGTGAGGTCACCATCGGCGACTGCCAGGGATGCCTTTCGCATGGCACTGGCCTTGCCCGGTCCCCAACCCATGGGCGTCTTGAATTCGAAGTCAGCGGATCCCACTTCAGGCTCCGGCCTCTCCTCAGGCGCCCTTGCTGGTGGTAGACCACCCGCAAATGGACCAGCGGCTCCCGGCATCCCCATTCCACTCGAGTTGGACGCCTCTCCTGCAAAGTTGACGGTGTAGGCCTCGCCTCCGTCGAACGGAGTTTTTGTCGTCACCTTGGAAATATCAGCCGCTTCGATCGGCGAGAGACTCAACTGGCCGCGCCAGCGAGACAGGTTGGATTGCAGGTAGGCATCATCCACTCCTTGCGGAGCGTCCAGGCGGCTCACGGCCAGTTCAAAAGGTTTTCCGCTCCCATTCGGAATGCGGTAAGTTGCGATACGGAATTGGCCAAATTCCACCTTTCTCCCACGCTCCCACGTTGCCGGCGCCGTCCAGGCGACCTTTCCGTCCTTGATGGTGGTCGATTTGGTGAAGGCCAGGAACTCAGGCTCCAGCTTGGCGATGTCCTCGTCGGGCCCCTGCAGCTTGTAAAACCAAGCCTCTTTATCGTTCGGGATGATGGCCCCCAGCATGCGCTGTAAGACGATCTGCGGAGCGGAACGATGCGGGACAGTGTAAGTCCGAATTTCGTCGGCCTTCTTGCAGCCACTCAGCAGAGCGACTTGTAACCCGACCAATCCCACGAGCATGGATGACAAAGCAATACGAAATCGAGAATCGAGCCGGGGGACAACCATATTTTTCCTGCGCGTGGATTCTTCACCAATGGCCAGTGACCAATGCAGCTCGTCGGTTGCCACAAAATCAGCGATCGGAACAGTGACCTGTCCAATTCGATGCCGAGTTTGAGTCGTCTCATGCCTCTAGGCAAGGCCAATCCGGGCGGGACACCATGAACGGGGGACTGATTCTCGCAAACCAGACCGTTCTGCGGTGCGGACAACAGGCGGGCTAGCAGTCAATTATAGCCAGCCGGTTTGGCGAAAGTACATCCTGACTGCCGAGATCCAGCACAAACGGTCAAGTCCGTAAGATGGGCACTCCTGCCCGTCCCTCTTCACGACTGTAGAATCACGACAAAAAACCAGGAAGACGGGCAAGAGTGCCCATCCTACAGCAAAACTAAGTCGGCGTCTTGGATGCGTCATGCAACTGCACGACAACGCCATCCAGAAACGTCGCCAACTTCGCGGCCGCCTTGAGGGCATGATCACGGAGCTTCCACATGTCGGTGGCACTTCCGGGGCGTTTCCACAACGCACCCAGCGCCGCCCCGATCCGCACGGCACCGGTCGCTCCCACCACGGACAGGATTTCCGGCGGCAAATCGGCCGTCAAGTCATCGCTGATCACGCGAACTGCCATAAAACGCACTTTGGCATCGCGACACACCTGGGCCACCGCCAGACTTTCCAGATCCACCGCCAGGGCCTCATGCTTGGCCCCCAGTTCCCGCTTCTCTTCGACCGTCCGGACCAGATGATCGGCCGTCAAAAACTTACCGACAAACAAGCCTCCGGGCGGATCAGATTCCATCTTGAGATCGACAAACAACTGTTGACCATGCACATCACAAATGGCATTCGCGATGACAATGTCGCCAAATTTCAGGTCAGCGTGCAGCGCTCCTGAAAAACCCACGGACAACACAAACGCGGGCGAATGAGCGTCAATCAGGGCCTGCGTGGCGATCCGGGCGCGAGCAAATCCCATCCCCCCCTCGACGCACGCGATCTTGATCCGATCGTACTTGCCCCCCCGAAATGTCAGGTTATTCCCCTTATATTTCCGGACTTTCTCGCATCGGTCCATGAAGGCCGAAATCTCGATGGGCAAGGCGGCGACCAGACCGATATCGGCATGCGCGAGGTCAGGAGGTGATACGGTCATGGGTGGTCTCGGTCAAAATCGAGGCAGAAAACATTATTTCACACGCTGGCCCCCAAGCCGGCTGGACACAGTCGTGGCATCTCACTTTTACAGCAGTCAGGGGGAATTGTCATCACCGCTGCTCCACGTGCTCGTCAAAGTAGCCTTCATCGCTCCGCGTGAAGTCAGCCGAGCGCACTGTTGCTGAGGAATCGGGTTACCTCGTCAGTCGTACCACAGACCTGCCGACGTTGCGTTGCTCTCCGGCCGATGATTGAGGGACAAAGTTGCGTTCAGTCTGCGCTCGGCTCACTTCACGCGGAGCGATGAAGGCTACTATGCTTCCGCAACGGCTCGCATCTTTTCCAATCCGACTCGGGCGACTTCGTAAGGGTCGCTCGCCCACAGGTCTTCGCGGAACAGCTCCAACGACAGCCAGCGGTAGTATCCCACCTGTCGCAACAACTTCAGCAGCCTCGTCAGATCGAGATGCCCTTCACCGGGATAGACCCGGTCGCGGTCGTGTTGTTGCAGGCGCGGTGGCTGGGCCGGTGTGTCATTGAAGTGGCAGATGGCGATCTGCTCGGGCTTGAGTTTGGAAATACTTTCGACCGAACCGCCGCCGCGAAAGATATGGAACGGATCGAGCACCAGCGTGCCATCGGGATGGCCGGCTTTCGTGATGATCTCCAATGCGGAATCGATCGTATTGAGATCGTCGACGAAGCCCAGGAATTCCATCGCGGGTTTGACGCCGATCCGGAGACCCAGTTCCAGCAGTTCGCGATAGTTGCGGGCTCCCTGATCGTGATCGGCGAAGCCTGCGGGCGGACCCGCGATGACGTGAATCGCTCCGACGGCGACTGCTTGCTCCATCCGACGCTGGCATTCGGCCAGTTCAGTGCGATGTTCCGCACTGGTCGTTTCGAACCAGCCCTTCAAGTAGATCGTCGTGGGGACCGTCAGACCGTTATCCGAGAGCGCCTTGCGAACTTCGGCCAGCGTGCCGCCGCGAGCCAGGTGGGCGTCCAGGTCGTCGTGCCACAGTTCAATCGCCTTGTACCCGACTTCGCCCGCAATCTTGATCGTCTCGAGGACCGGCGTGGGACGGATCGTGCTGCAATTCAAGGTGTAGATGAAGTCGCTCATGAAGTCCTCTCGGGAAGCGCGGCCGGATCGGAGGTGAGGTTGGTTGGGATCTCGAATGGGGTCGATTCTAACCAATTCCGGTCAGAAACCGGTAACCCTGTAGACAGCCGATAGAAACGCAGCAACCCGGCAGTGGTGACACTGCCGGGTTCCTGCGGTCTTGCTTCGAGGGTCTACGTCGGCCCGCTGGTTACTTCGTCATGCCGTACTTTCGCATCTTGTTGTAAAGGGTCACCCGGCTGATGCCGAGCGACTTGGCCGTGTTGGTCCGGCTGTAGTTGTTCTTGAACAGGGCCTGTTCGATGATGTCGCGTTCGGTGAAGGCGATCTGCTTGCCCAGGACGCTGGAGTTCGTTGCCGCCGGTTGCGGGACTGCCGGGGCATAATCCAGTGTCACTGAGGCATCGTTCGTCGGACCCGCAATTCCCAGCAGAATGTACGAGGGCAATTGCTGGGCTGTCAGCAGCCCGTCGCGGCAGTAAATGACCGCTCGCTGGATGACGTTCTCCAGTTCACGGACATTGCCCGGCCACGGATAATTGTACAACGCCGTCAACAGGCTGTCATCGACCCGTTCGATCTTGATGTTGTGCTTGGCCGACAGTTCGGCGATGAAGCGTTGAGCCAGCGGGATGATGTCCGGCTTGCGAGCTCGCAGGGGGGGCAGTTCGAATTTCAACATGTTCAACCGATAGTACAAGTCCGGGCGGAATTTACCCTGTTGCACCAGCGGTTGCAGTTCAAGGTTACTCGCCACGATCAGCCGGGCCTGCGACCGCACGGTACGGTTCGAGCCGACCGGCTCGAAATCGCCCGACTCGATCACCCGCAACAGTTTGACTTGTTGCTCGGGGCCCAGCACGTCGATTTCGTCCAGCAGGATGGTGCCTCGTCCCGCGGCGAGGAACTTGCCGTCTTTATCCGCATGGGCACTGGTAAAGGCGCCTCGCACATGACCGAACAGTTCGCTTTCAATCAAGTCGGCGGGCAGAGCACCGCAGGCCACCGTCAGGAACGGTTCGTTGCGGCGGGGCGAGACTTCGTGAATCAACCGTGACAGGAACGTCTTACCGGCACCGGTTTCACCGATCAGCAGGATCGTCACGTCATGCTTGGCGGCGATTTCCAGGTCGGCCAGCATCGACTTGGCTTTGGGTGTATTGGTTTCGAAGCGGCGAGTCAGTCCGGTCAAGGTGGTGACCGTTTCCGTTCCCGCGGGCACCGACTTGTGCGTGTCGGCAGGGATCGGAGCTTCAACTTCCGCTTGCCGCCGGTTATTGATCGCTTCCGCGACCAGGTCGGAAGTTGTCACCGTCAGCCGCACCACGGCATGGCAGGCACTGAAGCGTTCGATCGGCTCCGGGCAGAGTTGCGGCGTCGCCAGCCACAACCGGGAATCGGGAAAACGTCCGTGGAGCATTTCCAAGAACCGTTCTTCCGCATGCCCCCCCACGATGATCGTGCGAAAGTCGGCCAGGCAACCCCAGACCGGATGCTGGGGCAGTGCCTCGGCAGCGTCTTTCAACGAGCGGCAAGGAATCACCTTGATACCCGGCATCAAGCCCTCGATGATGCCTTGCGACCATTGATCATCGGAAGACAGCAGAATGAGACAGGTCTCAGGCATAGGTCACGTTTTCTTGACGGAAGTGACAGCGGTTTGACACGGCACTGACCATCCTCTTTACAAATTGAATGCCAAGACTGTTCAACTTCGCTAACATTCAGCCAGAACACCCTGAACTCATTGAGGTTACATTTTGTTTGAGAACTGAATCACGCGTTCGTTGAGGCCGTCCTCTGTTGCCGGAAAACCACACGCGTGGACCCGCCGTGTGGAGGTTTCACCACATGTGCAACACGGCAACACGAGGGAGGGATGGAGGAATGACTAATGTCTAATGTCTAATGACTAATGTCTAAAAGGACCCATGACAAAGGACCAATGACAAAGGACCAATGACAAATGGCAAAGGACCAAGGACCAAGGACCAAGGACAAAATAACCAATGACAACCCTCTCTGAAATCACTCACTTCCTGAGCGACTTCGCTCCTTTGTCGCTGGCTGAAGCTTGGGACAATGTGGGGCTGTTGATTGGTGACGCGACGCGTCCTGTCGAACGCATCCTGACGTGTTTGACCGTGACGCCGGACGTCGTCGCTGAGGCCGTGGCGTTGCGAATCGACTTGATCGTGTCCCATCACCCGATGCTTTTCAAACCCGTACAGCGACTCGTCGCCAGCGATCCCCAGGGATGCATGCTGCTGAGCCTGATCGGCGCGCGCATCGCGCTGTACAGTCCGCACACCGCCTTCGACAGCGCAAGCGCCGGGATCAATCAACAATTGGCCGCACGATTCGGGCTGCTGAGCGTCCATCCGCTGCGGATCAAACCCAACCCGGTCAATACAGTAGCCCCCCTTTCCGAAGGCGCATCGGGCGCCGGCCGCTACGGCGATCTGCCGCAGCCCTGCACGCTGGACGAACTGTGCGAGTCGACCAAGCAGGTCCTCAATATCCCGGCCCTCCAACGAGTCGGACAGCCAGCGGCCACAATCCGGCGACTCGCCATCGCCTGCGGTGCCGCGGCCGAATTCATTCCCGACGCCCTCGCCTCCGATTGCGACGCGCTGCTCACTGGCGAAGCCCGCTTCCACGATTGCCTGCGAGCTCGAGACAGCGGTTTGGCCCTGATACTTCCCGGTCACTACGCCACCGAACGGCCAGCCGTCGAAAGTCTCGCGGACCTATTACAGTCGCAGTTTCCAAATCTGACGGTCAGTGCGAGTGTCCAGGAACACGACCCGGTGGAGATCGTATAGCACAGAACGTCACCCCCTTTCAGAAGTCGTAACACATTGACAGCGCTCGATTTGTGGTCAATGGTCTAACAGTGCAAGTCAAGCTTTGACGTCATATCGGATGATTGACGTGCTGCCGATGCCGGAGTATTATGATTCGCGATACGGCGTCAACCGCCGTGACACGGTGGCTATAGCTCAGTCGGTTAGAGCGCCAGATTGTGGATCTGGAGGTCGCGGGTTCGAGCCCCGTTAGCCACCCCTGAAAGTCCTGAGAAATCAGGACTTTCCGCATTCTTTGAGCCCACCGGTCAGTAAGCTGGGCACTCCTGCCCGTCTCTGAATCCGCCTCCCAAGTGGGATGGGTCTCCCGACCCGTCCGAGCCCGTACCAGCCAACCCCGGCAAACCACCAGAACTCGCGCGTTCTTTGATTCTTTAACTTCTTTGCCCGTAGGTCTTCGTCCGTAAGATGGGCACTCTTGCCCGTCTCTGAATCCGATACGCATCAAATACAGACGGGCAGGAGTGCCCATCCTACGGTCCAAGTCCACGCCGAAACCTCGCGTTCCCCTTCGACACCTTCGACACCTTCGACACCTTCGACACCTTCGACACCTTCGACACCTTCGACACCTTCGACACCTTCGACACCTTCGACACCTTCGACACCTTCGACACCTTCGACACCTTCGA
>CAMAVF010000116.1 GCA_945861445.1 Planctomicrobium piriforme | reverse complement strand
GAGCGGTGTTGCACCGCGAGCCCACCGAGCGTGCTGGTCAAGTGACGCTGGCCTATCAGCGGACAGTCGGACGTCCACCCCGCACGGATGAACTGCAGACGGCACTCGAGTTCCTGCGGACTGCGACGGAACGCCTCGAAGCTGCGAAGCGGCCGGCGAGCGAGCTGGCGATACCAGACCGCTTACCGGCCGGCGTGAGTGTGGAATACGCTGCGGCATTCACCGATTTTTGTCTGGCGCTCTTCAATTTGAACGAGTTCATCTACGTCGATTGAGATGGTTGCTGTGACTTCGTGACCTCGGACATCTCGCGCTTGCTTTCCCAGCGCTTGGGAACCCCCTCGGGGGTGTAGCGGATGAGGATGAATTCCCACTTCTCATAGGGGGACAAGTCAAGATGCTGCTTGGCGAGCGTGAGGGCGTCTTGCTCCATTGAGGAGCGGAGCTTCTGGTTTTCAGGGGTTTCCAGGGAGGGATCGAACTGCACGGTCAGGACGATTCGCAGCTTGCTGGGCCCCCGGCCCCGTTCCTTGCCTCCTTCCACTCGCGGGGATGTTTCCCGCGTGAAGCGTTGGACCAGAGCGTGTCGCAGGGGAATGAAGGGGCGGTTATTGAAGTACGTGTAGAGCCACATGAAGCTGGTCGTAAAGATGCCGAAGGCGAGCATCGCCATGACGACATACTTGCCGGGAATGCCGGGTTCGGTGTCGGGATTGGGACTGGGATTGGGCGTTTCGGAAGACATTTCGTTGAGCGGGTTTCTGTTAGTTTTCAATACGTGAAGGCGAGTGTCTGGGGTCAGTCGGATGGTTGTTTAACTGGTGTTGACGTAACTGGTAGTGACTGTAGTGCAGAAGCGCGGGAACCACTGGGACAAGCCCAAGTGGCGGAAAGGCTATCCGCCACCCCGCTTGCCGGGGTGGTTCCCGCGCTTCTGCACTACGATCCGCCTGAAGCACTCCTACGTCGAGGGCCGGACCCACTTGCCGATTTTTCCTGCGGCGATGATCGCTTCGATAATGTGCATGTTGCTCACGGCGTCCTTGATCGGTGTCGGGACGGGGGTGTCGTTCAGAATCGCTTGCGACATGATATCACCCTGCAACATGTATTGATCGCAGGTAGCCAGCACGATTTCCGAAGTGCTGGTCTGGGTGGTGTGCCACATCTTGCAGGGCCGGTCGGGAGGTGCGTTGAAGGGGATTTCAATCTCGATGCGCCCTTCAGTTCCGACGATGTGGACGCGCTGATAGGGGGAAAGCTGCGTGCTGCAGGTGAAGGTTGAACTTCCTTCGCCAAAATCCAGGATTGCGGATGCCATCCGGTCTGTGGAGAACTGGGGGTCGTATTCCGTCAGTCCAAACACGCGGGCCGGTTCGCGACCGAACAGGAATCGAGACAACGAAATCGGGTAGCAGCCGATATCCATCATCCCGCCCCCGCCGATGGTCGGGATGTTGCGAATGTTGGTGGGATCGGTGTTGTAGTAGGAAAAGAACGACTGGATCGTTTTGAAGGTGCCGATCATGCCGCTGGTGACCAGACGCTTCGCCAGCACCCATTGCGGGTGATGCCGGTACATGAAGGCTTCCATGACCTTCAACTTGGGAAACCGCGCGCTGGCATCGACCAGCAACTGACCTTCCCGGGCGGTCATGGCGATTGGCTTTTCGCACAGCACATGCTTGCCGGCCTCGAGGGCTTGAATCGACAGTGGTACGTGCAGATGGTTGGGGAGGGGATTGTAGACGGCATCGATGTCGGGGTCGGTCAGCATTGATTCGTAGGTCGGATAGGCCTTTGCCAAGCCCAGGCTTTTGGCGGCCGCGGTGGCCTTTTCGCGGGTGCGCGAGGCGATCCCCACGACCTCACAGAATTGTCCGCGTTGCATGGCCGGAATGACCTTCTCGGTCGCAATCTTGGCGACGCCGAGAACGCCCCATCGCACTTTTTTGTCACTCATGGAAAGATCTCTATGGCTGGAATTCCCTGGATGTTCTGACGATTGCAATATAGTAGCCCGAAGCGCCAGCGAGTGCATTCCTGACGCCAGATTGCCCTGTGCAGAAAATCCCATCAGTCCTATCCGTCCCATAAGTCCCATGTGTCCCATCGAATTCATGGGACGGATGGGACTTATGGGATTGTATTCGCCCGACTCTGGAGAGTCGGGCTACGTTAGACCTGGTCGATATGGCGGGCCTGGCGCTTGGGTAACGAACGGGGTGTGACATTCCTGGGCGGCAGCGGTTCTTGGATGTAGTCGCGCAGGTATCGCGGCCGGTCGTTGCGGCCGCCGCGCTGGTAGTCGCGCCATAGCGGCATCGCGACCGTGGCGGGGGCCTGCCCGGCGACTTCAGTCAGGTAACGGAACAGCAATTCGGACAGTTGCGTCAGCGCGATGCCATTCGTCCGTTGAGTGGTCGCGAATAACCAGTCGGACCAACGCAGGAACGACCAGAAGGGAGACGCAGCGCCCCAGATCAGCGGAGTTGACTCGATAAAGTTACCGCTGTTGGCGACCAGATCCCAATATCGCGACAGCCGTCGCAAACGCTGCATGGTATCGAAGTCAATCAGGCTGTTGGCCAGGATCTCATACGGCGCGTACGAGCTGTATTGCAGCTTCCAGTGTTCGTCATGACGAATGATCGGGGTGCCACGTAAGCGTTTCAACATGCCGATCTGGATTTCCTGCGGATGCAGTCCGACCAGACGATCAAACCCGAGGCCAAAGCTTGAGATATCCTCGCCCGGCAGCCCGACGATCAAGTCTGCATGGACGTGGACGCCCGTGTTTTCCCGCAGCCACGTCAGGTTGGAGACGACCTTGGCGTTATCCTGCCGGCGGCTGATCAGGTCGCAGACTTCTTCGTTGAAGGTTTGAATGCCGACTTCGAACTGCAACATCCCTGGCGGAAACTGGGCGATGATTTCCCGTAGTTGTTCGGGCAGCCGGTCGGGGATCATTTCGAAGTGCAGGAACAGATCGGGATGCAGCCGGGCCAGGAAGAATTCGAGAATTGACCGGCCGACGTGCAGATTGAGGTTGAAGGTGCGGTCGACGAATTTGAACTGGCGGACTCCGCGGGTCAGCAGGCAGTCCATCGCCTGCAGGAAATCCTCCAGCCCGGTTTGCCGCACGGGAATATCCAGGGCCGACAGGCAGAACTCGCAGGTGAAGGGACACCCGCGGGAAGCCTCGACGTAGATGACTCGCTGCGTGATGTCTTCGTCCGTGTAGAGGTCGTAGGGGAGTGCCAGGCGTGAAAACTGGGGGAGTTCGGCGGGGATGATTTTTTCAGCCGGACGCAGGCCCGACAGGATTTGTTCGCAGACGCAGGCGAGCGTTAAATCGGCTTCGCCGGTGATGACGTAATCGGCCAGTTCGACAATGGGCTGCCCCTCGGTCTCATAGCTGACTTCGGGCCCCCCCAGAATGATGGTGATCTCCGGTCGGACTCGTTTGAGGTCGCTGACCAATCGCGTGGCTTGTTCGATGTTCCAGATGTAGACACCCAGTCCAACGATTCGCGGCTGCTGGGCCAGCAATGTTTCCAGGATGTCGACGGGCCGCTGGCTGATTTCGAACTCGACGATGCTGGCCCGCGGTTGCAAGGGACCCAGATTGGCAAGCAAATACCGCAGCCCGAACGCACAATGAGCGTATTTGGCGTTCAACGTCGTGAGGACAATGTCGGGCATGAAACGAATGGGGCCGGGCCAGGTGTCGCGGAATGATGCATTCAGCATACCGGATTCGCGTCGCGGCTGGCCACATCAGGAGGTCCAAAGCAAACAGCCCGGAGTTTTTTGACGCCGGGCCGTAGATGGTCAGAAATGTGTAGCGGCAGTTACCAGACGTCGTCATTGACCAACTTGGCTACGGGGGAGACACGTCGGGGCGGAAACTGCTCGGGTGCCTGAGCGAGGATTCGCAGCCAGACATGGCGGCCCTTATAAGTGCCTTCGACTGCCAGGTGCGGACCCAGGTCGTCGTTGGCGCCGATGCTGTGGGCCTGCCAGGTGCAACTGCTGACGCTCTGAAACGCATCCAGGACATCCGAGATCCGGACAGCGAACCGAGATTGCTTGACGGTGCCGTCTTCCGGACCGCCGAGAACTTCGGTCGATTCGGTAAACAGCGTGATTTCCCAAATCCCTTCGACTTGCACATAGTGGCAGCCGAGTGGTGCGCTGGGGCCCAGCGGTTCAATCGCTTTCGCGACGACATCCGCCAAGACTCGCAACCAGGCAGCGGGTTCAGACATTATGGGTCACCTTCGCAAAAACTGCCACTTGTACTTCCGCAGCCGAAGGTCCGATCTGCGGCATCAATCACCAGGAATACACCGAGCACTAACGATCGACGGAAACGATTCTGGCTGCAATCTTAACAGTCAGTTCTTGAACCCACTGCAGCAAGCAACGTGCCAAATGACGCCAGAGCTGGCATTTGTGGTGCATTACATTGCTGTGAAAGGAGTTACGTAATAGAACCAGGAATCGAGTCGCGGCGTAACGTCTAGGATTAACAACATCAGCGTGATTGCGCGCTGCGTTGTGATAAGAAAACGAGACGTTGCGATCGTTACAAACGCTGCGATCGCTACCCTGCAGGATGAGGTGATGACCTTGGAATCGCGCAAACTCGAAACAGACTATCAGGTTGCGTCAAATTGCACGATTCTTTGCCACAGCAGCCAAAATCGTTGCAATCCGCACGATAGTGTAAATGCTGCTTGACTAATCGCATTGGTTGTATCAATCAGACCTAGATTGACGTTTCGCTGGGTCGGGTGGCTGCGGATTCGGGATCGAAACCCTTGACCAGTTCATCTTCCCATTCGTCCAGCAATGGCCAATCGATCGCGCAGGTCCCGAAGTCGGCCATGTGCTGATACTTGGTCAGGCGATCGATGGTCGACTGCAGCACGCGGTTTTCCTTGCGGAAAATCGGTCCGTGGCTGGGCAGCAGCCACTTCACGTCACTGTCCCGAATGCGTTCCAGGGACGTGATAAAGTCGGGCAGATCCGACCCGTGATGGGCATCAATGTTTCCAACGCAGCCGTCGCGGAAAATATTGTCCCCCGAGAATAACAGATCGCCCAGACGGAATGACAACTGGCTGCCAGTGTGCCCGGGTGTGTGCCAGACGGCGAGTTTGAGATCACCGATCGGCAGGATATCCCCTTCGGTGACCGTTTGATCCAGTTTGATCACCGGCAGATCGATGGAAATGCCTTGAGCCGCAATCTCTGCGTAGGTGGAAATCCGTTCGCCTTCCGCGAGCAGTTTGGCGGCACCGGGGTGGCCGACCAGTTTGGCCTCGGGCAACAATTCTTTGGCGCGTGCCATCCCTTGAACATGGTCGACGTCGGCGTGCGTGACGACGAGATAACGGCATTGCGCCAGCGGTAAACCCATCTGGCGGATCAGTTCGATGATTTCGGCGACGGTATCTTCGTAGCCGATGTCAATCAATAACCAGTCGTGCTTGTCATAGATCAGGTAGACACAGCAACCCAACCGGCGACGGGCCTGGTAATTCAATTCGATGACATTCGGAAAGACTGGCCGGCGCTCCAACATACTTGCCCCACTCCTGGTTGATGAGGCAGCCACACCCACGCCACACCGTTTGCAGTTCCAGGTTGGCTGGGCTGGATCTGCCGCTGAGCACGGGATTGGTCGGTGGGAGGGTGTAGAAACTGCCGCGTGACCACATTCTAGAACGGGGAGTGCTGGGGAACAAGGACTTGGAATCCCAAATACAACAGCGTCCGGCAGACAGTCTGCCGGACGCTGTTGAGAATTGTGCTATTCGATTGCCCGGTGACCTACGACCGTTGTGCTCCCGGTTTGTCGGCCACGGGACCTTCCGGCGGTTGATCGGGGGATTTGACGTTGTTGGGGTCCGGCAACGCGTCGCGATCCTGCGGCACTTCAGGCACGTCAACGCCGGGTGCCGCTTGCGGTTCGTTCTCGGGTGGCACGTCCTCTGGGTACAGTTCGACGGGGGTCGAGGGAGGTGCGTTGGGATCCAGACCGTAGGTCGAGGTTCCGGGATCAACTGGGTTGGCAAATGGCGCCGGTTCGGTCGTCATCCGCTTTTCGCCCGGGTGCTTCAGGCTGTAGGTGCGTTCCCAGGCCCGAGCTAGGGCATCTTCGTAAGCCTTCGGATCCCACGTCCCTTCTGACAAGAAGATGTTGTTCAACTCCAGCAAGGCTCCCTTGCGGTAGTTCACGTGGGCGATGGCCTTGGTGTATTCGATAATGCTTTGATAGTACGACGTTTCGGCCTGGGCCTGGTGCGCCTGGGCTTCCAGTTGATCGCGGAGGGTCGCTTCCTTCTTGCCTTGCAGGCGTTGCTGTTCGATGAACCGGGCTTGTTGCTCGGCGGCAATCTTGCGGTTGAAATAGGTCTGAGCATTGGCCCAGTTGGACGCCAGATCCTGATAGGCCAGGGCCAGTTCGAAGATGACGTCGTCTTCCTGGCTGCGCAGGACCTGGCGCGACTTCGCCAGCCGCAGCTCCAGATTCCGAACCTGGGCATTGGCCGCTCGGAAGCCGAACGGCATCGAGAATTGGGCACCGATGTTATACGACTTCTGTTGGCCTCGCAGGAGGGCATCGTAGAAGTTGTGGAAGCCTTCGTCGGTGGTTCCGTCGGCTCGACGCCCCCCCATCAGGCGATCGCCGAAGCCGTTCACCTGGAAGTTGCCGACCAGATCGAGACGTGGATTGGTGAAGCTTTTGGCGGCTTCCAGTTGCAGTTCCGTACTCTTGATATTCCACTTTTGCCGTCGCAGTTCGACACGTCGGGTCAGGGCCATCGCGAGATCGGAGTTCCAGTCGGGCCGGAAGCGTGCGGTAATGGGATCGTCCAACGGACGGATAATGCGACCGTCACTCAGCGGCAAACCGCAAATGCGCCGCAGGCTGCCTTCCAGCGTATCAATCAACGCCAGCGAGGACTCTTCCTGGGCGACCCGGTCGTAATAAGCATCGCGAGCCTGGGCTTCGAGGAATCCGTCGCCCCCTTCTGCGCCCAGTTCGAATTTGACATAGGCATCCTGCCAGGTCTTCAGGCCGGCTTCTCGATTGGTGACGGCACTCGCGTAACGGCGATAGGCAAAGTACAGATCCCAATACAGCTTCTCGACGTCGAAGACCATGTTGTTCACGGAGAATTCGAAGTCGGCAATCGAGATATCGTTGTTGATGCGGGCGATGACCACACCCTGATTCACGCCGCTCAAGCCCTGGATATTCTGTCCGACAGGGCCGGCAATGCGCGTGAAATTCACCCCGGCACCAGCCCACAACGGCTGCCGCAAGTTGGCGGCGATGTTGCCGGTATAGTTCGAGGGGAATAGCGCCGTGGGAATATTGTTCTGCAGATAGTCGACTTCGTGAGACAGGGCGATGGTGGCGCCAGTTGCTGTCTGTTTTTGCACGGTGGTGACGACTTGTGCGACATCGCTGACCAGTGTACTACCGGCCCGCAGACCAGCACCGTTGAAGATGTTGTTCTGGACCAGTTCGGTCTTGCCGGTGCTGAAGGTCGAGGTCAACTGCGCGTCAAAAGCAGACAGTGCGGATTCGATACCGCGCGCACCGAACAGCACGCCCGTTTCCTGGATGGCAGGATCGTAAACAGAATTCATCGAATCAGGAGAGGCGAGCAGGCGACTGGAGTTGCCGCCGATCGTGCTGCGGTCGTTGGCCCGGACGATCTTGTTGTTGGTCAAGGCGAGCTGGATGGCTTCAGACAGGCGAAGGTCCCAGACTTGCTTCGAATCGACTCGTTCCAGAACGGTTCTCGGACGATCCGGGAACGCTCGGATGTCACCCAGGTCCGTGTCCAGCACGGGGTGGGCGACATGCATCGATTGATCCAGGTATTCCGACAACGGCTTTTTACCGATGTAGGACACCTTGCCTTCCTTCGTCGTCAGACAGCCAGTCAGTGTCAAAGAGACAATTCCCAGCCAACATAGAAGTTGGAGATGGAACTGAGACCGACGTGGCCGGATTCCAGATCGCATGGCGTATTCTCGGCTGAAATGGTGACAAACGGCAGGTGTATCGGCGGTTGAATCCACGCTGGCCGGCCTCGTCTGCTCCATGAAAAGCGCAGAGTCAGAGAGACGCAAACAGACAGATTCGGCCAGGACGCGGTGACGCCTGACTTGTGAACTCAGGATGTGCTGACAGGTAGTGTGCTCGAAATCGAGACTTAGACAGGCAGGCCATTCGCACTCATCACCAACGCCGAGGAATAGCGCGTTGTCAACGAGTGAAATGGGTTTGTGGCTTTGATAGGAGTGGGGATGTTAGCAGGCAAAGCAATCCGAGGCAATGGCGATTCGGACTGATGA
This sequence comes from Planctomicrobium piriforme, assembly GCA_945861445.1. Taxonomy (GTDB): domain Bacteria; phylum Planctomycetota; class Planctomycetia; order Planctomycetales; family Planctomycetaceae; genus JAKFVC01. The sequence goes on along the minus strand of CAMAVF010000116.1, from coordinate 9,415 downwards.
AATCCAAGCATTTGAATCGAGTCAGAGATTTTTCTCCGCGAGGGGTTTGTGAGATGTGTCTTGAGGAGTCAGGGGAGGGTGAATCCGGTCTGTTGACGCTCGCAATTGGGGATTGCCTTGGGTTCAATGTCAGAATACCAACCACATTTGTGGAACAAACGCGGAATTTCGCCCCCCACAGACGAACGATTGATACCGGAAAACGTGTTCGTATGTCACTGTATTCCTAGAGGGTTACGTGATCGTAAGATCAGTCGAAAAATGGGGTCAGTTGGTTGGACAGAGAAACTTTGACGGGTACAATACGCGACCGCTGCAGCCCGCGGCGGAGCTTGGATAAGTTGCAGAAACTTTGACGGCAAATTATGAATACGACAGTTTTCCAGGGGCTGCAACAAGCCATTCAAGCTGGCCAGCCTGTGGCTTGGACGGCATTGGTCGAAACGCGAGGCTCGACGCCGCAAAAGGCGGGGGCCATGATGCTCGTCTATCCGGATGGTTCCCAGTCGGGAACGCTGGGGGGCGGGTGTGTCGAAGCAGAAGTCAAACGGAGGGCGTTGAGGTTACTCGACGAGGGGCAGACGGAACTGCTGTCCTTTCAATTGGATGACAACTACGGCTGGGATGATGGTTTGATCTGCGGCGGGCGCATGAAAATGCTCGTCGATCCCATTCGCCCCGGTTCCGATGTCGATTATTTCCTGAAGCTGAATCAACTGTTAACGGCGGGCAGCGCCTGTACCGAGGCGGTGATCGTCGATCCGGTAAAAGTCCCCGGCAGTGTGGCTGCGGACCGGTATTTGCTGAATGCGTCAGGTGAGTTGGTTGCGGCGCGGGCCCAGGGGCCATTGCCGGGCGAAGTGTTGGAACACCTGCGCGATGTGAATACGCGACCGCGGCCGTATGTGGAACAAGGAATTTCCTTTCTGCCTTTTTTACAACGGTGCCGGTTGATCATTGTCGGTGCCGGGCATGTTGGTCAGAAAGTGGCCAGCCTGGCGACTGAGGCCGATTTTGATGTGTGGGTCGTGGACGACCGCGAGGAATATTGCAATCCTGACCGCATTCCACAGGCCAAACGGCTGATTGTGGGGCCGATTGATACGGCATTAAGCGGGCTGGAGATTGATTCGAATAGCTATTGTTTGATTGTGACACGTGGCCATAACCACGACGAAGAAGCGTTATATCATCTGGCCGAAACCTCAGCGCGTTATGTGGGGATGATCGGCAGTCGACGGAAAATCAAGTTGATTTTTGATGACCTTCTGGCGGAGGGGATTTCGCGCGAGGCACTAGCCCGTGTGCATGCTCCGCTGGGTTTGGAAATCGGTTCACAGACGGTGCCAGAGATTGCGATCAGCATCGTCGCCGAATTGATTGCTCATCGAAACCTGGGAACTTCACCAGCCCATTTGCGGGTTCCCAGTGTGTTGGAGGAGGCGTAGCAGGGTTGGATACTGGTCTGGCAAGAATCGTTGCTGGCGCAGGTTCCAGTCTTTTGTAAAAATGTTTTGCAAAAGAGGAAAGATCTGCGGTGAACTCGGCGTGGTTCGGTCGCAATGACTGCCGCGATCGGGCTTCGGGGAACTTAGACTATCGGTGCTAACATCTCGGCCGATTGTCTGACTTCTGGGGAGAAGGACGTAGGTTGCCGAAGTTTCTCATAACTTCGGACGCCACCCTGAAGCTGGATCTGCGAGTTCAAGAGTGACGATGTGACTTGAAGAATTGCGCACATGCTCCAAACACCCGCAAGGCTTGCGGATCGGAGCATGGCCACCGTGGACTTCCAGAGCTGGGTCACGGTGCGCAACTCGAGTGACACCGGGCAGTGTTGTTGAATGCTTCCCGACTTTGGCCGCGCAAGTCGTTTGTACGACGCGGTACCTGTGCATGACTGCACGGGGGGATTCTCCGCAAGCGAGACGCGCAATGAGTGCGCGGGCTGTCAGGGAAACGGAGTTGTTTCTCGACGGTCGCCCATCTGGGTGCCATTTGGTGCCCGCAGTATTGGCTGAGAGGCACCACGGACTGGCTTAAGATCCGTCCACAGTCGGACTGTGGCACGGAGCAAGAGTCAGCGGGCCGAACCGTGCCCCTTGATCCAATACTGTCTACCCGGCTCAATTTAGAAGGAAGTAAGCATGTTGAAACGATTCGTGACGTGGACTGGATGTATCGCCTGGTGTGCCCTGGCTGTCGTGACCGCGCACGCGGAAGACGCCAAGCCCGTGGAGAACACGCGACAGGTCGGTGACCTGTCGTGGCACACCGATTATGCCACCGCGTACCGACAAGCCAGGGATGAACACAAGCAACTGCTGTTGTTCTTCCGGGATGAAAAGGATCTGCTGACCGCGGGCCAATTGGAACAAAACGTACTCGCCAAACCGGAGCTCAAGGCCACACTGTCCAAGTTTGTACGGGCGATGATTCCCACCACGGCCATGGCCCCTCTGGCCAAAGATGCCAAACCGGAAGACAAGCCCGTGCGTGTGCTCGATTACACCGCGTTCGCGCATATGCACAAGCAGGCTGGCCTGGCCATTGTCGATCTCGTCAATGCGAAAGACCATTTGTATGGCAATGTCGTGTCGGCACACCCCTTCAGCAGCAACACTCTCACCAATGTGGCCTCGGTCAAAATCATGCTCGAATTGCCGCGGGGCACGATCACGCAACGCGTGTTGACGTACGTGCTGCGAGTTCACCCGGAACAACCCGCCAGCGTGTGGGGACAGGGCGATCATGTGCTGTTCGAGCAATGCCGTGTGGCGTCGCAACTGATGGTGAACTATGGGTCGGTCGGCCATCATGACTGGGGCAATCGTTCGGCCCTGGTCGGCAACCACTTCGGAAACAGCCCGATGGAAGTCGCCTCGATCGGCGGCGGAGCCACGTTGTTCGAAGCCGCTCAATCGGCGGTCAACGTGTGGCGTGGATCGGGCGTGCATTGGGGCATGATGATCACCCCCAATCGCTTCTTCGGCTACGACATGGTCCAGTCAGCCAATGGGACCTGGTTCGCGAACGGCTTATTCGTGCAATAACCCCGTTGTGAATTCCAGCCAGATTTCTTCAGCCACCGGCGCCTTCCAGGAAGGTGCCGGTGGCTGTTTTCGTTTGGAAGCCAATCCCACACTACGCTTTCAAAACAATCACTCATTTGGTAGAGTATATAAATTCAGCGAGAGAATGGCCGCAAAAAATCGCCACATGCCATTATGTATGAATATGTTACGATAATTCAACGGAGTCGATAGAGATGTCAGTATTTCTCGATAACGCCGACGCCATCGGACGTACGCCGCTGATTCGCATCAATCGGCTGATCGGCGATTTGAAGGTCAATCTGCTGGCCAAGATTGAAGGTCGCAACCCGGCTTACAGCGTGAAGTGCCGGATTGGCGCCGCCATGATCTGGGATGCGGAACGGACGGGAAAACTCAAACCAGGGATGCAGGTTGTCGAACCGACGAGTGGCAACACGGGCATTGCCCTGGCGTTTGTCTGTGCTGCCAAGGGCTACCCGCTGACCTTGTTGATGCCGGAGACGATGTCGCTGGAACGCCGGCAGATGCTGAAAGCCTTCGGAGCGACGCTGCTGCTCACGCCAGCCGGCGAAGGGATGCGTGGAGCCATCACGCGGGCCGCTGATCTGGCCACTCAGCCGGGTTACTTCATGCCGCAACAATTTAAGAACCCGGCGAATCCGGAGATCCATTTCAAGACGACGGGGCCCGAGATCTGGGCTGATACCGGAGGCCAGATCGATATCCTGGTCTCCGGGGTGGGAACGGGTGGAACCATCACGGGGGTTTCGCGCTACATCAAGTACGATCGCCAGCATCCGCTGTGGTCGGTGGCTGTTGAACCGACCGATAGCCCCGTCTTATCGGGTGGAACTCCCGGCCCGCACAAAATTCAGGGGATCGGTGCGGGCTTTGTCCCGGACAATCTGGATCGTACGATCATGGACGAGGTTCTCACCGTGACAAACGAAGACGCGTTTGAGATGGCTCGCCGTGCAGCGCGGGAAGAGGGGATCATCTGCGGCATCAGCAGCGGAGCGGCCTTGCAGGCGGCCATCAGGATCGCCCAGCGGCCCGCAGCGGCCGGTAAAACAATCGTGGCGATTCTGCCCGATTCCGGCGAACGCTATCTCTCGACCAAGATCTACGGTGAGAGCTGAGAAAAAAAGAGCCCGGCTTCTCCAGTGGAGAAGCCGGGCTCACAACATTCTGCTGTTGGGTGTCGCCGAAGTTCAGTCACCCTTCATCGGACTGGGTGGCGGCACCGTGGTGGGTTTACCTGCCTTCTTCTGTTTGGCTTCCAGGACGTCCTTTAAGCGGCTGGCCAGTTCGTCCTGAGGTGCCAGCGTAATGGCCTTGTCGAGCTCCCTCGTGGCCTCGGTGGGGAAACCCAGGTAGGCGTAGTGGAATCCGAGCAGGAAACGCAACGCGGGATCTTCTGGCTTGTCCTTGCGGGCCTTTTCGAGGACTCGCAACTGCGTCGTGTAGTCGCCAATCTTGGCGTAGAGCTCACGGTAGTTCGTGACCACGACGCCCCAGTCTGCTTCCTTCAGCAGCAGCATTCCCTGCTGAGTGGCCCCGGCCGCTTCATCGAACTTGCCGCTGGCAAACAGCCCCTGGCTCAACATCATGACCAGGACACCATTCTTGGGATCATCCAATACGGCATGTCGCCACGACTTGACGGCCTTGTCATAGTTGCCCGCTTTGAATTCGGCTTCGCCGGCGGCTCCGAAATCCAGATCCTCTGTAGATTGCGCCCGCACGGTCGTCGGGACATCGGGATCCACCTGGGCAATTTGTACCGGGGCCTCAGTCGGTGGCGTACTGTCGACCGAGTACGCAGTCGACACGGGAGTATTTCCGTAATAGGCCGACGGGGCATACGAGTACCCATTCGAGTAGATCGAATTACCGGGCGTGTACATGCAGCAGGAGTTGTATCCGTAGCCGCCATACCCGCCGCCATAACCATAGCCGCCATATCCGAATCCGCCCAGACCGTACCCTCCGTATCCCAAGCCGAAGCCGGGATAGCCAAAGCCAAATCCGAATCTCCAGGGGCGATTCCAGCCCCAGCGCCAGCCGCTACCCCAACCATAGCCACCGCCCCAGCCACCCCAGAACGGGCGGTAATTCCAGGCATAATACGGCCAGAAGCCGCTGCCGAATCCCAGCCACACGCGGTTGTAGCGGAAGTTGTTGCCATAGTAGCCGTGGCGGTATCCGTTGCGGGCAAAGTTGTTTCCATTCACACCACCGCCATTGCCGACACGATGGTAATTGTGGAAGCTCGACAAACCGCTCCCTACGCCACGGCCGACATTGTTCCACATCTGATGGGCATTCACCGAGTGGCCGCGTCCCCCATTCGTGTAGCCACGTCCCCCATTGAGATGGTTCGAGCCGACTGCTCCGTTGGCGATGCTGCGACTGAGATGAGCCCCGGCACCGCCGTTGCGGTCCGCGACTCTGGCCAGGCCCTGCTGACCGCCATGTCGAGCCGCGAAATTGCCGCTCTGGCCGGACCCACCAACGTGATGGGCCTGTTGAGTCCCCCCCCGCTGGCTACCGGTCTGTGCGACATGTCCGGCGTGCCGACTCGCAAAGTTATTCGACGAGCCGCCGCTGCCACTGCCTGCCAGATGGCGGTTGTAAGTGCCCGTGTTGCTGAGACCCTGATGGCTGCGGCCGACATTGCTGCCGGTTGCGTTGCTACCGGTGCCACGGTGATGGGTCGCCAGATTGCTGCCCGAATGGCGGTTGGAGAACGAGGGCTGTGCAACCTGCTGCTGGCGTCCCCCTTGGACGCTGCCACCGCTCCGCACGCCGCCGTTACTCATCCCGCCGTTGAACTGATGTCCGCGATGTGTGGTCCCGCCAAAATTCTGCTGTTGGCCGCCGAAATGCTGTTGGGGAGAACTCGATCGTTGTTGCGGGACACTGAAGTGATTGCTTCCGCCAAAGCCACCTCCTGAGCGTTGACTGCCTCCGCTGAAGCTGCCTCCTGAACGTTGACCACCTCCGTTAAAGCTGCCTCCCGAGCGTACACCGCCCCCGCCTCCACCGAATCCTCCACCGTAATGACCACCGCCACCCATGTGGTGACTGCCGCCGCTAAAGCCACCTCCCGAGCGCATACCGCCCCCACCTCCGCTGAATCCTCCACCGTGATGACCGCCGCCTCCACCGCCACCGTGACCTCCACCTCCATGACCATGACCTGCCGGCAGATTTGAGCCCAAACACAGAATGCCTGCTGCTGCCAGCGCAACCGACATCCCGCTGATCCGGGTCCTCATGTTTGTGTTCCTTTAGTTAAAAATGTTCCGCTGTATTGTGAAGTATATGGCTGTCGCTCCCGGAGAAACAATCGGAACCGCTCAGAAATACCACGTCGTGAAGAGTTGCAATGCAATCAGCACACCTCACTCTTTGGACGATTGAGGCCCAGAATATGGCTCCCGGGTAGTTGTTAATTTTCCGTAAGCGTCGGATTCAGGACAAGGCGATCCTCAGAGGTGAGGCTTTCACTTGTCATAAAGAGATTGCCGCAGCATGGGCTTTAATGTTATCGAGACAGGGAAGCGACGGCGGTGATGGAAAGCCATTTGGCAGTCGAGTCCGTTGCGTCGGGCAGAGTGCCTGCTGAAACCCGCTGCAAGCATTTCGAGAGACTCCGTTGCCAGACACCGATTCGGAAAAAGTGTCGCGATCGCGTCAAATGAATTTCGCCACGGCCACAGTCTTAGTCTGCCTGCTCAATCAAACCCACCGTCTTCCCAACCCGATCTGCTGAGCCGACCGGGTCAGCGAGGCCGCCGCACGTGAGCTCAAACGCTTCATACGTTAAGGTGTCAAACCTTGCGGGCGCCTTCTAATTCTTAATCCCATCACAGTCGTTAACGTCGATACATTCCGCTGTCTTCCCTGCCCGGACGATCTGTCAGAATCGTTATGATCTGCAATTTCGCCAAGGGGAGGGCCTGCGCACGCTATGTCAGCGTGCTTTTTCAATCCGGTAAAATATCACCATGCGAGTAGCTCTTTATATCGTTCTGATGCTTGGCATCGCCAGCTTCGCATACGGGCAAGCTCCGGATGGGATTGACTCGGAAGTGGTCGAAAGTGGCTTGGAGCCATTGCAGCAATTCGATCTGCCCACGTTGACCGGCTTCGATGAGACCTTCGCGGCGAACGATGCGCCTCCAGAGCCTGACGTAGCGGCCAGTGTTGTCATTGATGACGACTTCACAAAGCAGTTGGCCATTCGCCTGGCGGAGGTGGAGAAAGAGCTGAAGGAGATCAAGAAAAAGAACGAAGCCGCCGCCAAGAAATCCGCCAAAGGTGCTGACGAGAAGAAACCGGACGATGGCGCGTGGCTGGATATGTCCACCGATAAATGGAACGTGAAGATGGGCGGACACGTGCAGGCGGACTATATCGTCTGGCCACACGCGGATGAATCGATCGCCGAAAACGCCCCGGATCCTGGACCCAAAAACTATTTTGAGTTTCGCCGCATCCGTTTGTCCGCGGACGGCACCGGGTACGGAGTGTACGACTTCCGGTTGCAAATGACCCTCGAACCCGAAACCGTCAGCGACACGCCAGGAGCACAGGTCTCACCGGTGGTGAAGGATGCCTACTTTTCCATCAACGAAATCCCCTGGCTGGGCCGGTTGCGGATAGGAAACTTCTTCGTCCCGTTCAGCCTGGAACAAGTCACGAACGACACCAACAACATTTTCTTGGAACGATCAATTCCCACCCAGGGGATCTTTGCCGCGGACCGTGAAGTCGGTATCGCGACTTACAATTGCACCGCGGACCAGCGGTTGGGGTGGGCGAGCGGCGTCTTCTTCGACAGCATCAGCGAAGCCGCCAAGCAACGCATCGACAACAATCAGGGCTATCGCGTCAGCGGCCGTGTCACGTATGTGCCGTATTACGACGAGCCGTCCAATGGCCGCTATGTGGTTCACACGGGTGCCGGCATTCTGCATACCGCCGACCAGGATCACAGTGTCCGCTTTCGAGCCCGGCCACAAGTCCGCCTCGGCCCGCGCATCATCGATAGCGGCGTCCTGAACGCGGACAGCTACACGACGGGTAACATCGAAGGTGCGGTCGTTTGGGGAAATTTCACCGTACAAAGTGAGGCTTTTCTCTCGGCAGTGAATATGAATCTCACAGATTCGAAATCACTGTCCGGGGCCTACCTGCATGCCAGCTACTTCTTAACGGGTGAGAACCGCCTTTACGAACGCTTCGGTCAGCATGGTGCTCAGTTTGCCCGCAATGTGCCTTACAGCAATGTGTTTGCCGTTCCCGGCGCGATCAGTCTCGGTGCCTGGGAATTGAAAGCCCGCTGGTCGAACCTCAATCTGAACAGCTTCGATCAAGGTGTGTACAACGATCTGACGGTCGGTTTCAACTGGTACTGGAGCGACCGGACACGAATCATGTTTGACTGGATTCACCCGGTGACCAGTAGCGCCGCAATTTACGGGCAGACTCAATCCGACATCCTGGGAATGCGTTTCGATTTCAACTGGTAGAATACAAGTTTGCAGAAAGCAGAGATCCCATGAACCATCAATCCGGTCGCATTCTGCTGTGGTCCATGCTGGCGCTGGCCGCGGTGACAAACACGTTAAGCCAGCTTCACGCTCAGGACGGTTACTGCAACCATTGCCAGGGTGCCGCGGGCTGCCACAAGGTTTGTCGACTGGTTTGCGAAACGAAAAAAGTCACGGTCGTCTGCTGGGGCAAGCAAACGGAAGATTTTTGTGTCCCGGGGCCCAGTTCGGTATGCCTGCGACACGTCGACTGTGTGTGCGGTGACGATACTGACCCCAAGGCCCCCTGCTCGCAGCCGAAGAAATTTCCCTGGACCGAATGGATTCCCGCCTGCAATGCGAAGATCCATACGAAAAACAAATTGATGAAGCGGACCATCACGAAGACGATTCCCAGCTTCAAGTGGGTGGTCGAAGACCTGTGTGCAAATTGCGAAGCGCAAGTCCCCGTCGCCCAGATCCCGCCGGGTGTCGAAGTGCCCCCACCGCCGGCCACCGACGCCAAGATCCTGCCGCCAGTTACAGAAGCCAAGGTCCCGCCGCCGGCGGCGGGTGCTGGTTCTTAATTCAGCGGGAATCCCGCGCACTCAAGCGACGTTGTAGCGCTCTTCGAATAGCTTCGGCCTTGTCATAAGTCCCATCCGTCCCATAATACCATTCCCAATAATTACCAGCGCGTTTCTGCGTAGGGAGCGTGACAGACGGTGCGGACGATGTCGGTATCGAGGCAGGTGGCTCGCCAGGCCGTTTCGGCTGCATCAAACAAATCATCTACGGTTTCGTACTTCCGATTCGACC
>CAMAVF010000115.1 GCA_945861445.1 Planctomicrobium piriforme | reverse complement strand
CTGGGGAATGAATCGGCCGGTCCCGCCAGTTCTCAAGCACGAGCCAAGTCGGTGATCTTTTATCATCACTATGGTGCCCCCAGCCACATTGATACGTTCGACCCCAAGCCCGATGCACCGGACGAGATCCGGGGCGAGTTTGCCACCATCGACTCGTCAGCTCCGGGCTTTCGCGTGACGGAAATCATGCCGGGAATCTCCAAGATCTGCGATCGGCTGGCGGTCGTTCGCACGATGAGTCATCGGACCGCCAACCACAATCCCGGCGTGTATCTGGCCATCACCGGCCGCACGAGCGTGCGCGACCAGGTCCAGGTCGGCACGACGCCCGAAGACTGGCCGCATTACGGCGCGGTGCTCGCCAAGCTGGCACCGGGAGACGCCTCGCTGCCGACTGCCGTGCAGTTGCCGCACTACGCGTTCGACCAGGTCTTTCGCTGCCCCGGCCAGTCTGGCGGATTGCTGGGGAGCGCCTACGATCCGCTGGTGATTCCTCGCGATCCCAATGCCGCGGACTTTCAAGCCGAGGAGTTCGACCTGCGCGTGGCAGAGCACCAGCTATCCAACCGACGAAGCCTGCTGACGGCCCTGGATCGTCAATCGGCAGTGCTGGAATCGCTGGCCGGGACGCGGGGTTGGGATCAGCACCGCGAGCGGGCCTTGTCGCTGCTGACCTCGCCGCGTACCAAGCAGGCGTTTGATCTGCACCGCGAAACAACCGCCGTGCGAGATCGCTACGGCCGGCACAAGTCTGGGCAATCGCTGCTGCTCGCCCGGCGACTCGTCGAGGCCGGAGTCCGGTTTGTCACCGTCTTCAGCGGCTCGAACCCCGGCGACGGCTGGGATACGCACGTGGACAATTTCAACCGCCTCAAGAAGTCGCTGATGCCCCCGGAAGACCAGGCCTTCTCGGCGCTCATTGAGGACCTTGATCAGCGCGGGCTGCTGGAGGAGACTCTGGTTGTCTGGTCTGGAGAATTCGGTCGCAAGCCACACATCGGCCGCCCCAATCCCGCCGTAAATAACATCGGCCCGGGCGGACGCGATCACTGGCCCGCCTGTTATAGCCTGGTGCTGGCGGGAGCAGGGGTGAAGCGCGGCTACGTCCACGGCGACAGTGACCGCCACGGAGAATATCCGCGAGGTCTGCCACACACGCCGGGCGACATGGCCGCGACACTCTTCTGGGCGATGGGCCTCGACCCCCAAGCACACTATCACGATGCCGTTGGCCGACCTTACGCCCTGGCCGACGGCCAACCCATGACAGATCTGTTCATTTGAATAGAATATTATGGCGACAGCCCTGACCAGTTGGCAGAGGTTCGGGGCGGATGAGGGCCGCATCAAAGCCAAAATCGTCAACGCTGGGTGAGCGGTCAGATTCATCGACCCGCTGACCGCAGTCACGACGTTCACTTGCCAGCACTCGTTTCGTCCGTCGCCGATTCCCAGCCGTCGTTCTTGTTCAGCGGCGCGTGCGTAGTGAAGTTGATGGGTTTGAGCTTCAGATCTTCGTCGGCGGGCAGCGTCACCTCGATCGGCGTGACTGTGGACTTGGGTTTGACAGACCGCGCACTAACCGTCGTGGTCGTTCTGGCCGAGGTTGCGTTACTCGGAGTTGCGTTTCTCGGTGCCGCGGGTCGAGTCGCCCGGGTCGTCGTTGGAGTCACCGGAGCGGTCGGGGGCGTGGCTGGCTCGGCAGGAGGCACCACCGGTGCGGGTGGTGGATTGACGGGTGCCGCGGACGGCGGAGTCTTGAAGATGGGCGTCGGACCTGCGGGGGCAGGGGGCACCTGGTGCGGTTCGTACTGGGGCTCCCCGGAGTTGATCGCCGGCGGCGCGCCCACGTCATAGTATTGATTTTGATATCCCCCCGCGTCCATGGGAGCATTGGGATCGATCTCTTCGAACCCGTCGCAGCCTTCACAATAGCCGCACCGACACGGGGATTGCTGACAGCGTTCGCAGACGCGTCCCTTGCGTCGCGATTTCTGTTTCGATGCCGACAGCGGCGCCACCTTGACCGAAGGGGACACCTCGGTGTAGTCATTCTCACCCTGAACACTGCTCTCAGGAGTCAGATTGGCTGCCAGTTGTTCCATCGAGCAACTCATCTGCTCCTGCAAATGACACGCGTGATGGTTCATGCAATCGGACAAGTCACACAGCGCATCGTGGAAGTGCTCGCTCCAGCAGGGCTGCGGACAACACGGCTGAGGATAGCAACAGACCGGGGCGCACATCATCGGGGCACACGTCATGGGACAGCAGCACCCGGAGACGCTCAATACGACCGCGAGGACCATTCCTATTCCGCATGACATCCGCATGGTAAGAACCTTGTTCGACGAGCCGTCAATTCGAAGCCTCAGACGCGTTTCCAATCTGTTTTATCGTCGTTAAACCAGGCAAGCTTTAACGGTTGTGCCGATTGCCACGAGAATTCCGGAAGATTCACCGCAATTCTGAGCCGACCTCGGGTTTTGTCTGAAGTGTCTGAAGGGAGCGAACCGATCTCTATCAATTGGCGGCAGCTTCGGGTGGCAGACTCGAAACAGTCTACCCAGACCACCAGGCAGAAAATGGGGGCCGGAATGGCCGCCGAGGCCGCAGGCAGGGTTGCAAACCGAGTTTGGTTGTGTACCATTACAACACCGTGACGGCCACCCGCCGCACACGTGTCGGACGCATGGCTCAGTTGGTTAGAGTACTACCTTGACATGGTAGGGGTCGCAGGTTCGAATCCTGCTGCGTCCACTTGATTAGACCCGTTGACACCCGTTGTCAGCGGGTCTTTTGTCTTGATAGGGCAGTGGTTTACGGCAACTGTGCGAGAATCGCCCGTGTTCAGGTCATCGGCCGTCAATGTGACAGGAAATGACACCGAAAAACCCTGATTGTCGGGCGTTGGTGCAACCGTTGGTGCAACGGCGCAAGAGGTCAAATCGTATGTCCCGGTTGCCTTTGCGGCTACCGGTTGCTTTTCAGACAGGGACAGCGACGGCAAACAATCCATCGCCCCGGCCACGTCGAGCAACTTCGGATCCGTGTAAACGCCCATCGTCAATTCAATCTTGCTATGACGCATCGCGGCTTGTGCCGTGCGAGGGGAAACGCCCCCCTTGCTCAACAGTGTTCCGAACGAATGCCGCAAGGCGTGAACGTCCACCGTCCGCCCCCGTTCGTCCCGCTTCGGGATTCCGGCGGCCTCGATGTCCCGGTTGAGAATCTTGACCAAAGCGGCGGGAACTGTGAACAGCGGCTTGTCGGCGGCTTCTTTCGCCATGTCGCGTTTCAAAGTCTTGCCGAAGGGGATTGTTTGCCGGTCGGTTTCGGCGTCGGTCGGCTTGTCACGGTCATCGAGCCACGCCCGCAGGTCGGCGGCCAGGTCGGCCCGCAGTGGCAGCGTCGAGCCTTGCCCGTTCTTTTCATCGGCAGCGGCGAGCATTGCAAACGGCAACGCCCCGTCGAGACTCAGCTTCGCCCCTGTGAGCGATGCGAGTTCCGCTTTTCGAAGCCCGGTCAAAACCAGCGTCTTATAAATCAACGCCCGCTCCCGCCCGAGACGTTCGAGTTTCGCCACCAACATGGGTTTATCTCGCAACCGCTCCCGAGCCAGGCGGGTTGCCGTTTCAATGTCGGCGAACTCCAACGGGGAATACGTCCAAGCCGAGCGTTTCGGCTTCTCTCCCGGTTCGGCGGTTTTGTCGAGCTTCAATCGTTCCCGCCCGTATTCCGCCAGCGGTCGCCATTGGGCAACCGTCAACAGTCGCACCAGTTCAGCTTCGGTCAATGCTCGACGTTGTCGGCGCGGGTCGGCCTTTTCGTTCGCCTTCGGGACATGCGCCAGCGGATTGAATGACAGTCGGCGGCTTCGCAAACACCAGTTGCAGAACCCCACGAACGCCTTTCGGTATTCGTTGCGAGTCGCGGCCGACATCTTTCCCTTGCCCGCTGCCTGTTCCACCAGCCAGGCAGTGAGCTTGGCTTCATTGAGGTCCGCCAACAGCTTGAATTCGCAGTCCGTATTCACCCGAAGGAATTGGGCTTCCATGTTGGCAACGCGAACCGAGCTGGTTTCTCGCCCCCGCAAATAGGCGATGAAGTCGGCGATGTGACCAACCAGCGGCGTCAGTTGATGGTCGGCAACCGCATCTTCGGCGGCAGTTATCACACCCGCTTTAACCAATTCGCAGCGGCGTTCGAGATCCCCCAGCACGGCCCGGGCGGCGTCAGCATCCCGGCAGCCGGTCGCGGTTTCGCACACGAAGCCCGAACCGTCCCGGTATTTCGCCGTGAACGTCCCGGCCTCAGTCACGATACGGTCGCTCCCATCGGCCCCCACGGTCAGCGGTGCCGTGCGGGTCTTGCCCTTGGAGTCTTTCCAGCGGCCGAACCGTTGCCCCTTGCGTTCGATGATTTCAGCCCCGGCGGGTAGCGGTCGTGTCACAGTCTTTCGAAAAACGGTTCCCATGCTATTTGCCCTTCCGCTTCGGCTTGGCTGGTTGCAGTTCCAGCCCGAAATAGATTGCCAGCTTCTCGACGGCGGGCAGACTGATAGAAGCCTCCCCCCGAGCGAACGGCATCAACGATTGGCGAATCACGCCCGTTGCCTTTTCCAGCGCTTGGAATGACAGCCCGCTTTCGTTGATTGCAGCCCGCAGCGTTTCAGATATCGGTTGTTTCGGCTTCATGGTGTAGTAAACTCTACATGCTACATCGGCGGGCGTCAACTCAACTTGATTCGAGACTCCGCCGAACCCGGCAGCCCGGTGCGTATTCTGTCTTAGGGGTTTCCACCCATTAAGGTGGAATACCCCCTTATGGAATCCTTATGGGATGTGGGAAGCCCACTTCCCTAGTAATTGCCGGTAAAGTTCCCACGTGCGCGGGAAGCCCACTTCCCACGTTAATGGGAAGCCCACTTCCCTAGTTCGCGGGCGGCGAACGCGGGTTGACTCGATGCACGGAAACCCCGCGATTGATTCCGCCCCGCTTGACCAGCGTCAGCAACCCCCGCTTGCGAAGCCCGGCCAGGGCATTGGTAACGGCCCGGCGGGTTGTCCCAATCCGTCGAGCGATATCGGCGGCACTGGTGCGAACGGTCCCGTTGCGAGTATCCCGCCACAGCACCAGCCACGTCGCCAGTTCGGCCCGAGCGAGGTCAGCCATCGAGCAATCAACGAACGCGTTCAGTTCGGTGAAGCGTTCCCCCGTTGCCTTCGGCTTGCCCTTGCCCTTCGTTGGCGGCGCCCCGGTTGCCTTCGGCGGAGGGTCGGCGGGCGGCTTGCTCGATGTCATCGGTGGCAACACGCTACAGCCCGTCAGCACGGTCGGCGGTCGGTCGGTCATGTTTCCCCCCAGTCCGCAGCCAGTTCGTCGGTCAGGATGCCACCCGCCCACGGTCGCGGCGTTTGGGACAGCAGATTGCCCGAGCCGTTCGCCCCGGCGAATGGATCTTGAAAGCCTTGATCCGTGAACCGTTGCAGCGGTCGGTCGAACGTCAGCGCGATATCGTGGCATTCGCCGTTGCGGCTTTTGAGGTGCCGAAGCGTCACGGCGTCATCTTGTCCGGGCGTCAAGATCCACGCATCATCGGCCCCGAATTCCAGTTCGCTCGATTCGCGGAACGATGCCAGGTTCAGCCCGTCGCCCGAATAGCTTGACCGGCCCGATTTGTCCTTTGTCCGGCCCACAGCCGACAGCACAACTACGGCCAGGCCAGCATCGGCGAACGCCCGCAGGAAACCCATCGTGGCATCAACGGCGGTTCGCTTGTCGCCATTATTCCCCGGCGGCGAGATTCGTTGGATGTAGTCCAGAACGATCAAACCCGCGTCGAACGCATCGGCCACGGCGGCCACGTTTGCCAGGTCGAACGGCGGTCGCACGAATGCCAGCCGGTCAGCCACGGCGTCGAGCGTCGCCAACCCCGCGTCGATGTTCGCGGCATAGTCCGGTGTCAACTGGCGGCGGCGTATCGTCGTCAGAGCAACGCCCGACAGCCGAGCCAACTGGCGGTCGAGCAACACGGCGGGCGGCATTTCAACATTCGTCACCACGGCCCGCAGGTCGAGCGTCAGTCGCAACGCATCGACCACGCATTGCATCGTGAACGCGGTCTTGCCCGCTCCCGGCGCGCCCCCGAGTAGCGTCACAGTTCCCGGCCCGATTTCGATGCGAGACAAATCACCGTCACCCACTGGATACCGGGTCGGCGGCTTCCCGCTCAACAGGTCATCCCGCCAACTGGCGAGAACGTCGGCAGCGGATTGATAGTTTGCTTTTGCCATGTCAGATATTGCCTTTGTGTTGATGATTCAAACCGCACTCGATTTGTCGGCGGGTTTCGCTTGGCGACAATCCCGAGTCCAACCCGGCGGCGGTCAGCAGTTCGTGAGCCAGGTCGGCAGGGCAACCGAATTCCCCCAAGTTGGCGGCAGCGGAAAACAACGCCCGATGTCGGTCACCCGGCGTTGCCCCGTCCCGGATGAATGCCAAGGTTGCCCGATTCAGCTTGGCGGCTTGTCCGCTTGTTCGTCGGTCGGCCACGGCAACCGCTTCGGCGTTCACTCCGTCAGCGGCAGCTTGCCAATCGACGGCGGCTTGCCCGTTGTCCCCGGTCGGCGTCGGCAGGTCGAACGGTTGCGGCGAAGCGGCCAGGCGTTGGATACGTTCCGCCGACAGCCCGACCAGTTCATCGAGCGACAACGCCCGCTTGTGAAGCCCGGTCTTTCCGTGCCGACTATTCGGACAGCGGAACGCTCGCACTTTGTCATAAACGCCCGAGTCAATCGCCACCCCCACCGCAGCGGCCAATCCTTCGGCGAAGCGTCGCGCCACCCGGTTAAAGGTCATCGACGGCGGCGGCTTCCATATCGTCGGCAAGCCGATGTGAAAGCCCTTGCTCCCCGAGAACCAAATCAATAGGTCGGCATCGGCCAGCCCGAAGCGGTCCCCGATGTGCAACGCCAGTCGAGCCGTTTCACGTCGAGCCGTTTCGATGTCGCCCCGGTCGATGTCCCACCAAATGAATTCAGCGGTACACGGTCCGTCAAAGCCCTTCGTCGAGCGGTTCGCATCGAGATACAACCGGAAGTCGTCCCTGAACGTGAACGCGCTCAAGTAGGCTTCCCGATGTGTTTCGGCCCGGTCATCGAGCGACACATACGCGGCGAACGCGGCCGGCCAATCGACCAACCGGCGTTCCCCCGTACACGGCCCGACAATCCGGTATCCCAGACGGTCGGTCATCGTGTCGCCCCCTCAGAATGGAACGCTAGGGGGAATGACCGGCGGCGGTTCGTCGCCCGCTTCACGCTGCGGCGGCCCCGCATCGCCCCCGCCAGGCGGCGCGAACGGGTCGGCTTCCGGCTTGTCGATACCCAGCACCTCAAACCCGCGCACTTCGTTTCGTTCGATGCCCGAGTCATCGCGGCGGATAACAGCGGTTACCTTGCATCGCCACCAACGCAGTAGCGGTCTTTCGAGGTCGGCGGGCGACACCATGTTCAGCTTCGCCAAGTCTCGTTTGCTGGCGGGCAATGCGTCGGCCGACAGCCAGCGCGGATACCACAGCTTGCGGCCCGAGAATTCACCCTCGATAACTTGAAACGTCAGCTTGTACCCCGGCGTTCCCTTCAGGCTTCGTTCGAGGTCGCCACCGATGCAATGGCAAACATAAACGCCTTTCGGAAGCGGTGCGAAGTCGCCAGCGGCGGGCGTCGAGTTCCAAGTATCATCGAAATTGCCAGCGCCACCGTTGAGAATATCTGATAGCCTACCCATTGGGTTCACATCCTTTCGGCATCGCGGTTGAGGGGATTTGATTTGCGGGCGTCGCGGTGCCAGCCGCTTCGCCCGATTCTTTTTTGAGGTCATCCAACGCGGTCAATATCGCCCGCAGTTCCCGGCGGCGGCGGTCAACCGCGTCGCGGTCACCGATCCCCCACAGCGTCACCCGGCCTCGATGTCGGGACGGTCGCGCCGAACGCGTCGAGCCGATTTCGACAATCAGCCCCTCCCGAGCCAGGGCCAGCACGCACGCCCCCACCCAGCGGCCCCCGTCGCCCCATGCGTCGGCGAGGTCATCGGGGATTTCATCACTGGTCACGGCCCCATCGGGACGCATCACCAGCACGTCGAGCAACCGCAACGCGGCCCGGTCCATCCGCTCCCGTCGCCCGGTCGCGGCCAGCAATACACCCCGGTCCCGGAGTAGCTCCCCGAGCCGTTGTCCGTCGGTGCGCTCCATCATCATCGCGCACCCCCCTTCGATATCGATCGCACGGCCTTGCAACCGTCCGCAACCCATGCGTCGATTTCGGCCTTCGACCACCGGACCAACGTGCCAACGTGTCGCGGTCGCGGCATCTTTCCGGCATCAGCGAGTCGATAGACGTGTCGAGCGCTACAACCCAGAAGCCCCGCCACACGGCGCACATCGAGCAACTGCGAGGGGGATTCCGCCAGCGATGGAACAGAGAGTGAGTCAGTCATGCCATATCCCTTCGGATTTGTGAGCATTGGCGGCGGCGGTAGTCGCTGCCTGCCTGTCACTGGATATGGCGTAAGATTTCGTCTTACGGCGTAAGATTTGATCTTACTGTTTTTTTGATGTGTCCCACCCTACCCCAGCGATACCCGGTGAGTACACATACAGCGCACCGTTCGCACTGCAGGTATCGCCGAAGTGTTGGGCGAGTTGCGGGCAATTGGTTTGCATTGTGTTGCAAGCCGTGGCGATTCGCCCGGCAATCTTCGCCCGAAGATTGTCATTCGGGTTGTTAAGGTCGCGGGATTTACCATTGAGTCCAGTCACTCTCCGAATGGCTTCGATGCACCCGTCAAGCTTCTCTTGTGAGTCAGCCCGTTCGATGTCGTTTTCGGCTTCATCAACTTCGGTTTGATATCGTTTTCGATCCGTGTTGAGCTGACGTAATTCGTCAGATTCCATTATCGGTTGTCGGCTTCGCCCATCCCCGGCGGCCCGAATTGCCCCCGGCCCGGCATCCAGTTCCAGCATCGACACGCCTACTCTAGGCGATTGCACCAACCGCCACAAATCAGCCAGCCCCTTCAATTGCTGATAGTGTCCCGATTCGCCGAATCCTTCCACGTAATACCCGTTGCCGTCGGGTCGGAAGATGAACTGCGGTTCGGTTTCGCCTTTCGTTGTATTGTCGTTCACATTGCCAGTCGCCGGCCGTTCGACGTTCTCCGGTTCGGCAGGTGGATACGCTTCGCTTTGCCCCGCGAATACGGTTGCGGCCGTCATCGCAGGTGTGGAGTTGGAAATCAGGGGCAACCCTTCATTCCACACCCGTTCTCTGATTCGGATCATTCCATCAAGTATTGGTTTTGTCGCGGTCGCGGGCTTACTGGAATTCGCCCCGGCGGCTTCAAGCTGACTCACCGTGGCTTGCACCCGTTCCAACAGCTTTCGCCATTCCATCGCCTGAAAATCTACATCGACCAATTCGTCACTCGGGCAATCCTTCGGTAAGTAATTGAGAAGCGGACGGAACGTCGATTGAACTAGTCGAGCAATCGCAAACCGATCACGATCATCCCGCCATAGACTGTCGAGCAGCTTCTCGTCTGGAGTTCTAACCACGGAAACATCTCGACGCATTGGCGGCGTGAAATCGACTTCGTAGATAAATGGGCCTCGCTTTGACTGTTTGATTCGATCAATCCGGTCGTTATGCGCTTTCCATCGCCATTCAACAGCCCGGACACGCACCAGCACAAGTAGTTGTCGAGCCGCTTCCGCTGTGATCTGCAGTCGTGGTCGGCGCGGAGCTTCAATCTTCCCCGTCCACCGTTCCAGGCTTGCCGCTTTGTCGATGAATTCGCCGAATTCGGGCCAGCACGGAAGCGACGGCAATACCCCTTCACGCAACGCTTGAATTGGCAGTGCGCCAAGCATCGTGTAGGCACTTCGCATCTGGTCGAATGCTTCAGACATTTCATTGTGGGAAATGAATGTCACGCCGTTCTTAACAATCTTGAATTCCTTCTGAGCCAACTCCGTCAAAAGGGATTGATTCCAGCCCCAACTTCCGGCACCGCAGTTCGATAATCCAAGCACTCGCCCTTCCGGGATGTCACCACGTTTCCCATCTGCGAATTCGTTCATGGCGGCCAAGTATGCCGAGTCGGCGAGATCAGAATCAACCGCGTCGCACAGGTTCGCGACGTTCGCCAACAGTAGCTTCAGATACGAATGAATCGCCGCATAACTCGACACGATATCCCATCCTTTTTGAGAACGGGCCAGCTTGCGGGCGGGTTCCCAAAGGATGGAAGGCAACCACACGCCCGCAAGCCGCTTCGGTCGGGCAACGTAGCTACTCGATGCCGGACAACCCGCTGCACGAATTTTCCCATGCGATACCGGCCGGTACAAGAGTTCGGACCCGCAACAGGAAACAGGAACACATTACCGCACACTATGCCTATCGGTATGGGATGGGATTGGTGAATTCGCCCGGAAGAACCTACGCATCCCAGAAGCGCGCCGATGGAGGCAGAATTGTGGCAGCGCACGAATCGCGTTGGCAGTCTTACTTATTGTCGTTCTGGTCCTCTTTTCATTCGCCACGCAGCCGTGCACCTTCCCGCTCTATTTCACGTAGTTCCATTTGATGCTTGACGGCATTTTCTATCCCGTCTCGGTATTCCTTTGCAAACTCGGCAGCTCGTCGCCGATTCTCTTGTTCCCTTATCCATAACGCATACGCCGTTATGCCGAGAATGAGCGTAATCAAAATCGCGGCGAGCAGAAGCGGAACCAACGGGGATTGGGTTACCGGTTTGTTTGCCACGAAGACACGCTGAACATTCGGAGCAACCGGTTGCACAGGCTTCAGTGGAGATACGGCGTCATTGGTGACCTCGGATTCTACACCACATGCGAGGCACTTCTGGACGGTCCCAACCAAATCAGGGCGAACCGTCATTCTCGCCGCGCAACTGTCGCAGGTCCATTTCGCCATGACTCAAGCCTCGGGTTCGGTGATGGAATTCGACCGCCGAACTGCGCATTCTAAGTTTCAATGGACCGAACGGGACAATGGCACGCTCTGCCGCCGCTAACTAGACGCAATCCGTGTCAATTCGTGTTCTATTCGCACGTTGCGTTGTCCTCTGCACCAGCGCCGCATTGGATGAGGTGTTCTCTTGCTTCTTTGAGTGTATTGAACAGATCTCGCAACTGCTCAAATGACACAAAATTTATATCACCGCCGGGCGCTACGTCCACGAAGGCTTGCTGGTCATCCGGTGAAGATTGGAAGAAACCTACTCGCATGGCTTCCTTAGTCCGGTATTCGAATTCGGTGTAGTCTCTGGATTGACCACGAATCTCTTTAGCTACATTGAAGATGTACTTAATAGCGCCCAATAACTCCAAGATTTCGTCGAAATCCAAGAAGCACGATTCGAAATAGCCGTCACGGTTCTCATGTTCCAGCTTGACGCCAAACGATCGGTCGGCGGTACGGGATTGAGTCGTCGACAAAATAAGTGTCGATATCTTCAGCGTAGTGTCATAGTCGCATTTCATTTTGCGAAAATCGCGGCGTTCCTTCATAAGCAGACGCCCGCGCTTCGCAAGAAATCGCCCGACATCCGTCGCCGGTTCAGGAGCTTTCTGAATCAGGTCGCGACTTGAAGCCATTTGTGTTCTCACCTGTGCTTGGACCTATGACGGGAATTCGACCGCCGAACTGTGCATTTAAGTTCCGATCCAAGATACCGGCCAAGAATCCCCTTCGCTACTGTGAGCTTGGCGAGCCTCAGTTTCACAGTCTCCCGAACAGTTGTCCAATGACCGAACGCACGGCATGGGCGTCGCGGACCGTATTGATTTGAATTGCGGTTGCCATCCGGTCAACCTCCATTGGTCGAGGTCCGTTTGTCGTCGAGGTCTCTCTTGCGATTAGGCACTCCCCCTTCGTCGGCAAAAAATCTGCGTTTGCTTAGCAACTTGTCGAGTTCGTCCGGTTCATCCCTGCCCTCATTTTGCACCAGCAAAACTTGACGATCGCGCGGAGTCAGTCCCAACTTCCCGAGTGCCAGCAATAGCGCCCTGCCGACAGCAAGGCTCATCCGATTGAGTTCTATGTCCGTAGGCTTGACCGACAGTTCGCGCCGAAAGGCATCCTGACGCACCTTCAACGTGGCACACTCCAACAGCAATTCGGCATCCTGGGAGAACGTAACGCCCGATGTGAGAATTACCAGTGCGTCCCATGCCTTGCCGACGTCATCCGGCAGCCCGTCCGGCTTTGCTGGAACGCCGATTCCCTCTACCGCGACGGCCTGTTTCTTGCGACGGCCGCCACCGTTGTTGCCGTTACCTCGGTAATTCGGCATCGAGCCGCTACCTAAACCGCCCATCGGCCCCCCCCCTTTCCTAGAAAAACCATTTTCATTGCACGGAAACGTACGCGACTGGCGTGCGGTTTGGAAAACCGATCTCCGGAAGAATTCATGCTCCCCCCGGGGTTGCCCATCATCGTCGCAGTCGCGAAGTGGGCGGCGGGACGATTCAAACATCATCCACTCCCAGTGAAGCGGCGAGCATCACGAGCAAGCGTTGCCGGTCGGCTTTCGAGAGATTTAAGGCGGCGGCGGTCAGCACGGCCAGCGGGTCGGCGTCCCGAGCATCATTGGCCCCGGCTTTCACCGTTTTCGGTTCGTTGGTGCAACCAGTGGTGCAACCGAGTTTACCGCTCGACGTAAGTGTATTGTTGCCAATACTTAGAACTGTGAGCGGTTTCCTTGACATGGTAGGGGTCGCAGGTTCGAATCCTGCTGCGTCCACTGCGGCACAGCCGCAGAGAGCAGTAGAGGGGAGAAAGTAGAGAGTAGAACGTCACCGTTCGACTCAATCCTTTCTCGACTCTACTGCGGTCTACTTACTACTAACCACTTTCTACCTCGACGAGCGTTGAGCTGGCCCCCAGGTCAAGCCTCCCCCTCGACGTAACTTGACTCTCCAGAGTCGAGCAATCTTCGCAGTGGTTCGAGTCACCATGTCGTGTCCAAAACACGCGAAATCTTTGATCTCTTTGATAGGCTGGTAAGATGGGCACTCCTGCCCGTCCCTAGCATTCACAAATACAGACGGGCAGAGACGCGCCAAGAACTCGCGACATCTTCGACATCTTCGACATCTTCGTCCGTGGAATGGCCGCCCTCGGCCGTCGTCCCTGTTTCAATATGCAATGATGAGGCGCCAGCTCACAGGGGGCCGCGGCAATGAATTCGACGGCCGAGGGCGGCTATCTTGCAGACGTGGTTTCTTTGAACTTCCGCGCACTGCTATCATTCGGTTCGCGGGTTGGCTCGATCTGTCATCATTCTGTCAATTCTGAGTGGCAGAATGATGGCGGGCAGAACGATGGCAACACGGAATCGATTTCACAGGTCGGCTTGAGTTTGCTGGACACGGCCTTGAAGCAGTATCCCACAGATTTGAGGAACACCCGAATTGCATGAACAAGGTATCGCCGTGTGTTGCGGTCCAGGGCCTTGGATTTCATACGTCTTGACAGAAATCCGACGCTGATAGGCGCCCCGGAACCGGGATGCATTATCAAGTGGGAGTTTCCTCCCGAACTTGTATCTTGTCGGCGTGACCAGAAAGATAGGTTGGGCTCTGTTGGACTCGGACGACGAAGAATTTAGCCACGGATGGACACAGATTGAACACGGATCAAGAAGGAATGAATTCACCCCGATAGGGGTGACAGCGATTAGCCCCGGGTTGAGCGTCAGCGACACCCGGGGTTTTAGTTTCACCGCAACCTCGACCCTGGAAGGGTCGCAGCAAACGGCGGCTGCGACCCATCCAGGGTCGAGGTCGATCGTCATTTGCCTACCTGGGGTTTTCGCTGCGCTGCAACCCCAGGCTAATGGCTGTCACTCCTCCGGAGTGCGGCCCACGTGAAATTGAACTGTGTCAAGCGTCCTCCCGGCGGCCAGGATTTACCCGTCGGATCTCTGCCAGCAACTGTTGTGATATATCAGCTTCGCTGTCGAATTCGAAGGCGATCGATCGGCCACCCGCTGTTCCGCGAACATTGTTGCATCTCCAACAGACGGTTGCCAAGCAAATCAATAGACCGTCGCTAAGAAATTGCAACTCATATACGGGAGTATGGCAGCGTTTCTGTTTGCCAGGTGGTAGACGCTGCCACAAGTCCGCAATTGCCTGGGCCGCCTTGTCCTCAGCCCTAACAGTCTTTCCCCATCGGCCCCTGACGCGTATTAGAACTTCGCTGACTGCGGGCAATTGCAATTGAGAAAGAGGGGTCATCGCCTGCCACTTCTTGCCGCGTAACACTCAGGGGTACCCGCGTGTGCTTGGCACAAAAAGTTTGGTTCTACTTCATGCCCGGCCGTGGTACACGTCGAGTTCTCTCGCTTGCAAAACACGATCACTCGTCCGACTCTTCCTGCATAAACGGTTCGCCGTCCTCGACACCGAAGCGAATCGTGACTCCCGCCCCCGAATGGTACATGGTGCTTTCATAGTCGGTGAGATCGGCGGGATCTGACAGCAGGAGTTTCCAAAATGCATCAGCGATGAGGGCTTGAACGGCGTCGTCGGGCGGATCTTCACTACTGAATGTCAATCCTGTCTTGCCGTAGTAGTCGCTGCATTCAAACGGAATCCCCATGTTGCCGAACTGATGCAGCACCGCCAGAAAGGACTCGCAGTGACAGGTTTTCTCCTGTCGGTCATCAACCGGAATAGGCTGCACATGAAACAAGTGCATCAATCGCCCCAGCACCCACGAAGCGTCGTTCCCCGGTCGGACGATGGTGAGGGTCGCGGCGGGAACCCCCGCGACGCAATCCGCCAACTCGTAGACAGAATCGAAACCCATACCGTTCAAGGTGACGACCGCCGGGATGAACGTGATGTCATTAAAACGGATCGGCGGACCAATTACATCATGGAACTGGCCGTGCCTAATTGTCGGAGATGCGTCAGTCATAATAGGTGTTGCGCGGTATTCGAATGATTGCGAATCGTAGCCCCGGCAGGCTACGCCGTGAAGGATTTTTGTCAGGGTTTATTGCATTAATACAACCCAATTCGTGATTCGAGTTGATGGGAGGGCGAGGCTCCCGCCGAGCCGCATAGTCTTGCGAGGGTCGATAAACGCTTGCGGTTCGGCGGGAGCCTCACCCTCCCATGGCGTCGAAATATCCTTCACGGCGTAGCCCGGAGGGGCTTGGTTTTCTCCACCCAATACCACCTGGGGCTTCCGCCCCAGGCTATACTCGGACGCCCCTGCCGGGGCTACGAAAACACGACCGCGTCGAAACTGCACAACCTCAAAAGTTCCGCCGCTAGCCAACCGACTTCCAATAACATTGGAGCTTCGTGACCGTTGGAGCCCGCGTCAGAATTCTCACGAATTCTGCTACTTTCATCAGGGGATGGGCACGACGGGTGCTGCGGGTCGTCTCAACGTGACGCGGTTTTATCTTTTGCGTCTTCGATGCAATAAAGATGGGTGCGAGTGCGGAGGTACAGCCGGCCGTCGATGATGGCCGGGGTGCCGACGCAGCTTTCGCCCATGTCGTTGATCGCCAGGGGATCTTGAAATTCCGCGCCGTTCGCCACCATCACGACGATCTTGCCATTCTCGGCGGCGACGTAGACTTTCCCGTCTCCATAGACCGGTGCCGCGAGATAGGTGCTGGCGTTGTCGATCCGCTTGCGAACCCACACCGGCTTTCCTCCGTCGATGTCGTAGGCACTGACCAGGCCGTTGGACTTGACCAGAATCATTCGGCCATCGGCCACCAGCGGCGACACGAGGTGATCAGCCGCCTTGGTTTTGTGTTTCCACAGGGTGTGCGTCTTCGAGACGTCTCCCTTTCCGCCGCCGCGCACGGCCTGGATCACGGCGTCGAATTGCAGGTCGGCGTCAAACTTCTTCCAGTCCTTTTCGTTCCCGGCCCGAGCCTGAACTTCACTGGCGAGCAGGCCACCCTTGTTGGATGGATCGAGGAACGCCGCGTCGATTTCTTCGCCTTCCAGCACGCCGTCTTTGTTCTTGTCGCCCCGTTCAAACTTCTTCCAGAACGCCTCGGGGATGCCGTCGGCCTTGTCCGTGCGACTCGCAATGATTTCTTCTTTGGTGATCTTGCCGTCGCCATCGGCATCGGCAGTGGCACGCCATTGGTACGCAATCCCCAGGCTTTCCACCGACAGATAAATAATCCCATTCTGAGTCAGCGGCGTCGTCTTGATATTGCGGCAGAAGACCTCGGCAGCCCACTTGCGTTTTCCCGTCCCGATGTCATAACCGAGAAGTTTTCCGGTTCCCGCGACGACCAGCTCAGGACCCTCGGGAGTCTGGCAGACAATCGGATGCGAATAGCTGACGGCGAAGTCCGTGCGAGAATCGGTCCACAGGATCTTTCCGGTCTTTTTATCGAGACAATACAGGGCCGGCGTGAGGTCGTCATCCTGGCAGAAAAAGAGCTTGTCCTCGAAGAGCACGGGGGACATTCCCGGGCCCCAGTCAAACACAAAGAAGGGCTCGGGGACCTTCTGCTGCCAGACCTGTTCGCCGGTCTTGACATCGAGCGCCACCAGGCCGATCCGCGTGAAGTAGACGTAGACCCGTTCTCCGTCAGCGGCGGGGGTCGCGGAGGCATAGCTATTGGTTTTGTGAATCGTCGGGAGCCGCTTGTCCCCGGCGGGATACGTCTTCTCCCACAGTTTCTTGCCCGACTTGGCATCGAAGCAGAAGACGTTGAATTGCGTCAGCTTTTTTTCGTCTCCGCCTTTTTCGGGGGTCATCGACGTGACGAACACTCGCCCGGAAGCCACACAGGGTGAGCAGATGCCGTCTCCGATGTCGACCGACCATTTCACGTTTTCGGTTGCGGAGAACGTGACGGGCAGTTTCATTTTAGAGGTCGACACACCGCTGCAGTTGGGACCGCGCCACTGGGGCCAATCCTCAGCTCGGAGTGGATCGGCCACCGCCAGAAACCCGATACAGGCCAGTGACAGAGTCAGGCCGGAAAAAGACTTGGAACGTACGCTGGACGAGAGGTGCGATTTGCTGTTCATGACGGAAATCCCCTAAAGAAAGGAGTCGGGGTGCTGAAACGGACTGTAGTCGGAGCGCCTGCCGCTTTAGCATAGACTGAGGAATCTGTCCCCTGCAAGCCAGCGGGCGTTTTCCTCGGCGATTGCGACACGCTCTCGATTGTCGAGTAAAATCTTTTTGAATTCGGACCGACTGACTCTCGACAGCGAGGATCCTCCATGCGGACGGAACGTACCCAAAAACTGCCGTTGCTGTTTACGCAAGTGATTGGATCACTGCCCCGACCGAAGTTTGTCCGGGACTTGCTGGCCCAACGCCACTCAATCCCCGCCGCTCAGTTCGAGCCTCATCTCGACGACGTCGTGCGGTTTGCGATCCGGTTGCAAGAGCAGGCCGGCATCGACGTCATCAGCGACGGCGAATGGCGTCGCACCCATTACGTGGGCGAGTTTCTCAGCCGCGTGGGGGGCTTCGAAAAGTGCCGCCAGTTCGAACATCAGGGCGAAATCAAGATGACTGACGTCGTAGTGCGTCGCATGCAGGCCGCGGAATCGGTCTTCGCTGCCGACGCCCGATTTCTCGTCGCCAACACCGACCGCTGCACGAAGTTCGCTCTGCCCAGCCCCTTTCTGATCGCAGTCCGCTACTGGCACGAAGATTACAGTCGCGATGCGTATCCCACCCTGGAACACTTCACCGACCACCTGGCCGAGATCATCGCGA
>CAMAVF010000114.1 GCA_945861445.1 Planctomicrobium piriforme | reverse complement strand
ATGACTTGGAAGAACTTCACTTGGAATACCATCTCGCAATCGGTCGAATCAGGAACAAACACCACCTGATCCAAGCTTTTTTTCAGGACGCTCTACTAGACTAAAGTGAAGATCTATAATCTTAACTTCATTGCGCAACGCTCTGTAATTCCAGCAATTTCAACCTGAGCGCTTGCTCCGTCAAATTCCAGTCCTGACATCTTCTCCGTGGGCACTGGACTCGTCGGCTTGAACTTGCCGTGGTCACTGTCAATTTCGCACCACGGCATTGCAGTCGCCAGTTGTTTGACACCGTCGGCAGTCAGCTTGTTAAAGAAGAGATGCAGATTTGTGAGTGACTTAAACTGGCTCAAGACGGGAATCGAGGTATCGGTCAGCTCGGTATAATCCAAGTTAAGTAACTTGAGGCTTCGCGTCTTCGACAATCCCAGCAAGCCACGATCGCCGATCGAAGTGCGGGCCATGTACAGTGTCATCAGTCCTGGGAACCGCGCCAGCTCGGCACCGCATTCGTCCGTGAGTTTGTCGCACCCGGACACATCCAGGCTCCGCAGCCCACGCAGTGCCTGGAGTTGTTTCAGAGACTGGTCGGTGATGGGAACAGAACCAAGATTGAGATCCATTAGTTGAGATAACCGGCAAATTGTGGTCAACCCCTCAGCCGTGATTTGGGCGTCGTTGACATGCAACGAATACAGGTCCGGGCACTTCAGCAACGGTTCCAAGCCACGGTCGGTGACTCTCGTTCTAGAGACGTCCAGACCGGCGAGCTTAGGGAGGTCCGCCATTGGCAGCATTCCTTGATCCCCAATGTCACAGCCGTGAAGTGACAAGCTGTGAATATCCGGCAACGCCGACAGTCGCGCCATGTCCGCTTCTGCAACCACCTTTCCGCCGAGCATAACGTATCCGACTGGCTGCCCACTTGACAATGTCTCTGCAGTCGAGTGGGTCTCAACCACAGCTCCCGGCGGACCGACTGCCACTTTCGCCCCGACCGAAAACAGCCAATCTACAGCCTCTTTATAAGTATCTTTCTTAAAGTCCTTTGAAGTGGCGTTCTTCGTGGTGACGCGCTTCGGTGACTCTTTCGCCGTTGAACGTTTGGTCGAGGCCACTGGAAGCCCCTTTTTTCCGGGCGGAACCAGGGCCCAAATTAACCCTACCAGGAGAACGCCAATCCCGCCGCCGATGTGTACGCGGCGATCCTGCCACCAGGATGTAGCGCTATTCTGGCTCCTCTTGTGCCTGGATTTCAGACCAGTCGCCGATGGCAATGCTTTGGTTAGCGTTCGCGGGTCTGTGGCCTCGGTGCCATCACCCACCATCGTCGCCTCGGCAGCAGCATCCACGGCGACGCTGGCCGCCCTGGGCTGCGAACGGGTAGCAGCCTGCGTCGAGGTCGAAGGTGACTCCAGCGATTTCAAGAATGAGTTGAATTCGCTGTTCTCGGATCTTTGCACCACGTTCACGCTGACCGAGGATGCAGGTCCTGCCAGGCAGCGTTGCAGATCACTAATCGCTGCGGTCATGGATTGGTAGCGGTCCTGCGCCTGCTTCGCGACCATTTTGCGGAACACAGCATCGACGCCGGGGGGGATCTCCGCGCGGGCCTGACATAGCGATGGAATCGGCAGGTCGCGGTGAGCCAGCAGCTTGGCCATTAAACTGTCGCCGTCGTAGGCACATCTGCCCGTCAGCAGATACCACAGCGAGATTCCCAAGCTGTAAACATCACTACGAGCGTCCGCATGCTTGGTGCTGAGGGCCTGCTCTGGAGCCATGTAATCCACGGTTCCCATCACCGCGCCCGTACTCGTCAATTCCGCCTGAGCCCCCGTGTCACCCTCAATCCGTGCGAGCCCCATGTCGAGAATTTTGACGGTGCCAGCGGCATCGATCAACAGATTCGCCGGTTTGATATCGCGATGAATCACACCTTGCTGATGTGCGAATTCCAAGCCCCGTGCCGCTTGCGTGATGCAGGCTGCCGCCTTCTCCACTGGCAGTGGACCCTGCGTTTTTACGAGGGCGGACAAGTCTGTTCCATCGACGTACTGCATCACCAGAAAATGGATCCCGTTGGCGTCATCCGCATCGTAGGCGGAAACGATATTGGGATGTTCGAGTTTCGCTGCCGCTTCCACCTCGCGCTGAAACCGCCGCACTGCGTCCGGGGTCTTGGTCACGGCGGGCGACAGCACTTTCAAGGCGACCAGACGCTTCATGCGTTTGTGCTCGGCCTTGAGCACCATTCCCATCCCCCCCTGCCCAAGCTTGTCCAGGATGAGGTAGTTTCCCATCAGGAGGCTTTTGCCCTGCCCCTGATAGATCGCCCGAGCCTGATAAGAGGTCAGCTTTTTCAGCCGGACCAGTTCTCGGGCGAGTTGCTGGCCGTCGGTCATCGCCGTGGGCGGCAAGCCATCCAGTAGAGTCTGCAAGTCCGCGGGCGAAAACAGACCTGCGTCGAGAAGTTGGCGTGTGAACTCTTCCGTGGACGCGGGCATGCGACGGTTACCTTCACTTGCGTGGGCGACACTGTGTGCTGCTGGGCAGCCGGTACATTGCAGGCTAGCACTTTTGGCACCGGGTTTCCACTGGCGACCGTCCCGCGTCAGGGCGAAATCGCGATGTCACGTTTCCTGCCTGGAATCCCGGCGCCGTGCCGCGCAGGTTCGCTGCGCTGCACCACTGAGCAATCAGGCCGATCGCGGTCCGACATTCCTCGTGTTGCGGTGATCAACACGGAATCAGTAATATGAAATCGGGTGAAATCGCTGCGGGTGTCGCGCGAACCGCGACGCGATCAGGTTTAATGCGGGCCTTGGCAGAAAGGCCATCTCGGCCGGAAGAAATAATTGCTCTTTCAAATTCGACAGTTTATGGCAGCAGGTTGGGATTTCGCATTTCCGCCGGCGTGCGTCGCCTGTGGCGGTGACCTTGATGTGAGATCGAGATCATCGTGCCGGATCTGCGATGAATGCCGAAGCAAGTTGACGGTGCATGCTGACCATCTCAGTTGCCTGCGTTGCGGGGCGCCTGTCGGGCCCTATGTGGACCGGCAGCGAGGTTGCCAGGAGTGCCGCCGTGAACAGTTCGCCTTCAAGACTGTGTTCCGATTGGGCATCTATGATGGGGCAGTGCGAGAAGTCGTTATTCGTGGCAAGTATCTCCACGGTGAGCCCCTATTGACGTCGCTGGCGGAATTAGTCTGGGAGCATGCCGGCAACGAAATGGAGGCGATGAAATTCAATCTCGTCGTGCCGATCCCTCAACACTGGCGGCAGCGTATGTTAACCAGGCATCACGCGCCCGACATTTTGGCCGAGGCGTGGGGACGCCGCTTGCAGGTGCCTGTGGGCTATCCTATACTCGCCAAGGTGCGAAAGACGAGAAAACAGGCCCGTTTGAACCGCACGGAACGCCACAAAAACCAACATCAGGTCTTTCGGGTCACACGCCCCGCATCGGTCCAGGGAAAGACGATCCTGCTGGTCGATGACGTGTTGACCACCGGCGCTACGGCTCATTCGGCTGCGCGAACCTTAAGGCAAAACGGCGCGAAAATGGTCGTTGTAGCGGTGATCGCTCGAGCCCTGGGGCATCGATGAATTGCGTGGGGGCGATCTGTGACACAAAGTACAACGAACAAGTTATTTTATGACTGAGACTCGTCCCCGCTCGATCCGCATCGCCACTCGCTCCAGCCGCCTGGCCCTCTGGCAAGCCGAACATGTTTCTGCACTGTTGAAGGTCGCCGCTCCCGAAGTGCCGGTGGAAATCATCCACGTTTCGACGTTGGGAGATCGTGATCTGACTGAGCCATTAAGAACACTCGGGACGTTTGGAGTGTTCACGCGAGAAGTTCAAAAGGTCGTGCTGGACGGTCGTGCCGATCTGGCTGTACATAGCTTGAAGGATCTGCCGACAGACTACGTGGAAGGACTTTGTCTCGCTGCCGTCCCGCAGCGCGGTCCGGTCTCTGACACGCTGGTGATGCCCGCGAGTGCGGCACCCGGGACCGGGTGGGATTCGATTCCGCAGGGCGCCAAGATCGGTACCGGCAGCCCGCGGCGGCAGGCCCAGGTGCGACACGCGCGACCCGATGCCGAGTTGCTCGAAATCCGCGGAAACGTCGAGACGCGGCTGAAAAAGCTCGACGCCGGCGAGTACGACGCGATTATCTTGGCCGTTGCAGGGCTAGAACGATTGGGACTTGAGGGCCGTATCACCCAGCCACTCATGCCGCCTATCATGTTCCCGGCGGTGGGTCAAGGAGCGCTGGGACTGGAGTGCCGGACTGACGACGCGTGGCTCAGAGAGATCCTGCTCCGCATCAGTCATCCCGAGACTCTGGCGTCGGTAATGGCCGAGCGTTCGTTGATGGCGACATTGCGAGCGGGCTGTCATGCGCCGCTGGGAGTTTCGACGATTGTTGCCGGCGTGGAGCTTCAACTCACAGCGGTGGTACTCAGTCCCGACGGCCGGTCGCGGGTGATGGCGCAGTCGGTGGCACCGATTACTGATGCGGTCGAACTGGGCAAGACTGTTGCAGAATTGTTGCGAGATCAAGGGGCGGATGCACTGATCACAGCGGCAAAAGCCGGGTAGTCCTACGTGGTTTGTCAAGGCTAATAATTGGGGTGCCACTTTTCGCGGTGAACCCTCTTGTAGCGGAATCTCGTAAGAGTTCCGCCGCTAGCCAACCGACTTCCAACAGCTCTGGAGCCTCGTCACCGTTGGAGCCCGCGTCAGAATTCTCACGAATTCTGCTACTTTCATCAGTCAGGCATCACGGCCGTCAACTCTTCGGAGACAGCCTCGAGTTGTGCCGGTGTGATCGCGGTTGAACTGTCGGCAAAGCCCACTAACAATGCCAGGTCGCACAGGCGATTGATACGCCGTGGAATGCCGCCTGATAGCTCGTACAAAGTGTCGAAGGCTGACGGTTCGAACGGGGATTCGTTGACCCCTGCCACCTGCAATCGATGCGTGACATAACCGAGAGTTTCCTCGTAGGAGAGGGGGCGCAACAGGCACTTGACCGTCAGGCGTTCTTCCAGTTGCGGCAGGCGGCGAATGCGGCTCAACAGGTCGCGTTGTCCCGACAGAATCAGCGTAAAAGCGCCACCGTAGCGCGGTTGGAAATTGAGCAGCAGACGCAGGGCCTGGAACACCTGCGGGTCGTCAATCAGATGAGCTTCCTCAATCGCGATCACTGGATGGCGCTTTTGTTCGGCATAGGTGGCCAGGACTTCCTGGATCTGCCGAATCGTCCGATCCAGGGACGGTGTTTCGTGGGGATTGTCAGACTTCGCTCCCAGTTCCGCCGCGATATAGGCGAGCAATTCCGGAGCGGACATCTGCGGGAACAGCACGGGAATCACCGGGCCCAGGTCTTCACCGAGTTCCCGGGCCAGTACTTGCAGCAGAAAGCTTTTGCCGTAACCACCGCCGCCGATCAACAGCCCGGCCCCTTTGCGGTTCTCGACGAGATAGCGCAGCTTGAGCAACGCGGCCTGATGGGTTTCGCTCTCATAAAAGAACTTGGCGTCGGGACTCCCTTCGAAGGGATTCTCTCGCAGGCTCCAATAGGCTTCGTACATGGTCTCATCCTTGAGGCTATTATTCCGTCGCGGCTGCGTGCCATTTTCAGACGAACGTCTCGATCACTCCCAACGATTCAATCCCGATCTGCTTCCAATCCAGAACTTCATGTGCCGTCCGCTGGTCCGTCAGTTGGCGGGAAATGGTGATCACGGCATCGACGGACCCGCGTAACCAGCAATCGGACAGGTTGGTTTCTGGACCCAGGATGCCGGCGTCAATCAAAATCATGTCGAAGTCACGCCGGGCCTGCTTCAGCAGGACCCGCAGGGGGGCGACCAGTTTCAACCACTCGTTGTCGGTCATCTTGTCATTCAATGGCAGGGCCGACACGCGCCCCGGAAGCATGGGAACCACGGCCTGTTCCATTCGCAATTGGCCGTGCAGGACTTCGCGCAGGCCGGTGTTCGGTCGCGAAGCGATCAGCGAAGCGAGTTGCGGATGCCGCCGATCCGCATCAACCAACAGGACCTCAGACTTGCCTTCTAGCGCAAAGATCCGAGTCAGTGTCAATAAGACCGATGTCCGCCCCGCGCCAGAAGCGGAACTGACGAACGCCAGCGACTTGTGACCTTGTTCGGCCGCGAACTGCAGGTGCTTCGCCAATTGGCGGAATCCGTCGCCGGTAAACTGATCCAGTTGCTCACAGATTTCGGGCCACTTCCACTGCTGCGCCACCGGACGTTCGATAGTTGGTGGCAACGTCGGGGGTACGACAGCAGACATCTCGGTGACGGCATAACCAACTGTCACGACGCGGTCCTGTCCGGTGACATTGTCGGCCTTGGGTATCGGGTCCGGTGTTCGCACGAAACTGGACGTATAGGTTGCCCTGCCCGCTGAGTCGGGCGCAGACTGCACCTGAACGACTGGTGGCAGTTGTGGTGGTTCAGATGGTGGCGTTGGAGAAATAGGCGAGTCGGTCCAATCCCGAAACGGCTTTGATCCTGACCATTCCCTGGCTGATTCGACCGTACTTGCGGCACTACGGCGGCTGGGATCGACGTCGAATAGTGCAGATTGAGGTATTCGTCGGAACTCGGTACCGTGGCGTCACGAGAGGTGCGCGGCTCGCCGGATACAATGGCGGGACTTTCGGGAGCGGTCTCAACCGCGCAGCACTCAACCGCAGCCGTTTTTGCAACGGCTTCAGAATCGCGGCGGCGTTGAAACGCCTTGACGATCGCTCGGTCGAGAAAGCTCATATTACCTCTGCAACGGGTCTGCATTTTCAGCATCGTCAACATCGATCGTGCCGGTCAGCCAGGCTGGCTGGCCGGGCTGGGTTCCGGGATGCGAAACGGGCTGAATCGCCGTCTCGTCCAGGCCGTTTAGCGGATCGGTATAATGCATCGCCTGCGCTACTTTGGCTGGGACCTGATTGGCAGCGACGAACGGGTCATCAAACTCGGCTGGTTCGGCTCGGCCCCCATTCGCGGAAGCGCTGACGGTGAGTTGAATCGCCGATTTCGGGCCGGCGACACGACTGCCGTCTGCCTGAGTAACTGCACCTGGATCGACTGGGCGGAGTTTGCCAATGCTGTCCGCGGTTTCATCGCTTCCGACCCGGGCTGGATTTGGACCGAATAGAATCAGGGTCACTGCCACGAAGAAGATGGCGACACCACTTCCCACAAACAGACGCCAGAAGACTGAACCACCCGCGAGATCAATAAACCGCTGCTTGGCGCCATGAACGAACGTCTGTAAAGGATTCGCATCGGGAACGCTGAGCGGCACGATTGCGGTCGGCGAAATCACTTGCGCGACGTCGTCGACAGAAGTTTCATGATCGAAATGTGATGCAGAAAACAACTCATCACCAATGGAACGGAGTGGGGGGATTGAGAACAACACGTTTGGTTTCGCCGTCAGCTCAGACTCCGTGGCAGTATCCGCGCCCAACGCAGAATCGGTGGCGTCTGACATGGACGAAGGGTCTGACGGTTTGACCAAGGTGGATTTCACAGAGAGCACCGTGCGGCAGAGTCGGGGAAACAGACACCTGATGGTGGGAAAACTGGCAAATTGGGATGGGCGACATTCCCCATAAGCATGGGAAGTGACTCAAATAAGAGGTTGTTCTGGCAGCCTGCCGCCAATGGAGGCGTCGGTCAGCGATCCAAAACGAACACCCCAGGCCGCCGCAACCGGCAGCGCCTTGATCTCGATATCGACGAGAAGACTGCGTCAACTTTGACGAATGTAGGGAATGTTACTGAAAGTTTGACTATTCCGATAAAACCGGTCGTGCCTGGCGAGGTTCCTTGCAAGTGAGGGCCGGCGTGGAAACAATTCGATCGATAATCCGATCCTTCATGCCATTAAGGAGATGTTCGTGGAAAAGACCCAGATTCGGGCCTCCGTCGATTTTGAACGCGCGGGGATCCAACATGGAAACCTTTACGTTCCCTACTCTTACAACCTGGGCGGTTGGGCCAATGTGATGTCCCCGATCACCGTGATCAAGGGGGGCTCGGGACCTACGGCATTGGTGATTGGCGGCAACCACGGAGACGAATATCCGGGACCGGTCGCCATCATGCATCTGATGCGGCGATTGAAGTTAGAGGACGTGATCGGAAACCTCATCTTGCTTCCCGCGCTCAGTATGCCGGCGGTCAAGGCTGCGACGCGACTCTCTCCGCTGGACGGTAAAAACATGAACCGTGCGTTCCCGGGAAACCCTCATGGAACGGTCACGGAAATGATGGCTCACTACCTGACGACTGAACTCTTTCCCCGGGCCGATATCGTGATTGATATTCATACGGGCGGTCGTAGTGTCGACTTTTATCCCTGTGCCCACATGCACTTGGTTCCAGACCGCGAGCAACGCCGGAAGATGGTGGGCGGGACACTCGCCTGGAACACGGACTTCGCCTTTTTGTATACCGACATAGCGGGTACGGGACTGTTGCCTGTCGAGGCCGAGCGCCAGGACAAGGTTGTCATTACGACCGAAATGGGGGGCGGAGAACCCATCCCCGCGAAGGTCCATCGACTCTGCCAATCGGGCTTGCGCAACGTCCTGATTCACCTCGGGATCCTGCAGGGTGAGTTCCAAACTCGTGCAGGATTAGGACTTCCGCCAACCCGCTGGGTTCAGTCGCTCGACTGGCAAGACTACCGCTTCGCCCCGGAATCGGGTCTGTACGAGACACTGGTCGATTTGGGTTCAGATGTTGCCGCCGGACAGCCGGTGGGACAACTTCTGTTCGTCGAGCGTCCGGATCGCGAACCGGTCCCTGTTGTCGCACCGACCGCAGGAGTTCTGTTGGCAACTCGTGGACCGTCGATGGTCGTTCAAGGGGACTGTGTTGCGTGCATCGCCCACGATGTGGATCCGCAAATTCTCCAATGAAATCTGATGGTACGCAGTTCCCGACTAGGCAAGTTAACACGTTAAGTAACCACGGGGAGACCAAATCTATGGGCCCCAAGCCCGATCCGAAAGACAAACTGCATCCCGGCTTACCCAAGAGCCAAAAATCGATTGGATCATTCGCCTCTGCGGTCTTCCGACGGACGGTAGCGAGTACCACGGAATCCCAGGAACTGAAGCAAAAAAAATCTGGATTAACATTCACATCGCTGATTTATCACCTGTCCGGTGCCAGCATCGCCTCCTTCTTCTATGACTTGCTGGTGAGTTTCCTCGCCGCCACAATCGGCAAACCTTTCCAGTCCGGCAACTCGATTTGGGTCAAAACGATCGCTGCGGCTGTGATCGTGCCAATTGTCGTTTTCTCGCTAGGCCATCGACGCGAGGGTGAAAAGGGCCCCTCCTTGCCGACAGACACGGTGTCAGTTGTCTGCATCGCGATTGGCTGTGTGATCGGCGGTGGCATCCTGGGAGCCGCGCTGGGATTGAAAGACATTGTCCGGCGGCGTCGCGCCGCAGGTGAGCGTGTTTCCTTGCCCCTCAAGTTGCTCTTCGGATACGGCGTCTTTTCGCTCATCCTGGTGTGGATGCCCCTCGCCATCGTGGTGTTGATTACGGGATTTGTAGTTTTCATTCCCTGATTCTTCACCGTGTCGTGATCAGCGACAAATTTTGGCATGTGCAGCCCGGTTGCCATCACAACCGGGCTGCTTCGTTTTCTAGCCCCGAGATCCCACAGTGTTTCGCCTCCTAATCGGCATCAAGATTGTCCGTTTGTAGCGACCATGCAGACTGCGTGTAGTTAAGCAGTCAAGAAACCTGCAACGAGTACACAGGATGGGTGTCATGGCTCAAGTGGAGAAGACAGGGGCGACGAAACAATAGGGGCGACGGGCGAGGCCCGCCTGGACGGAACTAGACGGTGTAACAGGATTATCAGTGAAAGGACATCGGAAAATGAGGAAGTTGCCCTGGATGCCTCTCCTTGCCGCGCTGCTCATCGCGTTGGGGACGGGATCAACCGCGAATGCGGGGTACTGTGGTGGTGGAGGCTTCAATCGCTGCCCATCTGCCGCGTGCGCTCCGTGCGGCGATTATTGTCAAGCACAAGCGAGCTGCCAGACCTACCGCACCGTGCGCGAAGTCGTCTGGGACAAGCAGGAAGTGACGTGCTGCAAGACCGTCATGACCCAATGCAGCGAGCAAGTCCCCGTGACTTGCACGCGCAACGTCTACGAAACTCACTACCGTGACGTGTGCAGCACCGTCCGCCGGCCGGTCTATACGACTTGCTATCGCGAATGCACTCAGACAGTGCGTCGGCCGGTCTATCAGACCTGCTATCGTGAAGTCACACAGACGATTTGCCGCCCGGTCTACCAGACCTGCTACCGTGAATGCACGCAGACGATCTGCCGCCCGGTTTACAACACTTGCTATCGCACCTGCAACTATACGGTCTGCCGGCCGGTGTATAACACGTGCTACCGCGATGTGTGCTGCACGACCTGGCAAACCCAGACGCAGACTTGCTACAAGACCGTCTGCTGTACCGTGCGTCGTCCGATTCACGAGACGAAGACCATTCAAGTGTGTGGCGGTCAGTGGAAGACCGAATCCTACCACGTGCCGGGTCCGGTTGTGACCAAGTGCGTGCAGGATCCGGGAACGTGGGAATTGGATCCCTGCACCGGTTGCTGCTGCTACAAGCCGGGCTGCTGCCGACAGGTTCAGGTTCAGTGCCCCGGCACGACCTGCTGTCGCCGGACGTGGTGCCCGACTGTCGAACAACGCCAGGTGTGCTGCACTCGTTGGGTCTGCGAAACGCAAACCCGACAGGTTCCCTACACCACTTGCACGAAGGTCCCCGTGACGACGACCCGCCGGATCCCTTACACCACCTGCACCATGGTGCGTGAATGCCGGACACGACAGGTTCCCTACACGACCTGCACCTACGTGAAAGAATGCGTCACTCGCCGCATTCCCTACACCACCTGCCGGATGGAACGACAGTGCATCACTCGTAAGGTCCCGTACACGACTTGCAGCTACACCTGCGAAACCGTGACCCGCCGGATTCCTTACACGACGTGCAGCTACACTTGTGAAACGGTCACCCGCAAGGTGCCCTATACGACCTGTCGCCAAGAATGCTACCAGTCGACACGCACCGTGACCCGTTGCGTGCCCAAACAGGTGAACTACACGACAACCCGCTGCGTACCCCGCGTGGTTTGCCGTCAGGTTCCCTGCGACCCGCCGGCTGCTGCAGCCTGCGGACCAGCAGCTCCGGCCGCACCAGCCGCTGCCTCCTGTGCCGTCCCGGCGACACGGTAATCGGTCCCCCGTCCAGGACCAAACCCGAATCGCAGTCAGATGAAGCAGAAGCAGTGACAGTCAATCCAGCGGTTCAGGGGGTGGGAAGAGCAATCTTCCCGCCCCCTGATTGCTTTCTTGGTTGTTCAATTCCACAACCGACGCTGGTTAATGAAACATAGGTCCCACCCGTCCCATAAGTCCCATTCCTAATCGAAGTCCAATCGATGCGATGGGACAAATAGGACTTATGGGACGGATGGGACTTATGAATTGCAAACCGACCAACATCAATCGCGGATTTCAAAAATCGCTTCTACTTCCACTGCGATTCGGCTGGGCAAAGTACCCATGCCGACCGCGCTGCGGGCTCCCTTGCCGTTCTCGCCGAAGACTTCCACCAACAAGTCGCTGAAGCCGTTCATCACGCTGGGATGCTTTTCGAAGTCCTGGGCCGCGTTGACCATGCCCAACACCTTGACCAGCCGGACGACGCGGTCCAGGGTCCCCAAGTAGTGCTGGATGGTTGCCAGAATGCACAGGCCCGTCTGTCGGGCGGCCGCTTTGCCTTGTTCTTCCGTGATGTCCTTCCCGACCACGCCTGTCAGGTAGGTCCCGTCCGCCAGTTTCGGGCCGTGGCCAGAAACATAGATCAGGTTGCCCGTGCGGACCACAGGCAGGTAGGTTCCAGCAGGAGTCTGGGCGGGGGGCAAATTGAGCTTCAACTCATTCACTCGGGCATCAGCGGACATGAAAATTCTCCTGGCAAAAAGGGGCGGCTGATCAGGCGGTCGTTCGTCACAGTGGTCAACTCGTCATCCACAGTTCCACGGCGGGTGTCACTGCAGGAGCCGATCGGTCACTGATTATTGAGCGGTCGGCCGAGTTTCGCAAACCGGCCGCAGTGAAAAGCCACCGCGACCGTGTGTCGACTTCATGCACCAGTCAGTTTCGATCCGAACAGACTCGGGATGAAGGGCTCACAGCTGCGCTACCCCGAGATAACCTGCCACAAATCATCATTGCTGATTCATTCCCTACTCGGGGCTTGGAAAAATGACAACTTTTTCGTTTTGTCCGACACCTTTGCAGTATAAAGTACAAACTTTCATGGCAGCGCATTGTTCCTTGCCCAAGGTCACTGTTAATTTTCGCGGTGATCCGCCTCTAAAAATCTTCACTTCCAGCGTCTCGTTCCCGAACTCACTTATTCGTCGCGACCTGTCAGACCCATGCCTCGATCCAAGCCTATTCGCGTCATCGGAGTCGTCGGAGGAATCGGGTCTGGCAAAAGTTTTTTTGCACAGACTCTTGCCAAGCGAAAAAATCTCGTTATCGTGAATGCTGATGCTGTTGGCCACGCGCTGTTGGAGCGTCCAGAGATTCGCGATCGAATCCATGCACGATTCGGTGATGGCGTGCTGACGGCAGACGGTAACATCAATCGACGTGCATTGGGACAGTTGGTGTTCGGAGAAACCTCCGCACATGCTGCTGCCAAGTCCGATCTCGAAGCCATCGTTCATCCCTCCTTAGCTGCCGAACTCCACCGTCAAATCCTTGAGGCGCGCGCCGCAGGTCAAGCAGAAGCTATAATCCTGGACGCTGCGATCTTATTGGAAGCCGGATGGCGCAAGTTTTGCGACGCGGTGGTCATGATCGATACCCCGCCAGAACAGAGATGGCAACGCGTTCAAGCGACTCGCGGTTGGTCACGTTCCGAATTCGAAGCGCGTGAAGCGAATCAACTTTCCATCGCCGAAAAACGTGCGGCTGCGGATTATATAGTCAGTAATGTGGGCACCGAGGAAGAAGTGGCCCAACAGTGTTTGCAAGTCTGGAATCGCATCACGGATGAAACCCGCTGAGAGTCTCCTCCCACGATAGTTTCTGACCCGAAGTTGCTCGCCCAAGTGGCAGCTTGGTGCGTCAATCTGCAATACACGGCAGCGATGTCATTCGTCACCAGTCATCAATAACAACCCATCCCCATCAATTTCATTCGACCCGTCACGCAGCCCTGGGCATTACCGTCCATTGTTTTGTTAAAGAGTCATCATCGTGAAACGTAGCAGTGACACCCCTTCATTTTCTCCCATCCGTACCGGCGACAGTTCACCACTCGGCAACAAGCTGAGTCGTGCTCGAGCAGGCCGTACCGATACGCCTCCCACCCAGACTTCCTCCGAGGAAAATGGGGACGAAGAACAAGACGGCTTCGGCCCGGCCCTCGATACCGAACAACCCAAAAATCCCCAGTTGAAGGACGCCAGTCAGCCCCTGCCGGACGATGAGGAGGACGAGTACGAAGAGCTCGGCGATCTCTCGACCGACGAACGCTACGAAGAGATCAAAAAGGGCGAAATTCATATCGCTGAACTGCAGCGGATGACGATGCAGCAATTGCTCGCCCAGGCCCGCAAAGAGCAACTCACTGACTACACTGGTCTGAAGAAGCAGGACTTGATTTTCAAGATCCTGAAAGAGCGGACCAAGATGAACGGCCTGATGTTCGGCGAAGGGACGCTGGAAATCCTGCCCGACGGTTTCGGCTTCCTCCGCAGCCCAGACTATCACTACCTCCCCTGCCCTGACGACATCTACGTTTCACCCAGTCAGATTCGACGCTTCGGACTGCGTACCGGGGCCACCGTGGCCGGGCAGATCCGCCCGCCGAAAGAAAACGAACGCTATTTCGCCCTCCTGCGGGTCGAAGCGATCAGCGGCCAGGATCCCAACATCCTGACCGAAAAAGTCTTCTTCGACGACCTGACACCTCTGCACCCCGAACGCCGGCTGCGACTCTCGGCTCAAGCCGATCAACTCAGTACGCGCATCGTCGACCTGGTGGCTCCCATCGGCATGGGCCAGCGAGCTCTCATTGTCTCGCCGCCGCGCGCCGGGAAAACGATTCTGCTGCAGCAACTGGCCAAGGCCGTGATCCATAATCATCCGGAAGCCTACGTCATTATGCTGTTGATTGACGAGCGTCCGGAGGAAGTGACCGAAATGGAACGGCAGGTTAAGGGACCGAACTGCGAAGTCATCAGCAGCACGTTCGACGAACCTCCCAGCCGCCACATTCAAGTTTCCGAAATGGTGATCGAAAAAGCCAAGCGCATGGTCGAATACGGCCATGAAGTCGTGATCTTCCTCGACTCGATCACCCGTCTGGCCCGAGCCTGGAACACCGAAGTCCCGCACTCCGGCAAGATCCTCACCGGTGGTGTCGACGCCAACGCTCTGCAACATCCCAAGCGGTTCTTCGGTGCCGCCCGGAATGTTGAAGAAGGGGGCAGTCTGACCATCATCGCGACCGCTCTCGTCGACACCGGCAGCAAGATGGACGAAGTCATCTTCGAGGAATTCAAGGGAACGGGTAACACCGAACTGCATCTCGACCGTCGCATGGTCGAAAAACGGATCTGGCCCGCCATCGACGTGAATCGCTCGGGAACTCGCCGCGAAGAACTCTTGATGGGCGAAGACGAACTCCGCCGTGTCTGGATCCTGCGCCGCGTCCTGCACGATATGAATCCCGTCGAAGCGATGGAGCTACTCGTCAACCGCATGCGACGCACCAAAACGAACGAAGAATTCCTGATGACCATGAACCTCACATAAGCCCGTGGCTGATGCTGCTAGCATCAGCACCGACGCTAGCAGTGTCGGCCACGAACGAGAACGAAACCGCAACAGAACAACCATGCCACACGTATTGTCAGGCCGCCTGATTGCCGGCAACGAATCCTACGCCATCGTCGTGTCCAGGTTTAACGATCTGATCACTCAACGACTCCTCGATGGGGCCGTCGACACCTTGCTGCGTCACGGTTCCAGTGACGGTCAAATCTCAGTCGCGTGGGTTCCAGGTGCCTTCGAAATCCCACTTGCCGCCGAACGATTGGCCAAAACCGGCAAGTACGCCGCGGTCATCTGCCTGGGGGCCGTCATCCAGGGGCAGACGACTCACCACGAATACATCAACCACCAGGTGGCTGCCGCCATCATGCAGCTCAACCATCAATACGATCTGCCGGTGACCTTCGGAGTCCTCACCTGCCAGTCGATGGAACAGGCCCTGGATCGAGCCGGCGGCAAGTCGGGCAACAAGGGCCACGAAGCCGCGTTGGCCGCCATTGAAATGGTCCAACTGTTGAAATCCATCGGCTCACCGAAATAATACCAGACTCAGAAATGACGCCCGCAATTGGTAGGGCAGAGTCTGACACTGGTCGGTTATAATGAGCGGACGGAGTTGGCTCTGTACCTGACAGAATTTGAAAGTTCCCCGCCTCGCCGGGGAACATTCCGCTAGAAATCATTGGCTTTCCTGATATGTCGCGTCGCAGACAAGCCCGGGAAGCCGCTTTACAAATGCTGTATCAGCAGGATCTGAACCCCGACATGGACTTTCACACGGTCCGGGATCAGATCAAAGAGCGGCTACCGGATGAAGATTTGAACGAATTCGCCTGGCACCTGTTTATCGGGGCGATGGAGCACCGCAAGGAGCTCGACGCCAAGATCGAGATCATCGCTCAGAACTGGTCCCTGCGCCGCATGGCCCCGACCGACCGCAACGCGTTGCGACTGGGTGCCTACGAACTCCTCTACACGCAAACCCCGCCCCGAGTGGTGATCGACGAAGCGTTAGAACTGGCCAAGCTCTTCGGGTCAGGCCAGTCGGCTCAATTCGTCAACGGCATCCTGGACCGTCTGATCACCCCCGAACGCCGCGAAGCCATGAATCAACCCGGAGCTCCGCAAGAAGACGCCTAACGGCCTTTTGCAACAGGCTGCTAAAGTGCTCCAGGAAACCGACTCAACCAAAATCAGGTGAGACGGGCTTCGTCAATCCTCGCACCGGAGCCATAGTTCCGCCGTGAAAACCGGTCCCCGCCGGGCCGATTCATCTCCGACTTCACTGATCGTATCGAACAGGCCGGGAACTCGCACGTTTACGAGTGGGAATCCGATCAAAAGCCTTGTCAAAGCCCACCAATTTGCTAGACTCCTGAAGCCGCACCCGGAGAGGTGACAGAGTGGCCGATTGTGCTAGTCTCGAAAACTAGTGTGGGTGCAAGCTCACCGGGAGTTCGAATCTCCCCCTCTCCGCTTTCGAAGTACAATAGCTGAAACGGTTTACGTTACCAGTCGTTGGTCGGCAGTGCGGCTGAATTGCGGTGTTCAGTGTTGGTAGAAATACCAATTTCGCAATGAAAGTCGACCCCCATCATGACAGTTGCGCCACGCTCTGCGCCCCGTTTGTCGGGGTATCTCCACCACAATAGCACCGGGCAAGCCCGCGTGCGAATCAACGGCGAGGACCATTATCTCGGCGGCTATCGTTCCGAGGTTTCCCGCCGGAAGTATGGCAAGTTGATCGCTCAGCACGCATCCGGCTTGCCACTGGATCCGTCCCAAACGACCGATGAGGAGGACTCCGGCCTTTCGGTTGTCGAACTTAGTGCTTGGATATCCCCGCTTCACGGCTCACTGGCTGCGACACAATGCGGCAAGTCGCATTCATGAGGTTTACGGCCTGGACACTGTCCAAGCCATTTCGGGCGTGCGTACGCGAATGTTACTCAAATCTATCCCGATCTGACCGACGACAAGGCGGTCCAAGTCGCTCGCGATGCTAGCTGAACGTGCGGTATAATCCACAAACGCGGGATAGGTTGTGCGGCGTGTGGATCGGCAGCGAAGAGCCTTCGGAATCGACTAAGCATTCGTGGAAACATCTTGCCGGAGTGACAACTGTAGCAGCTTGGGACAGACCCAAAGGCACAGTGGATGAGCAGGTACTCTTCATGACTGTCTGCAAGCTTCGATCGCGTTGATCGAATTCTGAAAGTAATGC
This sequence comes from Planctomicrobium piriforme, assembly GCA_945861445.1. Taxonomy (GTDB): domain Bacteria; phylum Planctomycetota; class Planctomycetia; order Planctomycetales; family Planctomycetaceae; genus JAKFVC01. The sequence continues at coordinate 684 of CAMAVF010000114.1, read as the reverse complement.
TCTAAATCTCGATTCGATGGTCAATCAACTGTCATCATCCGCGTCCAAGATTGCTCTCTTTCGTTCGCTGTTTCGCGGACGCGAGGACGTCTATCCGTTGCGTTTTGAAAGTCGCCAGACGGGCAAGTCGGGATATCAGCCCGCGTGTGGCAACGAATGGGTGACGGGCATTTGCGAGAAGCCGCGCATTAAATGTTCCGAGTGTTTGCACCAGCGTTTCTTGCCAGTCACCAATGACGTGGTTCGCTGGCACCTTTCTGGACAGGACGACACCGGCCGGAAGTTCGTCATGGGCCTCTATCCGATGCTTCGCGATGAGACGTGCTTCTTCCTGGCCATTGACCTCGACAAACAGGATTGGAAGGCGGATACCCTGGCGATTCTCGAGACGTGCCGGCAATCCAAGATCCCGGCAGCCTGCGAGCGATCCCGGTCGGGAAATGGCGGCCATGTCTGGTTGTTTTTTCAGGAGGCGATTCCGGCGACTCTGGCACGCAAGCTGGGGGCTCACATTCTTACTGAAACCATGGATCGTCGGCCGGATGTTGGACTCGACTCTTATGATCGCTTCTTTCCCAATCAGGATACTTTGCCGCAAGGTGGCTTCGGGAACCTGATTGCTTTGCCACTACAGAAACTGCCTCGTGAGTTGGGCAACAGTGTGTTCCTTGATGACGACGGGCG
>CAMAVF010000113.1 GCA_945861445.1 Planctomicrobium piriforme | reverse complement strand
CTACGACAACTTCACCGAATTCCGCCACGCCATCGATGGCTGCCTCGACAACATCCCCACAAAACACCGCCCCCAACTCGCCACCCTCATGACCCACAACTTCCAACACTTCAACCCGGCCTCATTCCTCACCGCGTGAAGTATAGTTGCGGTTATGAGTCGTAAACACCAGCAAACCACCGGGTGCCAGCACTCTGCGGACTTCCGCCAGAACTTGCAGTCGCTCGTTATGTGATACCGCGTCAAACAGATTGGCCACGGCAAACACCGTATCAAATTCTCCGTCGGCAAACGGTGTCAACGACCGCATATCGCCCTGGATGAAGTCGAGGCCCGGAAACCCGGACTGGCAGTGCTTGACCATGTGGGCCGACACGTCGAGCCCGACATATTTCTGAACCAGGGGACGCAGGTAAGTCGTGAGTCGTCCGGCCCCGCAGCCGAGATCCAGCACCTGCTGACCGTGGATATCGTCGCGATAACGGACCAGCGCCGTGGCTTCTGCTGGATGCAGCTTGACGGGGGCATACGTCTGCACGAGATCTGCTTCGCGATACAAGCGACCGTTAATCGCTTCTTGAGCCGTTTCGCGACCCGGTGCTGCAGTGACGGCCATAACAGTTCCCGAGTTCGAGGACTCGCGCAGTTTCAGTTTGATAATGGTTATTAACAACACAATTGAATTATTGACCCCGAACAAGCGGTTCGGCAAATTCAAATGGCCGTGTTTGGCCGTACTTTAGAGATGATCCCGCCATTACGACGGCAAAACGAACTCTGACGAGAAGTTGCCAAAACGCAACGTGGCGTCTGCCAGCAACGGACTGTCAAATGTTTGTAGCCGTATTCGCCAGTATGCGGGGCTCGACGGACGCGAGTCCCGCATTCTGGCGAATGCGGCTACGTTGTTCAGCGTCCCATCAGTTTCCGTCCGGCGCTGTAATTGTCGGCGCCGCTGGCGGATGGGGATCGAACGAACGGGCTGTTGGCGAGTTCTTGTTCGTGCAGATCGTCATGCAGCGAACGCAGTTCCTCGTAAGACCAAGTCTCGAGCCGGTAGTTGACAGCGACCTGGTAGCCGTGACTCGGACTGCGTAGGTGCGTCAACACGACGGAACGAGCAGGATTCCAATCACCGTCGACTGACCAGTGATTGCCGCGCAAACGATAACTGCCGGTCGCTTCGACACGTGCCGGCTCTGAGACAAATCCCGCGGGACGCTCGTTCTTGCCATTGAACAGCCAGCCCAAGGTCCAGGAATCCAACGGCGTCGTGCATCCACTTGTGAATCCACGAACGACCTTCCCTTCGCTGATGCACACGACGGCGGGAAACTCGCGAATGTTTGCTTCCTTGATCAGTTCGGAAACCGCATCCCGTTCGACAACCTGGACATGATTGTGGTCCCCGCTGCCGATTCTCCATCCGCGAGAACGCATCGCATCGAAATCGCCACCCGGCCGACGAAGCTTGATCAACTCTCGAAAGCATTGGTCGCAATCGGGCGCAGTGATGAAGAGCACTCGCGGATCTTGAGATTCTAGCGCAGGGGGCCCGGGAACTTTCGCACCTTTGGCCCGGGCCTGAGCACCAGGCGTTGCGGATTCGGCCAATCGAACGGACTGATCGGAAACGGCGGGTTGCTCGTCGGCAATCACCGACAATTCTGCCAAGAGAGTCAGCACGATTGCCGCGAAGATAGGCAGGCGTTGGGACAAGTTGGATGACGTCACAATTCGACCCTGAACAGCGTATCGGGAATAAACTGTGCGGGTGAGCCCAGTGGCGTCAGGGCCGGGATGCCTCATGTCACCTATGAAGCCGATCCACCCTCACCGTCATACGACGTGGCTCACCAACCGATTTTCTTCTGTACTTGCACAGAGTGCGGAAGATCGCTCATTAGGGTAAGCAAACTTCGTACCGGCGGTGAGGTGAGCGTCTGGATCGCTATGCGAAGAGGTCCATCGCGGGTGTTCCCTTGCCGTCTTCGGTGACGTAGAACGGACGCTGTTCGACATCGAAGGCTGTCGTCGGGCTGACACCCATCGCGGTCAGGATTGTCGCATGCAGATCGGTGACGCTGATTGGTTTCTCGATGGCCATGAAAGGTCGCTCGGGAGCCGAGGCTCCATATAAGACGCCCCGTTTCACACCGCCGCCCCACATGACGACGCACGATCCGCCGGTGAAATGCCGGTGCTGGCCGTAGTGCTTCAACTCCTTCAAGACGTCGACTTTCTCGGTCGCCTGATCCTTGGCATTCGAGCCAGGCTTGCCTTCGACGATCATGTCGCGGCTGAATTCGCTGGCCAGGATGACTAAAGTCCGGTCGAGCAGCCCACGCGCTTCCAGATCACGAATCAACTGTGCGATCGGGAGATCGATCTGCTTCTTCATGGCAGCCAGAGTCGTGTGACCATTGGCGTGCGTGTCCCAGTTGAGAAACGGAACATACTCGGTCGTGACCTCGACGAAACGGGCTCCGGCTTCCACCAGTCGTCGTGCCAACAGGCAACCACGACCAAACCGACCCGTGTCATATTTTGCGTAGGATTCTTGCGGCTCCAGCGAAACGTCAAACGCGGCACGCTCCTTGGCACCCAGCAGGCGATAGGCGTTATCCATGGCACGCAACATCGACTCTTGCTGATAATCGCTCAGAAATTCCGTGCGCGGTGATTTATCGAGTAACTTGCGAAACAGCTTGTTGCGGTTTTCGAAGCGGCCCAATTCCATCCCTTTCGGCGGACGGACCGATTGCGCAGCCTCTTCGGGAAACGGCAAATTCATCGGACCGAATTCACTGCCGAGAAAACCTGCAGTGGTGAACGCCTTCAGTTCTTCCTGCTCACCGACACCTTCCAATCGCTGACCAATATTGATAAACGGAGGAATGACGGGATTCTTTGGCCCCAGGATCCGCGCCAACCAGGCACCAATGTGCGGACAGGCGACGGTCTGCGGCGGAACATAACCGGTGTGCCAATGATATTGATGCCGCGAATGCAGAATATGGCCCAGGTCGGGGAGTACGTGTGACCGTATCAACGTGGCGCGGTCCATGACTTGCGCCACGTTCTCGAGTCCCTGCGTGATCTTGATGTTATCGACAACCGTGTCGATTGCAGGAAACGTGCTTTCCACATCTTTGACTGCGACACCCGGCTTGAACGGAACGTAGCGCTTGGGATCGAAGGTGTCGGGGGCCGCCATGCCTCCCCCCATCCAGAGCAAAATGCACGAGTCGGCCTTGGCCGCAGGGTGGACGAGCTTCGCGCCGGACTCAGCCGCGGACAACAATCGCGGTTCCCGCATCATCAGCGCCGCCGCACTGGCGGCCGCCATTTTTTGCAGGAACTCGCGGCGCGATTCGTGTTCTAGGGTAAAGTTTGTGTTCATGATCACCACTCATCTTATCATCTGAAACTCTGGGAGCATCACCACGCTCCACAGCGCGTCTTGAATGCCTTGTTCCGTTAACTTGTCTCCCAATGCTTCCGTCAAAACTGTCAATTCTTCAGCCGAGGGATTGCGACTGAGGGCGAAGCGATACAGCCACTTCACGAACTCGGCTGTTGTCGGCCAGTTCTTGGCGAGCAATGTTTTCGATCCGCGATCTAACGTGTCGGCGAGAATCTGACCGTTGGAGAGATCAATCGCTTCCAGCGTCGTCAGATCCGCGGGGCGCACGGTGACGATCTGGTCGCGATTGGGGCGTCCCAATGAGCGCATCAGAAAATCGCTTTTGACGAGCGACGCACGTACCATCAGACCGGCGGAATCCGCTCCCTGTGACAGCATCGACGCCAATACCGGACCAACTTGCGACGACCAAACCTCGGGCTTGGCGACGAGTGCCGTCGGCAGCCAGTCGCTGGGGGGAGTCTGGAAGCGGCCATTCTTATCGGGTTGCTGAGCCGTCCATTGCCAGTGGTCGTCCGAGGCGACGGTTTCGAACTTGCCATCCGCCTGATAGGCCCGCACTTCAAAAAACAATCCGGCCGGATTGGGATCGGTCCCACCATTCTTGGCGACAATCACGATCTCATTCTTGCCCGCCTGCAGTCGATTCGACAGCAGTGCCAAATCGGGGACATTCCACGCCTCTCCCGCTTGGACCATCTGTCCGTTGACAGTGAGGACGTAGCTATTGTCGCAAGCGACGACCGCCAGGGCCTGAGTCGGCGCGGCCTTCAATTCCCACGTTTGCCGCAGGGTGATGGTTTCACCAGCGGGTGCCTGCGAGGTGTCGGCGCGTGACCAGATCCATTTCCCGGTCAACGCAGGCGAGGCGTACTTGGAAGCAGGCTTGCCACGCAGGATGGGAGCATCGAAACGCTTGGGGGCCTCGCCAGTCAGTTGCCAGACAGCATCCATGAACTGCTCGGCGGTCAACCGCTTCGCGCGGGGGCCGGCATAGACGTATTCCCGTTCGTCCAAGTCCCGTGAGATCTGTTGGACTTGTTCCTGATACGCTCGCGAGGTCGCGATGAACCCGATCATATGCTTCAGATCATAGTGGTGTTCTGTAAACTCACTGGCCAGATAATCGAGCAGATCGTGATTCCACGGTTCAGTCTGCATCGCGTCGGCAGGGTGGACAATCCCGCGCCCCATCATCCTTTGCCACAAACGATTCACAATGGTTCGCGTGAACCGCCCATTCTGGGGATGGGTCATCAATGCCGCGAGTTGTTTCAGCCGTTCGGGCTGGGGCGTCTGCGGATCGATCTGACCGAGTTCCGGAAACAACCAGGCGGCCGTCGCGGTTTGATTGATGGGCTTATCGCAACGGTGAATTTCCAGTGGCCGCGTCGAATAGATCGCGGCCAGACCGTAGGCTTCATGCAATTTCCAGCGGTCTATAAAACTATCGTGACACGACGCACACTTCAGGTTGATGCCCAGCAAGGCCTGTCCCACACTCTGTGCGAATTGAATTTCAACGGTCTGTCCCGCACTGACTTCACCGCGCCAGCGAATCCCGTCGCCAAAGCCCGCACTCTCGGCGGTGGGAGGCGCGATGAGCTCACGCACCATCTCATCGTAAGGCTTGTTGGTCACCAGGGCTCGATAGAGCCATTTGGAAATTTGCTGGCGACCGCCGGTGATAAAGCCCGTTCCCGAATAATCGTTGCGCAGCAGGTCGTTCCAGAAAGTCAGCCAATGCTCGGCGTACGCAATGTCATTCGCCAACAACTCCCGCACGAGGAATGCCCGCAATTCCGGCCGCGAATCTCGCGTGAGCTTTTCCAGTTCCACGGGTGTCGGCAAGAGCCCGATGATGTCGAGATAGGCTCGGCGAACGAACTCGGCATCGGCAATACCTGAGGGCCGCGGGAGTTTGAGTTTTGCCAGATGGGCGTCGATGATCCGATCAATGGGATGAGTTCTGCCTTCAACTGCAGGAGGCAATTCGGGCCGGCGCGGCTTGAGCAGCGGTTCGTAGTTCCGCTTGCCAAACGTGAAGCCTTCCTCCCACGGAATTTTGGCGTCGATCCATTGCCGCAGCAGTGCGACCTGGGCGGGAGGAACACGTGGTCCTTCCGGTGGCATCTTGAGTGAATCGTCATTCGACAGAATGCGTTCGATGAGTTCACTTTTGCTGGCCATCCCCTCGATGACGGCCTTGCCAGACTCGCCGCCAGCCAGCACCGACGCGCGGGTATTGAGCGACAAGCCTCCCTTTTTCTGATCACCCGTGTGGCACTTCCCGCAGTGCTGTTTCAGAATGGGAACAATGTCGTGGGCAAAATCGATCTCCTTGGCCGATAGTGGAGCGATCCCAGTCAAATAGACAATCAGCGCCGCGAGCGTTGGGAATAAGGTATGTTTCATGATGCCTGCAGGGTAATCGGTGGGATTGTCATCGATCAACCCAGGATTGGTCCTTTGTCATTAGTCCTTGGTCATTTGTTTTCAGGATTTCGAGCGCCGTCTGAATATTCGGGGACGACAGTTTCCTGGTGACACGACCGTTTCGAATTGTGGCCGATTTTGGAGTTAGAGACCATGACTACCAACTACGATCCCATCGCCGAACAGTATCGGTTGTCGAAACAGCAGCCCTGGCGGACTCATATTGAGGCTTATAGTTTGTTGCGGCTGATTGGCAATCCGTCCGGGATGTCGGTCCTGGATGTGGCTTGCGGTGAAGGATTTTATACTCGGCTGCTGCGACAGCAGGGGGCGGCTGCGGTCACTGGCGTCGATCTGTCACAGGGGATGATCGAACTGGCTCGGCGACAGGAGGAGTTGCATCAACAGGGAATCGAGTATGTTGTCGGCGACGCCAAACAGTTGAATCTGCCGGCTCAGTACGATCTCGTGGTGGCGGCGTATCTGTTAAACTACGCCCAGGACCGGCAGGAACTCGCCGAGATGACGCGCGGGATCGCACGGTGTTTGAAGCCGGGGGGACGATTCGTCACGGTCAATAGTAATCCAGGGCTGACGTTTCCCACGGCACCGTCGTATCGGCAATATGGGTTTGAGACGAGTGTCACGGGTCCCTTTGGGGAAGGATCACCGATCAAGTGGACGTTCTTCCTGGGGAATGAACAGTTCGATATCGAGAATTATTATCTCGACACCAACATTCACGAGGCCGCATTTCGCGAGGCTGGATTCCGGGAGACCCGGTGGCATGCCCCGCAGCTATCGCCCGAGGGCATCGCGGAGTTTGGTGGGGATTTCTGGGTGCCATTCAACACATATCCGCCGGTGGCGTTCATTGAGTGCGTGAAGTGACGGGCTTTGATTTTCAACTTTGCAATTGAACTGCTATTCTAGCGTTCTTGCATCGCTCCCGAATCGCCGCCTTGGAGTCGTTCGTCATGCTCGCTGCCGGTCGCGCCCCGTCTTTCGCTGTCCTTTGCTGTTTGCTGATCGCTCCTGAACTGTTCGCGGGACCGCCGGTTGCGCCGACAGATCCTCTCACTCCGCAGCAGGAGAAGACCAAGTTCAAACTGCGACCGGGGTTTGAAATTCAACTTGTTGCCGCCGAGCCTGACATTCAGAAGCCGATGAATCTGAATTTCGACGCGCGCGGCCGACTGTGGGTGACCCACTCGATTGAATACCCATTCGCCGCCGCCGATTCGGAACAGGCCCGGGATGGCCTGACAGTGCTCGATGGCATTGGCTCGGATGGACGAGCCACCAAGATCACCAAGTTTGCCGACAAGTTGAATATTCCAATCGGCGTGCTGCCACTGCCAAACGGCAAGGAAGCCATCGTCTGGTCGATCCCCAATATCTGGAAACTGACTGACACCGACGATGACGGCAAAGCCGACAAGCGTGAGGTTCTCTATGGACCGTTTGACTTCGTCGATACTCACGGAGATCAAAACGCGTTCAAACTGGGAAACGACGGCTGGATCTATGCCTGTCACGGATTCCGCAACGCTTCGAAGATCAAGCTGCGCGGGCAAGGACCGGTCGTCTTAGAGATGCAATCGGGTAATACCTACCGGTTCAAAGCGGACGGTTCGGCGATTGAGCAAATCTCGTGGGGTCAGGTCAACCCGTTCGGAAGCTGCATCGATGCGCGCGGGGACGTCTTCACCGCGGATTGCCATTCGAAGCCGATCACAATGATCCTGCGCGGTGGTTACTACGACAGCTTTGGAAAGAAGGACGATGGTCTAGGGTACGCACCGATTACCACGTCGAACGACCACGGTTCGACCGGAATCGCGGGCGTCGTGGCTTACGCGGGAAACCATTTCCCATCCGAATACACCGGCTCGATGTTCGTCGGCAACGTGGTGACGAACATCATTCATCGGGACACGATCGATTGGCGGGGTTCATCGCCGTGGGTGGATAAAGTCGAGGATTTCGTCACCTGCGAGGACTGGTGGTTTCATCCGGTCGATCTGCAACTGGGACCGGATGGGGCGCTGTACGTCTCTGATTTTTATAACTCGATCATTGGACACTACGAAGTCGATCTGAAGCATCCGCGTCGCGATCGTCATCGCGGTCGGATCTGGCGCATTGTGTATACGGGAACGGACAAGAAAGTCCCGGCACCCGCAGTCCCCAACCTGCACGCGTTGCCGATTGAGGCTTTGGTTGAGCGCCTGTCTGACGGCAATACGACCGTCCGCAATCTGGCGGGCCAGGACCTGCAGGCACGATTCGAAACTGAGGCCCCTGAACGTGCGAAAGCCTTGCTGGAGCAAACACGTTCGACAACTGAAGCCACCGCACAAGCCGGGGGGCGCGTACAGGCCCTGTGGCTCTTGTGGCGGCTGGGGAAACTGGATGAAGGATCGATTCACAGTCTCGCGAAGAATTCCGCTGCGCTCGTCCGCATTCATCTCATGCGGGTTCTGGGTGAGATGCCCGAATGGTCTTCGGCCATCGCGGAACTCGTGCGGGCGAAGCTGGTGGACCCTGATCCGTTTGTGCAACGGGCAGCCGTGGAGGCGATTGGACGTCATCCTGACGCCGAGAACTTGCAGCCTCTCGTTCGCTTATGGAGCACAACGCCTTCCGAAGACAAACAGTTGATCCATGCCACGCGGATTGCCATTCGAGATCAACTGCAACCGGCGACTGCGGTCGACCATATTACGAAGGTGAAATTGGACCGTGACGAGTTGGCCAAGGTCGTCGATATCGCGCTCGCGGTTCCCAGCGAATCTGCTGCGTGGTTCACGTTCGACTATATCCGGCAGCACGAGGTTGCCCCCGCCACGGTTGAGCGTTGTCTGCAGCACGTTGCCCGACATGTGGGAAACCAGCGACTCGACGAAGTGGCGGCGTTCGTCCAACAAAAATTCCCCAAAGACATTCAACGCCAGGCCGTCTTGTTTCAGTCGTTGTTTGAGGGGTTGACTCAACGAGGTGCCAAATTGTCGGCGGATTCCGCACTCGGAAAGTGGGGAACTCACCTGGCGACGACGTTGCTAGACCCGCAACACGCTCACCCCGCGCCCTGGGAAAACCGTGCGGTTCCTGGGTTGGTGAATTCGGTCACGGGCAGTCCGTGGGGTGTTACGCATCGTAACTCGAACGACGGGAATGGTGATGCGCGCTACTACGATAGTATCGCCAACGGCGAGCAGTTGACTGGCGTGCTGACTTCCGCACCGTTTGTCATTCCGTCCAAACTGACATATTGGATGTGCGGACATAACGGCGTACCCGGAACGGATCCGCCGCCGGTCAATCACGTCCGATTGAGGCTCATTGAATCAGGTGAGATCATTGCGAAGGAAGTGCCGCCTCGAAACGATGTGGCGCGGCAATACACGTGGGACCTGCAAAAGTGGGCTGGGCAGCAGGGTGTGTTTGAAGCCGTTGACGCAGCCACGGCTCCGGGATATGCGTGGCTAGCGGTCGGCCGGTTCGAGCCCGAAGTGGTGGCCAATCCGGTGGATGGCTTTGCATTCGTGGACCGGCCGCTCGTCACCGCCATTCACGTTGCCGGCCAATTGCAATTGGAAAAGCTGGCAGGTCCGATGGTGGAACTCCTGAAGAGCAACCGCGCTGGCACTCCGGTGCGAATCGCCGCGGCCCAGGCTGGCATCACACTGAGTCGCGCGGCCGCCGTGGCCGCACTCTTGGCCATCGTCCAGAATGCGAATGAACCAGCAGCACTGCGGACTGTCGCGGCGCAACAATTGGGGCCGATCAATACTCAACCGGCGTTGCTCGCCCTGGCGACGGCCCTGGGAACAGCTCCCGGGCCACTTCAACAGCCCATTGCGCTGGCAATGACCAGCACTCCGCAAGGGGGCGAGATGCTCTTCAGCTTGATTTCTCAAGGCAAGGCGTCCGCGCGACTGTTGCAAGACAAGCCCGTGCTGGATCGGTTGAGCACTCTGCCGATCACCAATCGCGAGCAACGGATCAAGGACTTGACGCAAGGCATTCCCCCGGCCGACGCGCGTCTGAAACAGTTGACCGCGAAGCTGGCGAGCAGTTTCCTCACCAACCAGGCGTCGCCCGAAGCTGGTGCCGCCATTTTCAAGAAAACGTGCGCGGCCTGCCACAGGATCAACAATGAAGGGGGCAAAGTCGGACCGCAACTGGATGGTGTCGGCAATCGCGGCCTCGAGCGATTGATGGAAGACGTCCTCGATCCCAATCGCAATGTGGATGCGGCCTTTCGGGCGACGATCGTTGCCAAGACGGATGGTGTCCTGGTCACGGGCCTCAAGCTGCGGGAAGAAGGCAAGGCGTTGATCCTGGGTGATCAACTGGGAAAAGAGGTGCGGATCCCGTTGGAAGACATTGACGATACCCGGATCTCGAATCTGTCTCCAATGCCCTCCAATATTGGCGAGCAGTTGAATGAGGCCGATCTGCACGCGTTGTTAACATTCTTGATGAGCTTGAAGCAAGTGACAGTTGATGGGAAATAACGATTAGGGGGACTGGGGGAGCCAGGCGTGTCTTATTCCGGACGCGCACGCGGGATGCGCCACTTTTGAAGTGTCCTGAGCGTTAATGATCACCATTGAAAGCAGGACACACTCCCACGTAGGATGCCGCCACGGAGGAATGGCGAGATGGGTCATACGATCAAGCGGCTGTCATTGGGTGTGTCTCTGATTGCGGTGGCCTCGGCCATCCTCCTGTTCTCCGATGCGCCGCGTCAGCCCGCACACCGGCCCGCCAATTCCACAACCACTGCGGCCAACGAGCCCCCCATTCCCGTCGCCCTGATGCAGATGGCCTCGCAACCGATTCTGGATGAGGCCGCTGCGGGGATCATCGACGCACTGGAGGAGAACGGCTACGTCGACGGGCAGAACTTGCGATTGAAGCGGTTCAATGCCGAAGGCGACATGGCGACCGCCAACGCCATGGCCCAGGAATTGACTGGGGGACAGTATCAATACATCATCACGCTGACCACGACGTCGCTGCAGGCTGTCGCCAATGCCAATCGACAGCGACACGTACCGCACATCTTCGGCGGCGTGTCCGATCCCACGAAGGCCGGTGTCGGGGTGGGACAGGATCCATTGGATCATCCTCCTTACATGGTCGGAATTGGAACATTGCAGCCGGTCGCTCAGTCACTGCAAGTGGCGAAGCAACTGAATCCGAACTTGAAGCGGATTGGCGTCATCTGGAATCCCGCTGAGATCAACTCCGAGATCTGTACCGTGCTGGCTCGAAAAGCGTGCCAGGAACTCCAATTGGAATTGATCGAAGCCAGTGTGGAAAACACGGCGGCGGTGAAAGAAGCTGCGGCCTCGATTGCCGATCGCGTTGATGCACTGTGGATCGGTGGCGATGTGACGGTGCTGGCCGCTATGGATGTCGTCGTGAAGGTGGCTCAAGCGGCACACATTCCCGTTTGTACGTGCATGCCCGGCAATGCGTCCAAAGGGGCCTTGTTTGATGTCGGGGCGAACTACTATGAAGTCGGTCGCAGCACGGGCAAGCTGGCGTCGCGCGTGTTCTCGGGCGAGTTGATCGCGAAACTGCCGGTAGAACTGGCGATCCCGCCGAAGATGTTCGTCAATAAGGTGGCCCTGCAAGGCTTGAACGCAGGCTGGTCCATCCCTGCTGCCGTGCTGGCCAAGGCGGACACCATCATTGATGACAAAGGCCAGCACGAAAAAACGTCTCGCAAGGCGGCCCCGGCTCCGGTCAAGAAGCTGCCTCCATTGAGCAAAACGTGGCAGTTGCGCAGTCTGAGTTATGTGAATTCGCCCGACGCCGAAGAGGCCGAGCGTGGCTTGCGCGATGGATTAAAGAAGGCGGAATTGGTCGAAGGCCGAGACTATGTCTGGAAGCCTTCGAACGCCCAAGGTGACATGTCGGCCCTCAACGGCATGGTCGATGCGGCGCTTGCCGATCGCGCCGACCTCTTGCTCACCGTCTCCACCCAGGCGCTGCAAAGTTGCGTGCAGCGATCCAAAGGGACGCCGATTGTCTTCACGATGGTGGCCAATCCGTTTTCCGCTGGAGTCGGGACCAGTGACAAAGCCCACCTGGCAAATCTGACCGGATGCTACGGCGCCAACGACGTGGCGGCCATGATCCCCATCCTCCATAAACTGGTGCCGCGGGCCAAACGCGTGGGCGCGATTTACGCACCGGCCGAAGTGAATTCCGTCTTCAATCATGGCCTGCTGGTCGAGGCCGCCAAGCAGGCCAACTATGATCTGCTGGCGCTGGGAGTGAACTCGTCCTCTGATGTTCTGGAGGTCACGCAGTCGCTGCTGGCCGATCAGGTGGATGTGATTTGCCTGGCGAACTCGAACCTGGTCGGTTCCAGCTTCCCGACGGTGATTCAAGCGACATATCGGGCCAAGGTGCCCGTGTTCGGCTTCTTCGGCGGCAGTGCTCCCCAAGGTGCGCTGGTGGTCCTGACGCGTGACTACTACGACATGGGAGTCGAATCAGGATTGCTGGCGGCACGTGTCATGCGCGGCGAGAAAACCAGCGACATTCCGTTTCATCAAGCCCAGACGAGCAAGCTGATCGTCAATCAAGCGGCAGCGAAAACTTGTGGCATCACACTGCCTGCGGACTTCTTGAAGTCAGCGGACCAGGTGATTGAGAAGTAGTTTTCGAAGGTACGTCGGACCATGCAGATCACTACGGCAGTCAACGGGGAATTCCTGGAAATGCGAGTCGTCGGCCGGCTCGATAATGAGTGGTCTGCGCACTTGTCGAAGGCGTTGGATGAGGCCATCCGCCAGGGATCGCACTCGATTGTGATGGATCTCAATGAAGTCGAATACCTCAGTTCGGCAGGCATCGGGGCACTGGTGCGGGCCCACAAGCAGTTCCAGGCGATTCATGGTTTCTTCGGGATCGGAACGGCGGCGCCGCAGGTTGCTGAGGTCATCCGGTTGACCGGTCTGGCCAAGATGCTGCTGTGCGACCCCGAGAAACTGCCGCGTTCCGCTGCACGCTTTCAAGGCACGGTGATGCCCGAGTTTCGCTTCGCGGCACTCGGCGGCATGCTGTTTGAAGTTTATGACATCTCGCCGGAAGCGACGCTGACCGCTCAACTCATCGGCAATCCCGACCGGCTGGCACACGCGACGTACAGCCGCCAGCAGTGCCAAGCCTTTGCGTTTCCGGCGACCAGCTTCGGCCTGGGACAGGGGGCGTTTGGCAGCGATTTCGCCGACTCTGCGAATCGGTTCGGCGAGTTCCTGGCAGTGGGTGGCTCCGCAGCCCAGTTGCCCACCAACGGAACCGGCAAGCCCGACTATCAACTGGGCACAGGAGATTTCGTCCCCTCGGTCCAGACGCTGTACGGACTGCGTTGCGAGGGCGACTTCGCCTTGCAGCATCGTTTCGAACCGCACGATCCCTCAGAGCGAATCTCGTTTTCCAAACTGGTCGAACAGTCCCTGAACCTGTCGAAAAGTAACTTTGCCGGAATGGTCTTCCTGGCCGAAACCGTTGGATTGGTCGGTGCCGCGTTACGCCGATCGCCTGCCATCCAGGACGAGGGCTCGGCTAACAAGTTTGCCCATCCCGAAGTTCGACGCTGGCTCTCGTTCAGTCCCGAACGAGTGTTTCCGCACTCACTGGCATTGATCGTGGGTGTGGCAGCACGCGGTGCGCCGACGCAACAGGGGCGGCTCGCGTCGTTGTTACGTCCACTGGGTCCGCAGTCGGTCATCTCCGGGCATTTTCACGCGGCCGTGTTCTCGTATCGGCCGTTCAAGAAGCGCAAGCTGAATCTCAATGAAACGGTGACGACGTTGTTTGAATCCGAAGACCTGCAAGGCGTGCTGCATTTGTTGCACGATGATCGACCGATTATCGGTTGCGGTGAGAGCGAGTTTGTTCGCGGAGCCTGCTGGATCAGTCCCGTGGCGACGGTTCGGCAGGAGGGAGCGTAACATGACATTGCTCGTTGGTTCATTCACGATGGGGCTGATTTTATCCCTGCTGGCGTTGGGGGTGTTGATCAGCTTTCGCGTGCTGTCCTTCCGCGACTTGACCGTGGATGGTTCGATCACGCTGGGAGGCTCGGTGGCCGCCATCCTGCTGGCATCGGGCTGGAACCCGTGGCTCGCGACACTGCTGGCATTTTTTGCGGGTGCCCTGGCCGGTACGACAACAGGAATCCTGGCCACGCGGTTTCAAATCAACGGCTTGCTGGCCGGAATCCTGGTGATGACCGGCTTGTATTCGGTCAACCTGCGGGTGATGGGTAAGAGCAATCTCCCGTTGATGAAAGAATCCACGCTGGTCACGTTCGCGCAAAGTTTTGCCACGGCGGATGCGAAGTGGACCTTCGGCCGCTGGGAAGTCTCCGTTCAAGACATCTGCGTCGTGGTGATGATCGCCGGGCTGATCACCAGCGTCGCGCTGCTGATGTATGCGTTTTTCCGGACCAATCTCGGACTGGCCATGCGGGCGGCGGGCGACAACGACCAAATGATTCGCGCACTGGGTGTCGAGGTGGGCTGGATGCTGACCTTCGGGCTGGCCCTGTCGAATGCCCTGGTCGCGCTGGCGGGTGCCCTGCTGGTGCAGTATCAGGGCTTTGCGGACGTGCAAATGGGCATCGGCATGGTGGTCTGGGGCTTTGCCAGTGTGATTATCGGCGAATCGCTGGTCGGATCGAGGCAAATCGGATTACTGCTGGTGGGCGCGGTGATGGGGTCGATCCTGTTCCGTCTGCTGGTCGCGATTGCACTGCGGTGGGGACTGAATCCAAACGACTTAAAACTGGTCACGGCACTCTTCGTGTTCGGTGCGCTGGTCCTGCCGGAAGCGATAGCCCACTTACGAAAAAGAATAGCAACCACGTGAGGCCGAAGCCCTCAACAAGGCGAGCGTCCGGCGTAAGCCGGATGGTTTTTAGCGACGTTGGTTTTACCAGTGATGCTCAGCCAAACGATTCAAGCGAACCGGGTGTCGTAAGCCTCCGGATTCTGAAAACGGTCGGTTCCCAACGACTCACAACTCGCTAACAACCATCCGGCTCACGCCGGACGCTCGCCCACGAAGAAAGACCTCTCATGCTGGAAATTGAAAACATCGCGAAGACGTTTCACGCCGGCACTCCGAATGAGGTGCGTGCTCTGCGCGGGGTGAGCTTGAAGATTGAACCCGGCTCATTTGTGATCGTGATCGGGACCAATGGATCAGGCAAATCGACTCTGTTGAATGCCGTCGCAGGCAGCTTTATCGTCGACACCGGGCGGATCAATTTAAAAGGCCACGAGATCACTCGCTGGCCCGAGCACCGGCGTGCGCAGTTCATCGGCCGCGTCTTTCAAAATCCGTTCAGTGGCACGGCCCCCTCGATGACCATCGCCGAGAATCTGGCCCTGGCCGCAAAACGCGGGCGGAACCGGGGCTTGGGGTGGGCACTCGGATCATCAGTCAAAACGGATCTGTACGATCGTGTGCGGGCGATGGGATTGGGATTGGAAGACCGCCTCGACACGGCCATTGGCAGCCTGTCCGGCGGACAACGCCAATCCTTGACACTGCTGATGGCAGGACTGTTGAAACCCGATCTTCTGCTCCTGGACGAACACACCGCGGCACTGGACCCCAAGAGTGCCGATCAAGTGATCCGGCTCACAGAGGAGATGATCCGCCGGGACAAGCTGACGACGATGATGGTCACGCATTCCATGCCTCAAGCCGCAAATCTCGGCGACCGCCTGATCATGATGGTTCAAGGCCGCATCCTGCACGATTTTCAGGGAGCCGAAAAACAACGGCTCGCACCTGAGGACCTGCTGGCCAGGTTCGAAGAGGTTCGCTGTTCCGAGCAACTCGACGAAACGGCCGCGGACATGCTGAGCCGGCAGTACGTTTAAACCGTGGGATAGGCTTATCATCTTGTCAGCGTCGCCCTGCGCAGCGCTTTGCCGGACTTCTTGCCCGAATGGGTTCCCCGTTCGAGGACAACTTCTCCGTTCACGACGACGAACTGAATGCCTTCCGGGTATTGAAATGGCTCGGTGTATGTCGCTTTGTCGATGATTGTTGCCGGATCAAAAATCACCAGATCAGCATAGTGGCCGGAGCGGATCAGACCGCGATCGCGAATGCCGATTTTACTCGCATTGAGCGACGTCATCTTGCGAATGGCCTCTTCCAGCGAGAGTAACTTTCGCTCGCGAACATAGGCCCCCAGCACTCGCGGAAATGTTCCAAAGCTGCGCGGATGAGGGTTACCACGTCGTAGCGGCCCATCAATGGAGTAGGCCGAACCGTCCGAACCCACCGAGCACCACGGCTGCGTGAGTGCCGTCGTCATATCATCCTCGGTGTGATGCGCATAGACGGTGCTGACGCTGCCCCCTTCCTGGATCAAGTAATCCAGAAACTCATCGATCAGATCGGGCACTGGCTGCTTGTCCTTGACCCGCGCTGCGAGCACGCGATCCATGGTGAGACCCTTCAGAGTCGTTTCCTTGCTGATCAGCATGCGGCTCCAATCGCTTCCCACCGCCGTGTAGTGGTTGTACCAGCCGGGAAGTCCCTCTTTGATTTCTCGCTTCAGACGCGTCCGCTGCGCTGGATCCTGAATGCGTTGCAGCAGCTTCGCCGTGCCCCCTTCGTGGGCCCACGGGGGAACAATGCTGGCGAGGTCGTTGTTGCCGCGCGTGTAAGGATAGACATTTGCCTGGACATTGACGCCCCGCGCGCGGGCCGCATCGATCAATCCAACGATCGCCAGCATGCGTCCCCAATACTGTTGATCGGCAATCTTCAGATGAATGATGTCGACCGGAATGCTGGCCCGCTCACCAATTTCGATGGCCTCTTTGACGGCGTCCATGACGCCCGTACCTTCGTTGCGAATGTGCGACGAATAGATGCCACCCGCCTTCGACACTTCGCGACACAGTTCCACGATGTCATCGGTCGTGGCCAACAATCCGGGCGGGGTCGCCAACATGTTGGACATCCCCATCGCACCGTCAGACATCGCCTGCCGGATCAGGTCGTGCATCTGCTGCCGTCGTTCGGCCGTCGGACGTTCAAATGAGTCGCCCATCACGCAACGCCAGACTTGTCCCATCCCCACATACGACGCAACATTGACCGCGGTCCCTTCCTGCTCGAGCGTCTTGAAGTATTCGCTCACCGTTGACCAGCGAAGCGTCTGACCCCGCACGGTCAACTTGTCAGGAGCCAGCTTGCCCTGCGAGGGGCCGACAGAATCCGATTCCCCCAGCACCTCGGTCGTGACTCCCTGACGGATCTTGCTCTCGGCCAGACCGTCCTCCAGCAACAGGGTGTCGGAGTGGGAATGGATATCGATGAAACCGGGCGAGACCACCATTCCCGCAGCATCAATCTCACGCTTCCCAGCACCAGCAGCAATGCGGCCGACCGCTGTGATGCGGTCGGCCTGCACGCCAATATCGCCGATAAACCACGGGTTTCCGGTCCCATCGACCACTCGGCCGTGGCGTATGACGAAGTCATACCGTACCGGGACCGCATCCTCCGAGAAAACTGGAGGCTGCCACGCTACCATCACCATACACATCCAGACGGCACAAGTGAGGGAACAGCGCATATCAGCCTCGACGAGTTTTCCAGGAGGACCGGCAACAGCAACTCTTAACGAGGTTTGTAGCGAAATCCGTGGGGATTCGCGACTCCGCACGTTATCCACTCGGCTTCACTCTCTAAAAGTAGTGATTCCGGCGAGTGCCGTCGAAACCGGCCTGTCGTGAGGCAGCAGTGTTTGAAAAGCTTGCCCGAGCCGCACGGACAGAGGTCGTTGCGGCCCAATTTCTCTTCGAGTTGTTTGTCACCGTGAACGTGGCGTTCGCCGCGTTTGACGTGTGTTTCCGAGGGGAAGCCCTTACGGCGTTTGCTCATGGGCTCAAAAGCAGGGCTGTTCGTCGAAGTGGTTGCGTGACATGATCCGATTCCTTCCAAGAGTGAACTGGGGCGACATCATGTACTAAGACAATCAACCTCGCGTCAGGTTCGCTTGGGAAGTACCGTTCCGTGGGTTGTGCTACAGCTCCACCGTTTGGAATCGCTTAACAACCACGGGATCGTGATCGCAAAAATCGTGCAGGAGTGTCGCCATCGCGGTGGCCGCTTCGTGTTCGCCATGTACGATGAAGGCCTGGCTGATACCGGAACTCCGGCCGAGATGTCCGCACCACCAGCGAAAATCTTCCGCGTCGGCATGGGCCGACAGGCCATTTAGCGTTTCGACGCGCGCCTTGAGTGGATACTCCTGATTGAAAATGCGGACAAACGGCCGGTGTTCGACCAGGCGGCGGCCAAGAGTATT
>CAMAVF010000112.1 GCA_945861445.1 Planctomicrobium piriforme | reverse complement strand
CCGGCTAATCTCTGCGACCCCTCCGGGGTCAAGAATCGGTCAATGCTCGATCGCCCCCTTCGATTCAAGTGATACTCGCTCTCACTCGTTCTTGATCCGCATCCATGCTGTCTCGTTCCGAATTCCTGCAATCTTTGGTTGACCCGGGGACCGGCGCGCCGCTCGCCTGGGACGCTGTGACCAACGAAGTGCGCAACCCGGTGACTCAGACCACTTACCCATTGATCAATGGCATTCCGCGGTTTGTCGAACAGGCCCATCTGGCGAGTTTTGGCCTGCAGTGGAACAAGTACGAAGTGGCTCACGACGATGAGGACCGCGCCACGTTCCAGGCTAAAACGGGTGTCTCGTTGAGCGAGCTGCGGGGCCTGCGAATTCTGGATGCCGGGTGTGGTGGCGGACGTTACAGCAAGGTCGCCGGAGAAGCAGGTGCCGACGTGATCGGGGCCGATCACAGTGCCGCGGTCGACAAGGCGTCTCATTTGTGTGCTCACCTGCCGCACGTGCATTTTCTGCAGGGCGATCTCAAACATCTTCCATTGCAACCGGCGTCCTTCGACTTCGTATTTTCCATCGGCGTGATGCATCACGATGCCAACACGCGCGATGTGTTTGATGCCGTCGCACGATTGGTCAAGCCGGGTGGACGGATGGCCGTGTGGCTGTATCGACGCAACCAATGGTGGCAGGAGATGATCAATTCGGCCCTGCGTCGACGGACCATCCACATGCCCCCGGAACGACTCGAGCGCTGGTGCCGCTGGGGAGCCTGGCTGGGTGGCATTCCGGTCGCCAACAAGACGCTCAACAAGATCGTCAACTTCAGTGCCCATCCCAATTGGGAAAACCGCGTCTGCGACACGTTCGACTGGTTCGCCCCGCAATACCAGTATCATCACACGGTGCAGGAATTAACCGAATGGTATCAGGCGGCCGGCTTTGGTGATTTACGAGTGTTGCCGCCGGAAAAGACCGGCAGGTTCTATCGCTGGACCTACGAGCACAATCTGTTGATCGGCAGCGGCGTGAATGTGATTGGGACGAAGAAATAACAACCCCGTAGCCTGACTCTCCAGAGTCGGGCGAATTCCTGACAACTCCATGGACGATGAAGACCCACGGATGTCGACAGGAACTTGTGACTCGAGGACGGGCGAAGATTGCTCGACTCTGGAGAGTCAAGCTACGTATGGGTCAGGGGTACAAATCAAATGCCTCGACCTCGAACGGATTGTCGAGGTACGGATTGCGGCCGCGCATCCACAAGACGACCGAGCACAACAGATACGCCGGGATAAAGAACGGCCCCCAGCGAGCGTATTGGCGGACATGGACGTGTTCGTGATCCCGTGTGACGTCCAGGTCGTACGGCGTGAGGCCAAGGATGGTGTGCCCCAACGTCATCGCCCGCGCTCGAATCCACAGGCGAGAGAGTGACCAGGCGACCGCCCCGCCGTGGAACTCCAGAGCTCCGCGCCGGAGTTGGTATCCGCCGCCAGTCAACAATCCCAGGCAGCCCACGCACAGACCGATCAGGCTGGCGGGACTCGCCCAGAGGTAAGTCAAAAATGTGACGACGAAACGCAGCAGGGTCATCGTGATCCGTTACCAATCGGCGTGCGTTCGGGGCCCGACCGTCTACTTCGCCGCGGACAGGCGTGTGAGATCCAGCCGACGGAGCTTGCTGAGTTCCAGGCTGTATTGCTGCAAGGGGTCTTCCGGCTGCGGCAGTTGTTCGCGAATCTGGAATGGCAGCCGGACGGTGAATGTGCTCCCCTTGCCGATTTCACTTTGCAGGCGGACTTCACCCCCCAGCAGCTTGGACAATTCCTTGACGATCGATAACCCCAGGCCGGTGCCGACAAATTCGCGGGTCAACGCACTGTTGCCGCCCGGCGTCAGATTCCCCTGCCGGAATTTCTCGAAGATCGTCTCCTGCTCTTCGAGTACGATCCCCACCCCCGTGTCTTCGCAGATCAACTCGAAATAATCGTCATCGACGCGCCGCGCCAGCACGCGGACCCGGCCACCTTCCGGAGTGAACTTGATCGCATTCGACAGCAAGTTGTACAGAATCTGCTGGACCTTGCCCGTATCCTGCTTCAACAACGGGATCGACGGATCGACTTCACCGATCAGATCGATGTTCTTCTTCTCGGCAAGTGGCCGCACCATCCCCACCAAACGCTCAATCAGGTCCAGCAATGAGAGCTCGGCCACGTGCAGCTCCATCTTGCCACTCTCGATCTTCGCCAGATCGAGAATGTCATTGATGAGCGTCAGGAGATCTTTCCCGGAAGTCTGGATGTTACGCACGTAACGGTGCTGGCGATCGTCGAGATTTCCCGCACTCCCCAGCACGTCGCTGAATCCCAGGATGCTGTTGAGAGGCGTCCGCAGTTCGTGGCTCATGGTCGCCAGGAACTGACTTTTGAGGTTATTCGTTTCGAACAACGCCAGGTTGACCTTGGCCAGTTCATCGACCTTGGTATCGAGATCGTGGTTCACCTGTCGCAGTTCTTCCTGGACGGCCACGAGATGCCGCAACATGCGATTGAAGGCATGGCTGAGTTCTTCGAACTCGTCGCCCGTCCGAATGTCCGCTCGCAGGTCCAGATTGCCCTTGGCGATCGAATCGCTGACATCTTTCAAGTGCAGGACGGGCTTCACCACGACATAACGGACAATGGTGTAAGCGGCCAGCATCGCGAGGAACGCCGTGCCGATGGCGGTGGCGAGCAGAATGGCGTTGTTCCAGGCCAGCGACCGTTCGGTCTCGTGCATCGAGAACGACACTTTCGCCATGCCGATCAAGTCACCCACTTTCGCGTTGTGGGTCTGGTGGTAGTGACAATTGAGGCAGGTCTTACTGGCCTTCACGGCCCCGTAATACACATATTCCCGCTTGTCATGATCGAACTGAAAGACCTCGCGCAGCCCCTGCCGCAACTGATCCAAAGCTTCGTAGCCCGCAGCGTCGCTGGGCAGGTGCTTGGCATCCGTCGTATTGGGATCGGCCTTGAACAATTCCCAGCTATTCTTGAGCGTCCCGGCCTTCAACTCACCCAGCATGTCATCCAGTTGCTTGTCACCCAGGATGTCGTCCGACTCCTTGCGGAAGGCCCCGTTTTCTTCGCGATACTTCCAATGCTTGAACAGGATGATGGGGACCGTCGACAATCTTCCATTGATCAGATTCTGCTCGTCCACAAGTTTCGCGGTGAGGCGTCCGTACAAGTAAAAACTGGCCGTAATCAACAGCAGCAAACCACTTCCGAACAGGAAGCGACACTTCCGTTCAAGACTGGTTTCGCCCAGCAGTTTTTTGAATGTTTTGTACGACATGGTGGAGGAACAGGAGAGTTGGGGAGTTAGAACCGTATCTTACCAGCGTGGGATAACTGGGAGATAGTGTAGGGGGGGAATGACGGAGGAATGACTAATGTCTAATGACTAGTGTCTAAAAGGAAGGAGGGAACCATGGTACCTTGGTGGCCGCGTTCATCGTGGTGATATTCGGCCCGATCGTGACCCACGGATTGCGGTATCTCTACCTCCTGGACTGGCCGATCCAACAAGCCAATTTGGTCCTGAGGGGTTCGACACGCGAGGCGCCATGGTCGGTCACGAAGTGACCGCGAATACAAGCTCGAAGCGCCAGCGAGTGCATTGGTCGAAACCACAACGGGATGCACTCGCTGGCGCTTCGAGCTTGTATTCAAAAGAAAAACCCGGCTGTCGCTCGCGACAGCCGGGTTTTTTAATGAATCTATTCGAACACGCCAGCGATTACAGAATCGACCGGATCTTCGACAGGAACTCTTTGTTTGACGGGTACTTCGCCAGGATGCGGGTCAGTTGTTCCATCCCTTCGACGGGACTCAGTGACAACAGACTGCGGCGGAGCATTGTCACGCCTTCCAGCGTTTCGGCCGTCAGGATCTTTTCTTCGCGTCGCGTGCCCGACTGCTGGATGTCGATCGACGGCCAGATGCGGCGGTCGGCCAACTGGCGGCTGAGCACCATTTCCATGTTGCCCGTCCCCTTGAACTCTTGAAAAATCACGTCGTCCATGCGGCTGCCGGTTTCGATCAGGGCGGTCGCCGCAATCGTCAACGAGCCCCCTTCATCGAACAGACGGGCCGTACCGAACATCTTCTTCGGAATGTCCAAAGCCTTGACGTCCAAACCGCCTGACGTCGTCCGGCCGCTGCTGCCCACCCACTTGTTGAAGGCGCGGGCCGTACGAGTGATCGAATCGAGCAGAATAAAGACTTCGCCACCCGATTCGGCGATCCGCTTACCGCGTTCGATAATCAATTGCGAAATCCGCACGTGGCTTTCGACATCGCGGTCCATCGAAGACGCGATGACTTCGCCACGCACGTTGCGTCGCATCTCCGTGACTTCTTCGGGCCGTTCGTCAATCAGCAGCACGATCAAGTACATCTCAGGATGATTCTTGCTGACCGAATTGGCAATGTCCTGCAGGAGCATCGTCTTACCCGTTCGCGGCGGAGCCACGATCAAGGCACGCTGACCTTTTCCAATCGGACACAGCAAGTCCATGACCCGCATCGTGACCGGCATCGGACCCGTTTCGAGGATGATTTGCTCGTGCGGATTGATGGCCGTCAACGTGTCGAAGGTCTTGATCTTCTGGTACTCTTCGACCGTCCGGCCTTCGACCGACTGCACATTCTTCAGCCGCGGCCCCTGTCCCTTGGGACCAGGAATCGCTTCACCCTTGATCAACACGCCTTCCCGCAAATTGCAGCGTTCGATCAAGGTGCCTGACACAAATGCGTCCGTCTTGGACGAAGCGTAATTGTTGGAAGGATCACGCAGGAAGCCGTAGCCCTTGGGATGCAGTTCCAGGACGCCGGAGACTTCCGTGCCGGGAATGTCGGCCATGGCTTGTTCGGACATCGTGTTGCGGTCGCGGAAGCTGTCACGTCCGCCACCGCTATTGCCGCCCGTGCGGCTGCTGTCACGATTGTAACCACGGTCGCGCTGCGGACCGCCGCCACCGCCACCACCACCTTGATTGGGGAACCGGCCACCGCCGCCAGTGCGTTGCGGCCGTCCACGTTGCACGTTCGAACCGCCACCGCCATTGTTGGGATGACGTCCGCCGCCACCACCCCCACCACCACCGCCGACTGCGGGATTCGGTCGCGGTTGGTTTTGACGCGGGCCATTCGCATTCTGCGGCTGACCTTCCACACGGCCATTGCGGGAACGACGACGGCGGCGACGACGACGAAATTCACCACCTTCGCCCGTATCTGTGCCTTGTTCACCACCTTCGACGAATGGAGCTTCTTCGCCACCATCACCGTGGCTGTCGCCCAGATCGCCGTGACTGTCTTCATTACGGCCTTCGTTACGGCCCTCGTCAGTGCGCGGGGCTTCGTAGCGGTCCGTCCGACTTTCAGGTCGGCTGATCGAGCGTTCCACGCGGGCGGGCGGAGCTTCTTCGGCAGCCGGAGCCGGTCGTTCGCGTTGTGTTTCGCTGGACGCGGCACGCGGTCGGCGTTCACGCACGGGGCGTTCCGGACGAGCGGGCCGTTCGACATCGACATCGACGGCGGGTGGCAGGAATTCCTCCGGATCAAACCCGAAGGAATCGGAAACTTGTTCCGGTTCGGGGCGGCGGACGGGAGCCCGGCGACGCGGCGGACGCGGTGCGGCTTCGGGACTGGAAGCGACGGGTTCTTCCCGTTCAACTTCCGCTGCGGGAGCGGCCAACTCCGTCTTCTTCTTTACGGTACGCCGCCGTCGGGGCGGGGCCTCGGGATCGCTGTCCGTCGAACCGGAGCTATTCACTGCCATGCTGTTTTCCAACTCAGAAACGAAATTCCAACCACACCACACTATGCAAAACCGCTTACACAACCTCGTGATAGCGAGCGCGACTGTCACTCAAAACTGAGCGTTATCGCACGGCTGCGAAAGTTTTGTCACAGGCGATTCCGCACACGTGAATCCGCCCCTGCGGCCGACTACAGTCCATGTCGCCTCTTTATCTGCCGTCAGCACCATGACTGCACGGCAAACTGGGTCTCGTAGCGTCGATCCCCCCACCACAGCGAGCCTCATCGGCTGAGCCTTGGAGGGTCAATCGCAATTCATGCACCCGCAGATAGAAATGCTCGCCAAGAGATTCGATTCCGGTGACAAATTCTCCGAACCGCACTACCGGTCTCAAATCCAACGTATCCCAAACTTTGAGGTCCTGAAGACCTACAGGGATTCGCGAGCAGGCACCTTGCTTATCGTGTTCGCGTCGATTCGGAACGATTACCGGATGACTCTTCAAGTGAAACGCTACACACTTTGACTACCGATTCATGGGGAATCTGGTAGGGGCAGCTTGCAAAAAACGGCACAACAGCCGCTTAAGATTTAGCTCACTTACCCGTGCTGAGCCTTGAAGAGTATCGCTCAAAACGTCCCCAATTGGGTCGCGTTCAGCGCAATCACTAGTCCTATCATATCTTTTGACGAGAATGTGTCAATTCATTCCGGACGGCTGGCAGCAATTTTCGAGTGGAATCTGTTCTAGTATCGGCTTCTGGGCACTGTTAAGCTGAAGACTCTGTAGCGGATATGGCGGTTTTCTAGCGAATTTTCGCCCCTAAACCACCAATTGTTTGAGTCCCGCCGGTCACGAGGTGACCACGAATACAAGCTCGAAGCGCCAGCGAGTGCATTAAATCGCTGACTCAACCGAATGCACTCGCTGGCGCTTCGAGCTTGTATTCATCTCAAACGCCCTCGAAATTGACACCATCTTGACCGGGCCATTCGCGTATGACCACGCCTATCGAGCACCAGCGCTCGTCTTCGCCATCACAGCTCATGTCCCGCACGGCGGATTCTGCGAATCCAACAGGACAAAGGAAGAGGTCTCGGCGACGGATCACTTCCTATTATACGCTGGCGAGCCTATTTGCAGGGCTGATTTGTCAACTGGGGTGGTCGCAGGCCGCCGAGTTTGAGCCGCGCGCCGTGGCCATTACACAGGCCACCATCATCACGGCACCGGGCCAGCAGATTGAAAACGGACGAGTCATTCTGCGTGATGGATTGATCGTCGCCGTCGGGGCCGATATTCCCATTCCCACCGATGCCGAAGTGATCGAAGTCCCGGGACATGTGGTCTATGCGGGCTTTATCGACGCCGCAACTTCCGCACTGCTCAATCCCGACCAGGCGGCTCAACCAGCCGCACCCGCGCCGGTCGACGTCAGCCGCTATGCTCTTGCGGCAACCCGGATCGACAACCGCAAAAGTCTGACCCCCGAATTCGAAGCCGCCGAACACCTGAAACTCGACAACGACACTTTAGAAAAGCGCCGCCAACTGGGCTTCACGACGCTGCATATCGTCCCCAGCGGCCGGTTGGCCAGTGGTCGCGGGTCATTGATCACCACCCGCGGTGTCACGTTGCGCGAGTGCCTGCTGCAGTCTCCCACCATGGCCCAGTTTCGCGTCTTCGCGCCGCGCGAAGAGGGTTACCCGCATACCTTGATGGGCGGCACTTCACACCTGCGGCAGATCTTTCTGGACGCACGCCGCTATGCCCAGCAACAGACGTTGTTCAAAGCCGGCACACCGCAGGTTCCGCGCCCCTTGCAGGATGCAGTCCTGGAGAGCTTGCAGCCCGTGATCGGCCGCCAGTTGCCCGTGTGGTTCATGGCGCATTCGCGCGACGAAATCGAGCGAGCCCTCGGTTTCGCCGCGGAACAGGACCTCGCCCTGACCCTGTGGGGTGGTCGTGACGCCGAACGCAGCCTGCCGCGTCTGCTGGAGAAGAAGGTCAACGTGGTGCTGACCCTGGACTACGGTGAGGAACCGAAGGCTGAATCCAAACCGGCCCCCGACAAACTGACCGCCGACTTACCAGATCCGCTGCGTTCATTGGAAGACGTGCGCGACCGCTGGCGACTGCAGGTGGCGGGACCCAAGGCTCTCAAGGCCGCCGGATTGAAACTGGCGGCGGGATCGCAAGGGTTGAACGAGCCCGCGGACTTCTTCAAGGGGCTGCGGCAATTGATTCAGGCCGGCCTGCCACGCGACGCCGCCCTGGCGGCCATCACTTCGGAAGCCGCCACGATCCTGGGACAGGATCAACGACTGGGCTCCATCGCACCGGGGAAACTGGCCCACATCGTCGTGCTGACCGGGCCCTTTGATGACGAACGCAGCCAGGTGCGATTCTTGTTCGTCGACGGCAAGAAATTCGAATACAAGAAGGATGCCCAGCCGGTCCCCAAAGATTCGGGCTCACCGGGACTCGAACTGGCCGCCCGTTGGAAGCTGGACATTGAAGCGGCCGACGGCCCCGTTCATTGTGAACTGGTCCTGACGCAAACCGGAACGCGTCTGAACGGCACGTTTAAAAGTCCTCAAGGGGACGGCAAGCTGACCAGCGGCAAGGTGGAAAAGGATAAGGCCGAATGGGTCGTCGCCATTGGTGCCGGCGACCGGGAAATCGAGTTGAAGTTTTCAGTCCAGGGTCTGATGGGGACTCCGCCGCAACTGAAGGGAATCCTCAAGTCGGCCTTCGGTGCTCAGACCAATTTCACCGCCCAGCGCGAAGTCGCACCTCCGCCACAGCCGAACGCGGTCGAGATCAAAGGGATCGAAACCGATGACCCGAAGCCCGCGGCAGCAACACCCGTCGGGATTACCGATCTGCCCGTCGAACTGGATGCCGATCGACTCAAACGGACCCTGCCGACCGGCGGCACCGTCTTCATCCAGAAGGCCACTGTTTTGAACGGCAAGGGAGAAACATTGCCCGAGACCTCGCTATTCATCAAAGCGGGCAAGATCGTGGCCATTGGCAAGGATCTGACTCCCGAAGCCGGCGTGGTCGTGATCGACGGGACGGGCAAATTCGCCATGCCGGGGATCATTGATACCCACAGCCACATCATGATTGGCGACGGAATGGACGGCGTGAATGAGGCCACGCTGTCCATCGTGCCCGAAGTCCGGGTCAAGGATGCGGTCAATACGAGCGACGTGTCGGAATACCGCGCTCTGGCCGGGGGGGTGACGACTGCCCGGTTGTTTCACGGTTCTGCGAATGTCATTGGCGGACAGGACGCGGTAATCAAGCTGAAATACGGCGAACCGGCCGCCAGACAAATCGTGGCCGATGCCCCGCAGGGAGTGAAGTTCGCACTCGGTGAAAACGTGAAATTCCAGCGAAACCGGTTCCCCAACACGCGGATGGGAGTCGAAGCGACACTCAATCGGGCGTTCATGGAGGCCCTCGATTACCGCCGTCAATGGCTGGAATACCAGCAGGCAATTCAAGCGGCCCCCGACAAGGCGACCCAACTGTTACCCCCCCGGCGGGACTTGCGTCTGGAAGCCCTGATGGACATCGTCAATCAGCAAAAATTCATTCACAGCCACTGTTACCGGGCCGATGAAATCCTGATGCTGCTGCGAGTCGCCTCTGGCCTGGGTGTTCGCGTCTGGTCGTTGCAGCACGTTCTGGAAGGCTACAAAGTGGCCCCGGAAATCGCCGCTCACGGAGCCAGTTGCAGTACGTTCTCGGACTGGTGGGCGTACAAGGTCGAGGCCTATGACGCGACTCCCTTCAATGCCGCGTTGCTCCAGCAAGCCGGCATTAACACGGTCATCAAAAGCGACGATTGGGAACTGATCCGCCACCTGTATCTCGAAGCCGCAAAAACCATCCGCTACGGCGGACTGGCCCCGGAATTCGCCCTGCAGACGATTACGTTGAACTCGGCGAAAGAGCTCGGTCTGCAAGATCGCATCGGGTCGCTGGAAGCGGGCAAAGACGGTGATGTGGCGCTCTTCAACGGGCATCCGCTGCACGCGTTTTCCCGTTGCGAAATGACATTGGTGGAAGGTGAAGTCTACTTCAATCGATCGGCCCAGCCGACAGCCATGACCGCCTCTGGAGCCGCCCGGCAACAGACGTCGGCCAGCTTGCCGATCGTCCTGCCTGAGATCCGCGCGCGTGTCGTCGACCTGACCGAAGCCGCCAATGGCCAGTACGCGCTCGTGGGAGCCACCATCCATCCGGTCGATGCTGCGGATATTGACAAGGGGACCCTCTTAATTGCCGGTGGAAAAATCACCGCCGTCGGCAAAGACGTGCCCCTTCCCGCGGACACCAAGACCATCGACCTGACGGGGCTGCATCTGTATCCCGGGATCATCGACTCGGGCACTACGCTCGGCCTGATTGAGATTGGCAAGGTGTCAGAGACGCACGACTACGCCGAAGCGGGCCAGTTTCAGCCAGACTTGCGAGCGGGCGTGGCGGTGAATCCCGATTCCGAGCTGATCCCGGTCGCCCGCGCGGGCGGGATCACCACGGTGCTGGCAATTCCGTCGGGCGGCACGATCTGCGGCCAGGCATCGGCGGTCAAGCTGGGAGGCTGGACCGTCCCCGACATGCTGCTCGATCTGGAAGTCGGACTGATGATCCGCTGGCCCGGCGCCTTCCACAAACCGCTGCCCATCAAGCAGGAATGGGAAGACGCTCAAAAGAAGCGCCAGGAGCAACTCGACACTCTGAAGGAATTCCTCAAACAAGGCCGGCTCTACAACAAGTTAAAAGCCGACGCCGTCGTTGCGAAACAATCCCCCCCGCTGGCCGACCCTCGATATGATGCCCTGAAACCCTATCTCGCGGGAGAAAAGCCGGTCTTTATTGAAGCCAATCAGCGTAAGGAAATCGCCGAAGCGCTGGTGTTCGCTGAAGAGGAAAAGCTGAAGATGATCCTGATGGGGGGGACCGACGCCTGGAAATTGGCCGGTGAACTGAAAACCCGCAACGTGCCGGTGATTGTCGGCCCAGTGATGACCCGTCCCACGGCCGACTATGATCCGTTCGATGCCCCGTATGCCAACCCCGGTCGCCTGTTCGAAGCGGGCGTCAACTTTTGCCTCCGCTCGGACGATGCGTCCAACAGCCGCAATACCTCATTCGAGGCAGCGCAGGCGGTCGCCTATGGACTGCCAGCGGAGGAAGGTCTCAAGAGTATCACCTTGAACGCGGCCAAGATCCTGGGGATCGACAAGCAAGTTGGATCGCTGACCGCGGGCAAGCTGGCACATGTCGTCATCTCAGACGGCAATCCCCTGTTGCAGACCACGCAAATCAAGGGCACGTTCGTGGATGGCAAGCCGTACTCGCCGGAAACCCGCCAGACGCGGCTGTACGATAAATATCGCCAGCGACTGAAGAAGTAACCGCGGGATTTGCCAACGCGGCTGGCGGTGGAATTGCCACCGGCAACTGCATGTCGACAGACGAAATAAACTCTAACAAAACCTCTGCGTCAGTTCAGAACCGCGTGAAATGTCGCGGCCCTGAACTTCCCACAACCGGTTTTGTCAGGGTCTCTAAAGACCCTGGGTCGCTGCATTCTGTGTGTCTCGACAGTGCAATTCCAGGCGCCTAACGTTAGAACAGTGCCTGCTCTATCAGCATAACCTGTACAACCGACTGAGCAATGCTTGATGTCTGCGCCATCTGGCGCTTCCCTGTTGTGACGGGTTGTCTCGTGTAGCTACTTTGGCGTGACTGAATTCATTGGGCCGCGTTACCCCGCGCGGAAAGCTGACCGAGAGCTTCGCGGAGTCGCCTTGGCGACTGCGCGAAGATCGTCGACACCTCACACAGTGTGTCGACCCAACCGGATGAGCCGCATGATCGCGAAAACCTGGATGTCCCTCCCCTTCTGGCGTGAGGCACAGAGCCTGCGTCGTCGCGCCGTCAAACTGAGTACCATCGAAGTTCTGGAATGCCGCACGTTGTTGGCATTCGACCTTGGTAGCTCATTGTCCGATACACGGCCCCTCCTGCAGGACGATCGATCCGAAGACGTCGCCGAGTCGCCCGAAGTCCAAGCCGCCGATCAGTCGATCACGCCCCATGTCACCAGTAACACCGCGACCTATGGCGTAACTTTTCCGGAAGGAGTTCGGGTTGGCCAACTGTCAGTCCCGGTCTCAGTCGTCGTGACACACTTAACGGCAGGCACCTATCTCGACGGCTGGATCGACTGGAATGGGGATGGAAGTTGGAATGGAGCAGCCGAACATGTGGCTGCACATGTCTCGATCATCACGGGCAACAGCACGTTGCGGGTCGACGTGCCGGCGTGGGCTCAATCGGGAACCGCAATGGCCCGTTTTCAACTGAGCACCCCAACAGTCCCCAACGACGAATTGAGGAATTTTCAATTCACAATTCAACCACCCGTCTCGCCATCGGGACTGTTTGGCGCGTCAATTCCCATTGATACCTCGGCGGCGATGCAATTCACCAGCACGGCCGACCTGGACCGGGATGGTGACCTGGACGTTCTCGCGGCAACTTTCGACGGTTCAGGGATCATCGCGTGGTACGAAAACAACGGCAATGAAGGCTTCACTCGACACATCCTGACGACGGCATTCGCGGATGCCACCTGCGTGCTCGTTGCAGACATGAATCACGACGGCTACCTGGACATCGTCGCGTCATCCCTGGGCATGAGCACGATCTCGTGGTTCGAAAACAATGGACATCAGCAGTTCACACTGCATCTCATCACGAACTTCGCGTTGAATGCGTCGAATTTATTCGTTGCGGACGTCGACGGAGATGGTGATGAAGACGTCGTGTATTCTGCGAAAGGGAGCGGCACTGTCGGCTGGTATGAAAATGGTATGGGGCAGATCTTTACCCGGCACATCGTCGCCACCGGCCTCGCTGCCCCCTGTTCCGTCTCGGCGGCGGACTTCGACGGCGACGGCGACCTCGATCTCGTCTCTGGATCATTCTCCGACAACACCATTGCCTGGTATCAAAACAACGGCAGCCAGACCTTCACCAAACGCATCATCACCTCGGGTGCGGTCGGTCTGCGAGGCATGTTCGTCGCCGATTTGGATCACGACGGAGATCCAGACGTCCTGTCCAGTTCGCTGCACGACAGCAAGATCGCGTGGTTTGAGAACTCCAACGGAACATTTATCAGGCACACCATCAGCTCGAATGCGTCGGCCGCTTGCGCCGTTTACGTGGGCGACATGGACGGAGATGGGGACCTGGATGTTGTCGGAGCCTCGCGTGGCAACACCACCATTGCGTGGTTCGAAAACACGGGCGGAGTCAATTTTCCACGACACGTCATCACCAACACACTCGACCAGTCGCGCGGGGTCATTACTGCCGACCTGGATGGCGACGGCGACCTGGATGTCATTTCGGCGTCCCAGTATGGCAATCGGCTGGCCTGGTATCAGAACCGCCCTGCACCCCTGGCGATGACTCTCAGTTCTGCCGCCCCGGCGGTCACGAATCTTCCGCGAATCCCAGTCGCGGTCACGTTCAACCGACTGGTTTCCGGACTCACCCCTGCGTCATTTGTACTCGTCAATGGACATATCACAAACTTCCAGGGGAGTGGTTCGACCTACTCGTTCGATCTGATCCCTGACAAAGAAGGGACCGTGTCGGTCGCGCTACCCGCGAACTCCGTCCAGGACAGTGGGAACTCGGGTAATCCAGCGGCGATCGTGACGCGCCAATACTCGGTTGCGTCACCGCGGTTGACGACCACTGATATCGTCGCCACATTTGTCAGCAAAGGGGCACCAATCAGCATCGTACCGAATGTGATTGTGACCGGGTCCCAACTTGGAAATGGGATGCTGGTGATTATTGTTCCGTCCATCAAATCCGCCAAGTCCCGCTTCGATGTGCTCAACGACGACGCATTGCATGCCGTGGGAACACTGACTCATACGATCGGTTCGGACAAACGGGTGACTTACGTCGCTCTGTTTTCCGGAACGACGGCTGCCGACATCCAAACGGCGCTCCGGAATCTCTCCTTCAGCACCTCAAAGGTCGGATTGACAGTTGCCAGTCGCCAGATCCAAATTCAGTTGACCGACAGCGCCGGCCAGGCGGGAAGGACACTCATTCAGACGGTGTCTATTCAAAAATAAGAGTTCAAAACCGAGTCCCCAGCGGGAAATTGCTTCCAACCGGGACAAAGAATTAACCCGGCGCACAAGCGAGGTTTTTCAGATACTCCCCTCTCGTGCGTCGGGCTGCACTTACCTGACTCAACTGGCGCCCTATGCGCAGTTGAAATGGTCCTTCATGAACTTGCTGAACGCATTCACGGCCGTTTGATACGACGGCAGTGACGACATCGAAGGCATTTGTGGCATCTGGGGCATTTGATGCTGCAGGTTGCTCAGTTGGTTTTGCAGCTGGCTCAAATGGCTTTGAAACATCGATTGCGGCGTCGGTTTGGACCGAAACACCATTTCCAGAGCCAATCCCGTGACCATGCCGACGGCAAATGTCGCCAACAGTGACTCGACCGGCCGGGCTTGGATCATCTTTCCGGTCTGCTCGGTGCAGGATTCCACTGATTCGCGGGCATATTTTACCCCCTGTTGCACCTGTTCTTGAACCTGCTCGGCGCCTGCCTGCACCGCTTCGGCAGCGCGGGAATACCAATCGCTCGCTGCTTCAATGCTATTGTCCAAATGCGCGTTGATCTTCTCCCGACTCTCACCCGTCATGCGTTGAATGATGCTGACGAGTTTTTCCTTACTTTCTTTGCCCTGATCCAGAACATTATCAGTCAGATTCGACCATTTGGCTCGGACGCGGTCCTTCAGATCGGTCCAGCTTTCCGTCATGGTTTCAGTACTCATGATTGGCTTCCTGTTGCAAAAACCGAAGATTCGCCACCGGAAGAATCATCCGTGTGGAGTTATTTCTGTGAATCACCCGGGGCTTAAGAAGCGACCGGCGATCAACGGTTTCAATACGCAATCCGTATGCCCCAATCGAAAAAGGAAGGCCGCGTAATGTTCCATTTCGCCGGATCTCGAAGTTGCCATGAGAGTCCGCCAGAACGGCCAAGACCCTGCAACTTAGACACCACAACTTATTGACTTAACATGTGATGCGTCGATTTTGTGGCATGCGTTCATTCGCCGACGCAGCAGTCTTCTCAAGAGATCTGATTTCGTTACGAATTCAACACGACTGACGTTCCGGAACGTGGAATGTTGAACGGTTGGAAATCAAATTGCGCGGCGACCCGTCATTCTCCGCCATAGCCTCCACGTTCCACGTGAAGGTCTGCGAGCCCACTACCAGATGGGCTTCCCAGCGATTCGGTCGTAGAAAGCATTCGCTGATGTCTACCTGACGGCGGAAAGCCGAACAACCACAGCCGAACAACCACAGTGGTGGTGAGGCCGCGACCGGCTGACTTCAGGTGGAACGTGAAAACTCCTTTAGGAAATTCACCAAACTGGAGCCAAACACAGATTCTCTCTTGTTGATTTTTGATTTCGGACGATAGAATAATACGTGCGGCGATTTTGCCGGACATTCACCCGAGGTCGGACATGTTTCGACGTGGCAGACTGCAACGTAGCCTGATCACACTGCTGGCGTTACTCATCGTAACGCCGCAAGTGTTGCTGCGTCCCTGCTGCTGTGCTCAGGAACGTCCCGCTGCTGCGCCATCCACCCAGCACCCCGAGCAGACTCCCGCATTGCCCCCGTGCTGTTTGAAACGCCTGCAGGCGTCTCAAAAATCGGCAGCAACCAAGGTTGTGACACAACTTGCAGATTCCCGGGCCGGGATCCATGATTCGGGTCGCTGTGGTTGTCGAGTTTCAAATCAAGCCGCTCGCACGAATCGAACCGTCTTTAATGAGACCCTGGCCCGCCACAGTGTGGTGTGGACCGCTCAACCCGTCGATGCATTCGCTGTCGGGCAATTGACACAATCTCAAGTGTTAACGACCGCCGCACATTCGGCCTTCCCTGACTGGGGACCTGAATCCTGTGCGCGCCTCTGCCGCTGGATCGTTTAACAACGATCTCCCGGACATTCTTCCTGTCCGGAAGCTGCAGCGTGTTTGTTAAGCCTCAGCCTTGATTTGGACTCTGTCCTATGAGGGCTGACCGAATCTCACTCGACAATGCCGTCGATTCGTCATCGCGGGTTGTCAAAATCAGTTCTGACAGGGGAAGCGGACTGTGTGGTTTGCTTCCACTTTGAAGTGTTAAGAGGCCCTGACAAAACCGGTTGTGGGAAGTTCAGGACCGCGATATTTCACGCGGTTCTGATCTGACGCAGAGGTATTGTTGGAGTTTATAAGTCGTACGTTACTGGACTGCAAATCCCGCCTGTTTGCGGGAGAGCAATTGCGGTCCGCTCAATCCACTGGGTGTTGGTTTCAATTTCAGGAGTAGAAACATGATTCGTCGTATTTCGTTAGTTGCGTCGTTGGTCCTGTTCGCTTTCGTTTCTTCGCTCATCGCCGAAGAAGCGAAGAAGGAATTCAAGGCGAGCTGCATCGTGGCGCCGAAGAAGGCCGCCAAGGAAGACAAGAGCCTGGAGTACAAGGGTGCCAAGGTTTACTTCTGCTGCGGTGGCTGTCCCGATGCGTTCAAGAAGGACACCGCCAAGTACGCCACTCGTGCCAACATGCAGTTGGTCCAGACCGGACAAGCCAAGGAAGTCAAATGCCCGCTGTCGGGTGCTGACTTGAACCCCGCCACCAAGATCAAGGTCGGCGACGTCGAAGTGTGCTTCTGCTGCGACAAGTGCAAAGGCAAGACCGAAGCCCTCAAGGGTGACGAGCAACTCGAACTCGTCTTCAGCGACAAGGCTTTCGACAAGGGTTTCAAGGTTGAAAAGGCCAAGAAGTAATTTGACCTGAACCAGAGTAGAATCAGCAGCCCGGTTGCCATTTGGCAGCCGGGCTGTTTTGTTTAACGCAGACCTGTCCCGTTGGTCCCATAAGTCCCATAGGCCCCATACATCCCATCAAAAATTCATGGGACTTATGGGACTTATGGGACCAATGGGACTTATGAGACCAATTCGAATGCGCATGAAATGCCCGTTCTGGGATTCGATATCGGCGGGGCCAATGTAAAGGCGGCCAATTCTAACGGCCGCTGTGCTTCGCGGCCGTTCGCCATCTGGAAGAATCCTGCTGCGCTGGCCGACGAACTGCGAGTGCTCGACAGCCTGTTACCGGGGTCGAACGAGATCGCCGTGACGATGACGGCCGAGCTGGCCGACTGCTATGAAACCAAGGCCGAAGGAGTGACCCGCATCCTGGCCGCCGTGCAGCAGATCGCCGGAGTGCGGCCCGTCCATGTTTGGTTGACCACCGGCAAGTTCGTCACCCCCGCCGAGGCGATGGCCCAGCCCCTGGCGGCTGCCGCTTCCAACTGGCATGCGCTCGCCACCTGGACTGCGCGGTGGACGTGGAACCAGCCCGCCCTGTTGATTGATATCGGCACCACGACGACCGATTTGATCCCCATCGATGCCGGACGACCTTCCAGCCGTGGACTGACTGACGCCACGCGGATGGTTGCAGGCGAGCTGGTTTATACTGGAGTACGCAGAACGCCACTGTGCGCGGTGGCTCCGGCAGTTCCATTTCAAGGGACGCTGTGTCCTCTCGCCGCGGAATGGTTCGCGACGACCCTGGATGTCTGGCTGTTATTGGGCGAGATTCCCGAAGACGCCAACGACACCGAGACCGCCAACGGCCGCCCAGCAACACGACTCGCGGCACACGACCGACTGGCGCGGCAGCTCTGCTGCGATCGATTGGAATTGGACCCCGAAGCAGCAACCGCCATCGCGCAATATCTGGCCGACCGTCAAGTCGAACAGATTTCGGCGGCGCTAGAAAATGTCTTGCGCGACCGCGAACCACGCCGGACGGTCATCATTTCGGGCTCGGGAAGTTTTCTCGCTCGATGGATTGTCGAGACGCATCCGCGGCTTGGCGACAACAATGAGATCTACCAACATGGCTCGATGAACAGGGTTGATATCGTGGATATGTCCGAGGAACTTGGTGGCGCCTTCGCGACCGCCGCTTGTGCGTATTCCGTCGCAATGCTGGCCCGTAGCGGAACGTCGTAAGACTTCCGCCGATCAACCTTCGACTTGCTTCTTCCTGTTGACCGTGCTCAGATCGTGTTTTAAAAGGGAGGGCGAGGCTCCCGCCGAGCCTAAGACGAGCTTCAGCTCGGTGTCCGCCGGAGGCTTTTCTGAATGGCAGCCTCCGGCGGTCGCCGACCTGCGGTCGTACTAGTGCCGCAACTCTCAAATGGCAGTGCATGGTCCCGCATTTGTTCGCGGCTTGTGTGGTTTGCCCCGGCGATGGGGTGGAACGAACATCGGACGACGCTTCTTTTCGAGTGGTTTGCCGCTGTAGGT
>CAMAVF010000111.1 GCA_945861445.1 Planctomicrobium piriforme | reverse complement strand
GCCGAAGATAAAGATTCGTTGCTGGATTCCCTGCTGCAGATCGGCGACCAGACGCTCACGGATAAGTTACTGCCCCTGTATGACACGTTGCGGCCTTCCTCCAAGTCGAAGATCTTGACGGCCCTGCGGAAGTGGAACGTGACCAAATTCCGTGAGCTGGCTCAGGACGCGGTGATGCAAAGCGATGCCAGTCTGGTGAACGCCGCCGTGCAGGGACTGGTGGAAGACGGCAGCACAGGTGCCGTCAAGATGATCGGGGATGCGCTGGAAAAGAATCCCGAACCCCAAACCTGGGTCTATTTCTGCAACGCGCTGGGACAACTGGGAACCGAAGGGGCACGTACCGCGCTGTTTAAGGCACGCGAAAGCAAAGACCGCTCGAAGCAACTGCAGGCGAGTCAGGGACTGCGTCAAATGCTGCAGCGGTCACCGGGGTTCCAGCACGTCTATCAGGGCCACCAGGAAATGCAGGCCAAGAAGTACAAGGAGGCTCTCAAACACTTTACTCTGGCGGCCGAGAAAGATCCCCGGCTGCCCGATGCCTACGTCGGGCGCGGTGACTGCCACAATCGACTCGGCGAGTTTGAAGAGGCGAGAAAAGACTACCAAAAGGCGCTCGATCTGGATCCCTTCAATTCCCAGGCCTCGACCGGAGTCTGCATCATGCGGATCCTGGCCGGGGAGGTTCTGCCCGCCATCGAACAACTCGAAGCACATCGTGATCGGTTCTTAAATGACCCCTTGTACCTCTACAATTCCGCGTGTGCGTATAGCCGCGCCGTGGAGTACTTCGAGAAGCACACGGAAGTGCCGAACTCCGACAAGCTGGCGGCGAAGTACAAGGCGGCGGCGCTGGGGGATTTGAAACAGTCCGTCAAGCTGGGGTTCCGTGACTTCAACTGGCTGGGCGAAGATCCCGACTTGAAACCACTCCATAATGAGGCCGAGTTTAAGAAGATCCTGGAGAAGAAGGACGGGGCGGAAGCCGAGTAAATAAGTTCCGCCCTGCCACGCATCCCTTGAAGCACCGTAGATTGCCCCCTGAACTCGGAGACTGGCCGCCGATGAAGTTGAACGTCTTGCTGGTTTCCGACCAGGTTCGAGGAATCGACGGCACCGGTGGTCTGGGAGATGTGGCTACGGGCCTGGTAAAGGCACTCGGCAAGCGCGAAGATCTTGATATTCGCCTGTTGATGCCCGGCTATCAGCAGATCTCGGAAAAGAATCTGGAATCGCGATTTGATGATGTTGTGATCGAATCGCTGGCCGTTCCGTTGGCGGATCGTATTGTGTCACTGCGCGTGTGTCGGGTCACGGTTCCGACGTTTTCCCCAGACGAGCCGCGCGTCACGTGCTATCTGCTGTGCGAACCCGAACTGCTGAATCGACGCGAGAATTCCGGCTTGCAAGCGGTCCTGCTGGCGCGGGGCACGGTCGCCTTTGCCGAGAACTGCGAGGAATTCCGACCCGACTTGATCCACTGCAATGACTGGCACACAGCGCTCATTCCGGTGTATCTCAATACGGTCTATCGCGAACACCCCTACCTGAGTCGCATCGCCACACTCTACACGATTCACAACAATACCGGGGGGGCTTACCAGGGATCGAAGCCACTGAATGAAGTCCGACCCGTCGCCGGTTTGCCGAACGAATGCTATCACCCGGGCAAGACGCGTTCGGTGGAATTCTTCGGTCAATTCAATCATGCGAAGGGAGGCATTGGCTTCTCGGATCTGATCAATACCGTCAGCCTGAGCTATGCCGACGAACTGCGCAGTGCAGCCTTCGGCGGTGGACTGGACAAGGTGGTCGAAGAACGCGCGTCGGAACTCTGCGGCATCGTGAACGGAATTGATACCGCCGAGTGGAATCCCGCCAGCGACGCGTTTCTTCCGAAGGCGCACCGGTTCTGTGCGACTGACAGCCCAGGCCTGATTCGTCAGCAGAAAGTCGGCTTACGCGAAGGACTGAGGCGTTGGAAGGACACTCAGGGCAATACACCATTCGCCAATGTGACGGATGACAGCGTGCTGATCGGGGTCGTCACGCGGATGTCCGAGCAGAAAATGCCCATTCTGCTGCCGCTACGTGAAGACACCGGCCTGGCGGTCGAAACTCCTTCGCCCATGGAACGCCTGTGCGAACACGCGCGAGGCTCAGAGCGCCCCGTCCAATGGATCGTGCTGGGCAATGCCGATCGCAGCGACGACCGTGGCCAACGGTATGTCTCGCGGCTGCAGCGATTGGTCGCCAATCAGCCGACAGAAGTGATGTTCTACGACGGTTTCAATATTGAGTTGTCGCATCTGATTTATGCGGCCAGCGAGCTGTTTGTCGTCCCCAGTTCGTTTGAACCCTGCGGACTGACGCAACTCACCAGCATGCGTTACGGCACCATTCCCGTCGTCCGCAATGTAGGTGGTTTGCGGGATACGGTCATTGACGAGCTGGACGCATTCGAAGCGAACGGTTTCAAGTTTTTGGAACGAGATGATGATGTCGAGTTCTGGCGGTATCAGGCAGAAGTCCCCTGGGCGGCCGAACTGCTTTATCAGACGTTACTGCGAGCCGTCGACTTGCGTGGCAATGAAGTCCGCTGGAATCAACTCTTGATGAACGGGATGCGACGCGATTCGTCCTGGACGATCCCAGCCGCACAATATCGCCGCCTGTACGAGGAAGCGGTCCAGCAACGTGTCCGCTTGTCGTTCAGTCAGCCGCAGTCACCGCATCAGTTGGCTCGGCAGATCGTGGCGGTCCGCGAACAGTTCGAACGATTGATCAAGCTGCCGCCGTCCGTATTCGCTAATCTGTGCAAATTCGGCACCAGCCGATTTGGCGCTTTCACGCTGACGCCGGTCTTCCGCAGCGAACTGCAGTTGCTCCAGGAATGTGGTTACATTTCCCACTGTCCCCTGGACCAGTTGCCTCCTCAGGGCGACAACTTGTCGCAACACCTATGGATCACTCACGCGGGATTGGATTTCATTACCCTGCGCAGTGCGCTGCAGCAATTGGTCAACACTCTCGGTACTTCGTAGCCCCGAATGTCAATGGGTGAAGGATTTACGGCCCATGGGAGGGTGAGGCTCCTGCCGAACCGCGTGGTGTCGCGACACCCGATAGAACATCCGCGGCTCGGCAGGAGCCTCGCCCTCCCGTCGGCTTGAATCATAAATCGGACTGAAGACCCTCATCCCTCCGGAATCACAATGTCGCAGGTGTCCGCAGAACGAATCGCCGCTGGCTATGCACGCGTCCGAGAACTGCTCTTGTCGCAACGCGTTGCCGCAGGGCATTGGGTTGGTGAGTTGTCGACGTCTGCCTTGTCCACCGCCACCGCGGTGATGGCGCTGGAGCAAGTTCGCCGGGCAGCCCCATGTTCCACGGCGATCCCGTCGCTGCCTCAATTCGATGAGTTGATTGCGCGGGGACTGCAGTGGCTGGTCGCACATCAGAACGCCGACGGCGGCTGGGGCGATACGACTGCCAGTTTCAGTAACATCTCCACGACCATGCTCTGCCATGCCGTATTCCATGCGACCGAAACTGTCGCGGAATATCCGGCGGCTGTGGCGGCGGCCAAAGACTATGTCGATCGCGCCGGGGGAGTACCCGCGTTGCGTCGCCGGTATGGCCGCGACAAGACCTTTTCCATCCCCATTCTGACGCATTGTGCGTTGGCAGGATTGGTCGACTGGCGCGAGGTTTCCTCCTTACCGTTCGAGCTCGCTTGTATCCCGCATCAATTCTACAAATGGGTGCGATTGCCCGTAGTCAGTTACGCGTTGCCGGCGCTGATTGCCATCGGCCAATGCCGCTTCCACCACCGCCCCACACGTAATCCCTTGTTAAGAATGATCCGCAAGGCCGCGATCGCACCGAGTTTGCGGTTGCTGCAAAAAATCCAACCGTCGACCGGCGGATTCCTGGAAGCGGCCCCGCTGACCAGTTTTGTCACCATGAGTCTCGCCAGCATTGGCCAAGCAGAGCATCCCGTCGTGCAGCAGGGAATCCGCTTCTTGCTGGATTCTGTACGCCCCGATGGCAGTTGGCCGATCGACACCAATCTGGCCACCTGGGTCACCACACTGTCGATCAACGCGCTGGGGCCTGACCTTCCCGCCGAGGCACGCGATTCGTTGCGCGATTTCGTCTGCCGACAGCAGTACCGAACGGTTCATCCCTATACTCAGGCCGAACCCGGTGGCTGGGCCTGGACCGATTTGAGCGGTGGAGTTCCCGACGCGGATGATACGCCCGGGGCCCTGTTGGCTGTGATGAACTTGACCAGTGGCAATATTCTCAATGCATCACCGCCCCCCGCTGATCTGGCGGCAAGTTTGCGAAATGGCGTTCGCTGGCTGCTGGATCTGCAGAACGGCGACGGAGGCTGGCCGACGTTTTGCCGTGGTTGGGGGACGCTCCCGTTCGACCGCAGTGCTCCCGATCTGACCGCACATGCCTTGCGAGCCATTTCTGCCTGGCAGGGGCGCGGTTTGACCGATCACGCGGATCTAGCCTTGCTGTCCAGAAGCCAGAAGGCAGTCGCCGCCGGGTTCCGTTATCTCTCCAAGACGCAACGTCACGATGGCTCCTGGCTGCCGCTGTGGTTCGGAAATCAGCACCATCCGGACGACGAAAATGCCACTTATGGGACCGCGCGAGTCCTTGCCGCGTATCGCGACATCCTTCGTAAACAGGATTCGGAATACCAACGTGGTCTAAAATGGCTGCTGGCGAATCAAAATGATGACGGCAGTTGGAGCGGCTCGAAAGGGTTGCCTTCCAGCGTCGAGGAAACGTCGCTCGCCTTGGAAATTGTCGTGTCGGCGAATCCCGACTCGCACGCGGCTCAGAGCGCATTAGAATGGCTGCTGAGGCGGATTGAGGACGGAACGGTGCATCAACAGTCGCCGATCGGTTTCTATTTTGCGAAATTGTGGTATTCTGAGAGGCTCTACCCGCTATGCTTTGCCACCCAAGCGATGCGCCGCGCGGTAGGTGGCCAAAACTGACATACGACTTAAAAGTGCTGACAAAACCTCTGCGTCAGTTCAGAACCGCTTGAAATACTGCGGGGTCTGAACTTCCCACAACCGGTTTTGTCAGGAGTCCTGAAGGAAATCACCTTGTCCTTGACTGCGAGCGAACGAGACGAAGACGATATCGCCGTGGCGACTGAGACGGCCGTGACCGACGATGACGAAGCACCGCTTCGTCGACGTGAGCGGCGCAGTACCAGTCATCTGAAAGCGGTGCCTGAAACGCTGCCCCAGCGAGAACAGTTCAAGGTCGCGGCCGAGCGTTACGCGACGTCGATCGACAAGTCGAAACCGTTCACCAAGGATGAGCTCGAAGGTCACGGTCGGAAACTGCTGTCGGAGATGAACCAGCCCGAGAAGTTTCTTGGGTTTGCGATGGTCTTGATCGGCAACTTCTTCTGGAAGCAGCAATTCATCGCGATTCCGTTCGAACGCCGGATGTTGCTGTTGCCGCACTGTTTAAAGCACGCCGAAGGTTGCCCGGCCGACTACGATGAATTCGGTCTCGATTGCGAAAAGTGCGGTGCCTGCTCGATCGCCGACTACAAGGTCCGCGCCGAACAACTGGGCTACAAGGTGCTGGTCGCGGAGGGTTCGCCGATCGTCCTGAAGATCATCGTCTCTGGCCACATTGACGGCATCCTGGGCGTTTCGTGCCTCAATGTCCTGGAGAAGGCGATCGACAAGGTCTTAATTGCAGGCGTGCCGTCGTATGCGATTCCGCTCCATTCGGGCGACTGCAAGAACACGTCACTCGACGAATCGTGGGTCTGGGACGTGCTGGAAAAGTACGAACCGCTGCCCGATCCCGCCACGTCGAGTTACGTGCCGTTGATGCGGTCTTCGAACGAACTCTTCGACAAGCATTTTGTCGAGTTACTGCCGCCGATTCGAACCAAGAATCTCGGCACACAGCCTCCGTCACCCCTCGCTTCGACCGAGGCCGCGGGCTATGACTGGATGGCACATGGCGGCAAGCGGTTCCGGCCGTTTATTACTCTCGCGGCGTATGATGCTGTGACCGGGGCCGTTGGGCTGCAAGGTGGACCCAGCGGCGAAGTGCTGCGGTTCTCCAACGGTGTCAGCCGCGTGGCGATGGCCATTGAGGCGTTCCATAAGGCGTCTCTGGTCCATGACGACATTCAGGACGGAGATATGTATCGCTACGGTCGCGAGACCCTGCATCGTCAACACGGTGTGGGGCAGGCGATCAACATTGGCGACTACTTGATTGGCTTGGGATATCGCCTGGTGACGTCTGCCCGCAGTGACATCGGTGCGGATGCCGCCGCTGATATCGTCGAACGGATGGCAGCCGCACACCTCAAGCTGTGCGATGGCCAGGGTGCCGAAATGGCCTGGCTGGCGGCTCCTCAGCAGCACCTTACACCGTTGGATGCCTTGCAGATATATGCGTTGAAGACATCGCCCGCGTTCGAAGCCGCGCTCTATGCGGGACTCCGCATGGCCGGTCCGGTCGCCGCCTATGAAGACATGGTGCCGCAGTTCTGTCGTCAGTTGGGAGTCGGCTTCCAGATCCTCAACGATCTGCACGACTGGAATGGCGACGACCACAACAAGATGATTGCCGGACAGGACGCCCTGTCGATGCGTCCAACATTGCTGCTGGCCCTGGCGTTTGAAGCCGCGAACGAATCTGAACGGGGCGAACTGCACGACATTCTGACCAATGTTGCCGAACCAGCCGCCATTCGTCTACGACGCCTGCGACGCATCTATGACGCGTGTGGAGTCTTCACGAAGGCTGAAACGCTGGTCGAAAAATCGCGTGCGCGGGCCGAAGCTCTGGCCGATGAAGTTCAACCCGAAGCACTCCGCCAGTTGCTCTATTTCCTGGTCGATACGGTCCTCGCCGAGGAAGAGGCTCCACACCCTGTGATGCCTTCGCCCTTCACCATGGAATTGCCCATCGTGTCGCGCTAATGAAGCATGGCTGGGGTTCTGAGTTGCGGTTCATGGGAGGGCGAGGCTCCTGCCGAGCCGCGGTTGTCTATCGGATGTCGCAAGACCACGCGGTTCGGCAGGAGCCTCACCCTCCCATTGACCGCTTTCTGTGCTTCGAATCTTCAGGTGATCTATGACTGCCTCATTACCACTATCCGGCCAGCGCGTCCTCATGTTCGTCGAGGACATCTACGAAGACCTCGAATTGTGGTATCCCAAACTGCGCCTGATCGAAGCGGG
Source organism: Planctomicrobium piriforme (assembly GCA_945861445.1). Taxonomy (GTDB): domain Bacteria; phylum Planctomycetota; class Planctomycetia; order Planctomycetales; family Planctomycetaceae; genus JAKFVC01. The sequence goes on along the minus strand of CAMAVF010000111.1, from coordinate 11,032 downwards.
TGCGGAAGTCATCGTTGCTGGCCCCGAGGCAAACCAGACTTACAAGGGGAAGCACAGCTATCCTTGCAAGTCCGACGCCCGGATCGCCGACATGCAGTCCGCAAAGTTTGATGGGCTGGTCGTCCCCGGCGGCTTCATGCCGGACAAACTACGCCGCGACCCCAAGGTCCTGTCTCTGGTTGCAGAATTCGCGAAGGCGGGGAAGTTGGTGGCAGCGATCTGTCACGGTGGATGGATTCCGATCTCGGCCAAGGTCTACCAGGGCGTTCGCGTCACCGGTTCGCCGGGAATCAAGGACGACTTGATCAACGCGGGAGCAATCTGGGAAGACGCGGCCGTCGTCGTGGATCGGAATTTCGTCTCCAGTCGCAAACCGGATGACTTGCCAGCATTCTGCCGGGCCATTCTGGAGTTCATGACCAAACGATGAAGCGGGTCGGGGGTGACGAAAAGCAACGCATTGGCCCCGTTGCCCCTTCGTCATAGCGCTCGGTTGTTCTCATAACTCCTATAAGTCCCATGTGTCCCATAAGTCCCATTCTTCAAAGTAATTGATGGGACTTATGCGACACATGGGACTTATTGTGCCCAATTCGCTCGCCAGTGAGCGATTCAACGCCACAACCACAGATTCGCCTGGTCCCTATGAGCCCAATCGCACGGCGGTTACTTTCGGGCTTCTAGCTTGGAAATGAATTCGGCCAGCCATCGGGCATCAAGTCCACAACGTCCAGGCTGTCGTAACGTGCATTGCTCCATATCGTTACGAATAGCCTTCAACGCTCCGCTCCCTGATCCGCTACTGGATCCTGCCGGAATCTTGCCGCCCGAACGGTCCGCTGCCTGACGAGGGAATACGTTTTGCTCTGTGATTAGCGGACAGCATCACTTTCGTTCGCCGAGGCAGCAAGGGAACCCACTATGGACGCCAATGAACTGGTCGAAGTCTACTCGACAACGATGGAAGCCGATGCCGAAGTCGTCCGCTGCACCTTGGAAGAAGAGGGGATTGATTCCCAGATTTCCGGAGCCAACCAGGGTGGATTCGCCGGGGTCCTGGATGTGAAGGTCTATGTCAAAGCCATCGATGCCGAGCGAGCCCGCGCGATTGTCGGGGAACACTAATAAACTCTAACAAAACCTCTGCGTCAGTTCAGGACCGCGTGAAATATTGCGGTCCTGAACTTCCCACAACCGGTTTTGTCGGGGCCTCTAAAACTCCAATGAGAGGCTGACTGCGCGGGGAGCTCATCTGTGGATGACCCGCACACTGGCGAGCGTGGCTACGCCCCCCCTGCAACAACCGCAAAGTGTCATGTCCATGACGCTGCTGCGCATGCCCCCATTTCTTTGGCCTTTCTGCGGCAGTAGCATTATTTGTTGCCAAATCTCGACACTGCAATCAAATGTGATGTAAACTACAGGTACTGCACACTCTACGTGAAGTGTGCCGTTTTTACCGATTGTGCGGAACAATTACCGTTACCAGACGAACGATGCTGACAGTTTTAACGACTGCGCAGAAGAGTTGGTGGGTGACTGCGGGCTATTTCGCTTTGGGAGAACTAAATGCATCGGACCTGCGCTGCGATATTGCTGACGATGATTTTGAGCGGGGTGCTCGGAGAGAGCGCCGCCTTCGCTCAAACGCCGACGACGGCCACGGCACCTCCAAAATCCAAATTTGAGATGCTGACCGAAGGTGCCAAGCCGGTTCAGGGAATGTGGAACCTGTACCTGAAAGAACAAAACCTGATGGCTGATATTCAGCCCGGGAATCTGAACAAGAACTATCTCATCCTGGTCTCGATCGCCAAGGGCATCAGCCACAATATGGTGCTGGGCGGGATGACCTGGGGCGGCGGTGGCGACGATGTGATCTGGCAGTTCCGAAAGTCGGGCGACAAGATCCTCGTCGTGCAGAGCAATGTGCGATTCAAGGCCACTCCAGGGACTCCTGAAGGAACCGCCGTCAAGCTGGCTTACAGCGACAGCGTGTTGTATGCCCTGCCGATCTTGTCCCCCACCCCGACCGGTGGATCGCTGGTGGATTTGACCCGGATTTTCTTCAGCGACGATCAACACGTCGGCCAGGCCATTGGACCGGGCTTCTTCTTCGCGTCGGATCGTTCGACCTGGGCCAAGGCCAAAGCCTTCGACCACAATGTTGAACTGGAAGTGTCTGCCGTCTACTCGGGCGGGATGCCGATCGAGACCGTCGCTGATTCGCGCGGTGTGCAGGTCAACATCCACTACAGCATCAGCGAACTGCCGATGACCGGCTACCGTCCCCGCAAGGCGGACGACCGCGTCGGTTACTTCCTGACCGTCATGAAGGATTTTTCTGACAAGCAGGACGATCAGCAGTTTATCCGCTACATCAATCGCTGGGACCTGCGGAAGAAAGATGCGTCCGCATCATTGTCACCGCCAGAGAAGCGAATTGAATTCTACATCGAGAAGACCGTGCCAGTTCATCTGCGACCGATCATTCGGTCCGGCATTCTGGAATGGAACAAGGCCTTCGAGAAGCTGGGTTACGACAATGCAATCGTCGTTCATGACCAGGCGGACGACGATACCGATCACGATCCGGAGGACGTCCGCTACAACTTCTTCCGCTGGATAACCGCCGAAGCGGGATTTGCGATGGGCCCCTCCCGCGTGAATCCGCTGACGGGTCAGATCCTGGATGCCGACATCATTTTCGATGCCAGCTTCCTGCAACACTGGTCGACTGAATGGGAAACACTGGGGCAACCGCAAGTGGCTGCCATGCTGGGTGGCGAAGGGACCGAATTGTCGCACCTGCGGCACAATGCGTTGCAGCTCGACAAGCCGGGCAAAGAGGTGGCTCCCCACTTCCATCTGCCAGGTGCCGAATGCACGTTGTGTACCGGAATGAAGCAGCAAATGGCCTTCGCAGGAGCATTGCTCTATACCCGCGGCGAAACGGATGCGGCGGGAAAACTGCCCGAAGCGTTCGTCAAGCAGGCGTTGAAAGAAGTCGTAATGCACGAAGTCGGCCACACACTGGGGCTGCGTCACAATTTCAAGGCCAGTACCTGGAAGAGTCTCGCGGAGATTTCGGATCCGGCCAAGGCTGGTGAACCGACCGTCGCCAGCGTCATGGATTACAGTCCGACGAATATTGCCGCCAAGGGTGTGGCCCAGGGTGCTTATTACACGTCGACCATTGGACCCTACGATCATTGGGCCATTGAATACGGTTACAAGCAACTGGGTGATGAAGACAAGGAACTGTTGAAGATTGCTTCGCGTGCGTCGGAACCGGGCCTGGACTATGGCACGGACGAAGACACCCGCGGAACGCTCGATTCCGACCCGACAGCCAATCGGTTTGATCTGGGCAATGACCTGAATGAATTCGCCCGACGTCAGATGGCCCTGACCCAGGAAATCATGCCCGAACTCATCAAGCGTTCGGTGCAGGATGGCCAGGGATATCAACGAGCCCGTCAAGCGTTCGGCATGTTGTTGAGCGAATACTGGCGCACCGCCTTGTTCGCCGCTCGTCTGCCGGGTGGAATCTACGTGTCGCGCGATCACAAGGGCGACCCGAATGCCCGCGCTCCGTTCCGCCTGGTCGAGCCTGAAAAGCAGCGCGCGGCGATGAAGTTGCTGACTGAAACGGCGTTCAATCCGCCGGCGATTCCGGCTGATCTGCTGAACTTCCTGGCGCCGACGCGCTGGAGTCACTGGGGTATCAACGAACCGCGTCGGCTGGACTATCCGATTCACAATACGATTTTGCTGATGCAAAGCCGCATCCTGGGACAACTCGTCAACGTGACAACAATGACGCGGTTGTACGATAGTGAATTGAAGGCACCGCCTGAGGCTGACGTCTACACGCTGGCCGAACACGTGCGGCTGATTGTGGATGGTGTGTTTACCGAATGGAAAGCTCCAGCCAAGGGAGAATACACCGTTCGTAAGCCGCTGATCGGTAGCTATCGTCGCAACCTGCAGCGGATCATGTTGAAGGAATTCGCCTTCTATGTGAACTCGCCGTTCGCGGGAGTTCCCGAAGAGACCCGTACGTTGTCGCGGTTCCATCTGAAAGAGCTGGAAGCCCAAATCACGGCCGCCCTGGCCAACGCCGAGATTAAGCTCGACGATTATTCCAAGGCACATCTGATCGATTGCCAGGAGCGCATCCGGAAGACCCTGGCAGCTCAGGTGTCGGTGCCCAGTATCGATTGATAGCAATAGTCAATTCAAAGACCGAAAAGAGCCCGGCTGCGATGAGTAGCCGGGCTCTTTTTTTGTTCGAAGTCGTAACAAAACCAGTACTGGGCAATCGCGGACCGCGACGAACGGTTCGGACTCGATCATCTGGAACGTGATGGAAACGTGGCTGGGGTGGTGTTTGCCAGCAAATCTCTGCAGAATAGAGCCTGTGTCGGGAGATTATCGACGAGTTCTGTTTTTGAAGATCGCTGCTTATGACCCGAAGCCCCTGGTTCCATTTCGTCTGCTGTTGGTTGCTGCTGGTGACTGTCGGCCGCGCTGACGACCAGCGATTCCAGGCGGAATTCGCCGATGGAACTCGTACCAATGGTGATGAGCTGCGCAACTGGCACGATTCGAATGCTCAGCCCGTTCTCAATAACAGACCGCTGTTGGATCAGGCCAATCCCGCCCGCTGGGTGATCGATACGTCTCTGAAGGTCTCGTCCACACCGACGGCGTTCGTGGAATTCTTTGGTGGCGACCGCTTGCCGGGCGCGGTCATCGGGGCTGGCAGCGGACTGGAATTCAAATACCAGCGGTTGCCGACGCATCTGATCGTGGACCGTCAGGGATGGAATTTTCCGGGTGTGCAGCCCGCGAACCCGTTGCGGGTGCTGACTCGCTGGGTCCGGCGGGTCGTCTGGCAGCGACGTTCCAGCGAGGCCTACGAGCCGGGGAACCTGTTCTATGTGGATGGGCGGCGCATCACGTTTCGCGCCATTCGCTGGAACTCGGCGTCCGCATTCCTGCTGCTCGAATCGTCAACGCAGGAAGTGCCATTTCATGATGTGGCCGAGATCCATTTGCCGGAGGTCGATACCTGGACGGCCTACCTCGAGCAACTGGCGTTCATCAGCCCGGCCGCCACGGCGCGGTTGATGCAATGGGAAACGCAGCAGGGCCTGCGGGCGACGGCGTCACTCGAACGATTCCAGGCGAAGCCCAGCGGCAATGCGAATGATCCCAACGCGTGGTGGCACCTGATCCAACCTGCCTGGAGCATCGACCCGATCTGGGTGAATCATCGCCTCATCCGGACCCGGCGGTTCTTCGCCCCGAACGAGGTCCCCCTGTCGTTGTTCGAACCGGTTCGCAGTTCGCATGCGCCGGGGCTGAGCAACGGCTGGGCGTGGCAGCGCGATCGCAATGTGCAGTCGGGCCCGTTACATTCGGGCGGCCTGGAATATGGCTGGGGCCTGGGCGTGCAGGCGCAGCATGAGTTGGAGTACAAGTTGCCGGCCGGGGCGTTAACCTTCCGCACCCGGATTGGCCTGGACCGTTGCATCGGGTCGGGGGGATGTGCGCGGGGCAAGGTGTTTGCCAGCTCCAACCGCAATCAGCCGCTCTTTCAGACCGACCTGTTGATTGGATCGGGGCTGGTTGCCGATACGGGCGAGTTGAGTATCGTCGGACTGCCAGGGGTCATTCTCACGGCGGACTCCGCGGCAGCAGAACGACCTGCCGGGGCCGATCCGTTTGATATTCGCGATTCGCTGGATTGGCTGGAACCGGTCGTGCGGATCGATACCAACGTGTTGCAGAATGACGTTCGCGCGACAATGGTTCGGCAACTCGTTCCCTGGGAAGGCTGGGCGGTGACCGACGCGGCAACTGGTCCGTTTCTGTTTAAGAATCGGTGGCAGGCATTCGAAGACCGCGATTCGCGGTTCGTCATGGAAATTGCCTCACGCGTGCCATTTCTGACAGTTTCGCGAGAGCTCAAGGTCGGGCCTCAGAATGTCTATCTGGCACTGGGGGCCAGTCGCTTTCAAGATCGCACGACACCCGCTCATCTGCAGGTGCGGGTGAATGGTCAAAGCGTTGGCGACTTCGAGATTCCGGTTCGCAATTCGGCGGTCGATCCCGACCCAATCCTGGTGCCGTTGGAAGCCTTCCGCGGCCAGCAGGTCCAATTGGAGATCAGCCAGATGGCCGGTGGGCCGCAGGCATTGGTCGATTGGCGGTCGATATCGTTCTTGGACCGACTGCCGGGTCTGCTGCCGATCTTCGAGGACGACGTGAAGTTCATCAGCCAGCTACGTCACGGTGAAGGTGCCGCCGAACTCAGCCATACGGACGCGTATACCGGAACGGCCGCGTTGAAAGTCGTGAAGGGTGAGGTCGGCAATACGATATTGTTCTCGGAACCGGTCGCGATTCGCACGCAACCGAAGCTGGGTGAATACCGTTTCCTGCGATTCGTCTGGCGGAAACAGCAAGGGGCACCCGTCTGCCTGCAACTGGCGACCGACGGTCGCTGGGGTGACGAGAAGACGGCCCAGGAGCGTCAGACGTTTCGCTATGATGCCGGCACAGGTGAAAAGAGCCACGCCGGGGCCAAGCGACTGGAAGAGCGGCTGCCAGTGGAATGGGTGGTCGTCACGCGAGATCTGGTGGGTGACTGGGGCGACTTCAATCTGACCGGGTTGTCGTTCGGCTCACCCGACGATCAGCCAGCGATTCTGGATCACGTCTACCTGGGGCGAACTTCGGTCGAGTTGGACAAGATTGCCGTTGAACCACACGCCAGCCGGAAGAAGCCGTAGGCGGCGTGGGATCACGGGACCAGTCGACGGACCGAATTCGCCCGGTATTTCGGGCGGCCATTGGCATCCAGTTGGCTCGGGTCAAACTGGCCTTCGACCAGGACCACGTCGTCCCCTTGCAGCAGACTCAGATGAGGATGCTCAACCAGGGTGACCATGCCGCCTTGTGGGTCATTGATATCGGGTTCGGGATTGTAGATGAGATACCACAGGTTTTCCTGTTCGTCGAAATCAATCAGCCCGCGAAACCAAGCCTTCCCGTTGGGAGCGCGGCCATAGGGCCGCAGATGGTGCGAGCCCGATCCGGATTCCACATGCTGTGCGGTCTGGATGATGCCCGTCTGAGCGGTCCGTGACGGCCGGCGATTCACGGTCGGCGTGAAGTGGATCTCGTCACCGCGCGGGCTGGCCAGCGATGCGCCCGCCTTGCCCGCCCCGTTTTCCATATTGATCAGGTTGTCAGCCGCCTTCTTGGCTCCGTTGATCCCGCCCTTGAAATCGGCCTCGTCGGTGATGCCGGGAGTCGTTGCGGGTTTGCGGGGGACTCCTTCCGGATCCGGGTAATTCGGAACCGCGCGGTCAACTCCGACGGGAACATTGGGTTGAGGCGGGGAACCAGCGCCAGCACCTGGAAACTGTCCGGGTTGTCCCAGCGGGTCATTGGAAATGTCGGCTCCTCGCGGAGCGGGCCCATTGGGGACATTCGGGAACGGACTGGCCGGCGTGACGGTCCCAGGGTATGGCTGGCCGCTCTGGAATCCACCTGGCGGAGGATATCCACCCTGGAACCCACCACCGGGCGGCGGCACCATTTGGCCCGGTGCCATTCCTGGTGAACCATAAGGCACAGGTTGCCCTGGCTGCTGGTACACCGGGGTGCCATAGCTCGCGGGATAGCCTCCATAGCCGTAGGGCGAATAGGTCTGGCAGCCAACGCTGGTCAAAACCACGATTCCGCACCACAGGTGGGTCAGACGAGAGACGGTTTGCGGGTCGAACATGGGCCAAGCCCTTGCACTCCCTCACGGCCGCACACCGCGAAAGAGTTGTTGAATTGAATTCGAAACGAGATCAGGACTAGTTGCTCTCCAAGGCAGCGGCAGTGTCTGCCTACGGAACGCCAGCCAGTCGGACGTATCGGAAGCGAGCTACTCGACGAATCGATTTGTGCGGGCAAATCCATTCAGGTGTCGCGCAGACTTCCCAACGAAACTTTGGCTCAAGGCCGGAATTCTACGAATCTGCGAAATTGTGTCCAGCCCGCTTTATTTTGTTAAAGTTTCGCACTGCGTTGGACGACACGACCGGCAAACCTACCATGTGCTTGAGATCGCTTTCCGAATCTGCTACCAAGCCCCTACGCGATCCATCGTTCCTTGCGGAAAGTGACTTATGCACCTGCCCGATATCGTGAATGCGTTGATGACCCAGATGCCGCCCGTCTTACGGTGGTGCGGGGCGGTCGCCAAACGGTTGCGTCAATTCAATATAGCGCTGGGTGGCAAATCGTCGGGGAGTGCATTGACCGACGCGCTGACGCTGGCCGATTTGACCGTGCAGGAAATCGTCGTCGCGGCCCTGCGTGACACTGATCCCATTTTCCGTACCTGCCGAATTGAAGCCGAAGAGGAAAACGGTGATCTGGCACTGTTCTCGACCGACAGCCCGTACACGATTGCCCTTGATCCGATTGATGGAACAAAACAATATCGCGACAAGACTGGCAACGGGTACTGCTGCATGCTCAGCCTGCGATCGGTCGATACGCTGCACTATTCGCTGGTCTACATTCCTGAGGATGGCCCGACCGGACGCTGGGTCCAGGCCGTGGGAAATACCGTGGTCTGTGGCCCGGATGACACCAGTCGCCCAGCGGTCGATGTCCTGCGAAGCCTGCCAGCCTCCTTCCGGCACGAGAACCCGCGGCCGAACCGCATCTACCTGATTGGTTTTCAAAAGGACGATGCGGCGCGCGCGGCGCTGGTGACTCAAACGGGTCTGGAAGGGGTCGCCCCCGATGACATGCCCGGCAGCATCTATGATCTGATTGCGCGGGGCGATTTTGCGGGCTCGCTGATTCATACGCCCAATGTGTACGACTTCCCGGTCTCGTTGCAGATCTGCCGGATCCTGGGAGGCGATTCCGTGTGGGCCCATAATGGCGCACCGGTGAATTTCAGCAAGTTGTGGGTCGATGAGCGGGCCGACATGCTGCGGCTGCCGGGGATCGTCGCGACCAGCCCCTACCCGGACGTCCTCGCGAAACTGGTTCCGCTGGCGAAGGACTGGAGCCAAGTCCGCTATCAGGAGTGAATTTGGATTTGTAACCATTTCCCGGGTAATGAGTTGCGGATTCAGTCGCGATTCCATTCTTGCCGTTTTAAACTGCGATGTGTAGAGTGTATGAGCTAGCCTCTACTCCTTTCCACTGCTGCTACCGCACCTTTAGAATTGCCCCGGGAATCGGTTTCATGTCCGACGTTGTCGCTATTCAAGACGCCGACGATCCTCAGGATATCATCCAGCAGGCGGTGGAACGTCTGGCGCAGGGTGGACTGGTCGTCGTGCCGACTGAAACGTGCTATGTCGTTGTCGCAGATGGACTTAATCCCGAATCGGTAGCCCGGTTACAAGCTTGGGGCGAACGCCAAGAGCTGGGCTCCGCCGTGCTGGCGGTGACTTCGAACGCGCGGGCGCTGGATTACGTTCCCGATCTGGGAGCCTTGGGGGGCAAGTTACTGCGGCGCTGCTGGCCGGGGCCCGTTTCGTTCGAGTTTTGCGTGTCACCCGACGTGAAAGGTCTCGCTTCGGTTCTGCCGGAGGCGACGCGCGAACTGGTGGCTCGAGATGGACTTGTGATTCTGCGTGCTCCGGCACATGATGTTGTACAGGGAATCTTGCGATTGCTGCCCGGGCCGTTGGTCATGCTGGGCGAATATGCCACGGACAATGGTCATGGTGGCGCATTGCCCGACTGGGTGCCGGCGGCGAATGGCGAGATTTCATTCGTCATTGAAGACGGCAAATGCCGGTACGGAACGGCCTCGAGCCTGGTTCGAGTCCGCGGTGATCAGTGGGAGCTATTACACGCGGGTGTCGTGACAGAAAGGACGATCAAGCACTTGGCCAGTCACTACATACTCTTCGTCTGCACGGGTAACACGTGTCGCAGCCCCATGGCAGAGGGCATCTTTCGCCGATTGCTGGCCGAAAAACTGGGCTGCGCTGATGAAGAGCTCGGCGAACATGGGTACATTGTGGCGTCGGCGGGCATCTCGGCGATGCCGGGCGCGCGTCCGAGCCCGCACGCGGTCGAGGTTCTGAAACAGAAATCGATTGACCTGACCGGGCACGAGAGCCAGCCGCTGAGCGAACGGCTGCTGCAACAGGCCGATCGTGTGTTTGCCATGACCCGTGGCCACCGGGAAGCGATCCTGCAGGAATGCCCGGAAGCCGAAGAACGAGTTCACCTGTTGTCGCGCAAGGGAACGGATATCTCGGACCCTTACGGCAGCCAGGTTGAAGTTTACCATAAATGTGCCGATGAGTTGGAACAACACTTGCGGCACATTCTCGACGAGTTGCTCGTCACTTGACCCCCTGATTCATCCGAATTGACCGAGAATCGCGAAATGAAAATTGCCGTGGCGAGTGATCACAGAGGCTTTGCCGTCAAAAGTAAAATCCTGAACATGGTGGCCGCGATGGGTCACCAGGGGGCGGATTTTGGGCCGGAATCGGGCGAGATGGTGGACTATCCCGACTTCGCGTCGAAGGTGGCCCGGGCGGTGTCGCAGGCGGAAGTGGATCGCGGAATTCTCATTTGCGGCAGCGGAATGGGGATGTGCATCGTCGCGAACAAATTCGACGGAGTCCGAGCCGCCCCCTGTCACGACGACCTGACGGCCGAGATGAGTCGCCTGCACAACGATTCCAACGTGTTGTGTTTGTCGGCGGATCTGCTGGGAGAGCGACTGGTCCATCGCATGGTCGAGATCTGGCTGGCCACGGAATTCGAAGGGGGACGTCACCTGCGGCGACTGGAAAAGATCGCGGAAATCGAGGTCGAGAACCACCGCGCGGCCAAGAAATAGCCAGCTGTGGTCAGGGAATTCGAGTCTGTCGTGCCATCTGCTTGGCGACTGTACCCAGTCGTTAAGCAGTGTTCATTCAGTCCGATAAAAGCACTGCTTAACCGCCGAGTACAGCGGCGAAGCAGGTGGCACACG
>CAMAVF010000110.1 GCA_945861445.1 Planctomicrobium piriforme | reverse complement strand
TGTTGGCAAATCGGCGTTGCTGAATGCGCTCGTGGGCTATCAGCGGTCCGTGGTCTTCGATCAGCCGGGGACGACTCGGGATGTCGTGACGGTCGAGACGGCCTTCGATGGCTGGCCGGTACGATTGATCGACACGGCCGGACTGCGCGAGAATGCTCTCGGTCTCGAGGCGGCCGGGATCGAATTGGCCTACGGGCAGATTGCCGACGCAGACTTGGTTCTGCAGGTGATCGATGCGACTCAGCCTGCTGAGTTGACCGAGCCCATGTCGTCGGTCGGTGCTACGAAAGCAATTCGAGTCGTCAATAAGATCGATTTGGTGCCGGAGGATCGACATCACGAATTTGAGGGTTCTGGCGCAATTTCGGTCTCAGCGCGGACTGGGTTCGGAGTCGAGCGACTGATCGCCGACATCGCGGCTAAGTTGGTGCCGTTATATCCTGTTCCCGGCACGCTGATTCCGTTTCTCGATGATCAAATCCGCTGGCTGCAGGGTCTGGCTGAAGCGGTGGAACGGAAATCCTTTCAAGAAGTCCGCGAGATCTGCGATCAGATCCTCAGCTAGAGCAGCGGAGCGAAACACGCTCTTCCGCGTTTCGTGCCAAAATGTCGGTGGATCGGTATAATCCGTGGGAGTCCGAATTCAGAAGAGTACGGTTATCGCAGAGTTCGCCGAGTCAGGAGTTTGATCACGATGAGTGTGCATCCCGTGTTGGTAGGTGGTGAGTGGGTTTCTTCCGCCGGCAGTAAGACGTTTCAAGCCGTGAATCCCGCGACCGGCGACGCGTTACCGGGGGAATATCCCGTCAGTCCGTGGTCGGAGATCGAACGAGCCATTCAGGTGGCCGCCGCGGCTGCGAAGGAAATGTATGGGTGGCCGGGCGAACGCTTTGCCGCATTCCTGGACCGTTACGCGGCCCGGATCGAAGCGCGGAAACCGAACCTGGTCCAGCAGGCTCATTTGGAAACTGCTTTGCCGGCCGAAGGACGTCTGGGCAATAACGAATTGCCGCGGACCATCAATCAACTGAAATCCGCGGCGGCAGCGGCACGGAGCGAATCGTGGCGCTGTCCGACGATCGATTCCAAGGCCAATATCCGGTCGCAATTTGCGGCGATTGGTCCGGTCGTCGTGTTCGGGCCGAACAATTTTCCGTTTGCCTTCAACGGGATTTCCGGCGGCGATTTCGCCGCCGCAATCGCAGCGGGTAACCCCGTGATCGCGAAGGCCCACCCGTCGCATCCCGGCACCAGCCGCATCTTCGCCGAAGAGGCCGTGCAAGCCGCTCGCGAAACGAAGATGCCCGCCGGGCTGGTCCAATTGATCTATCGGACCGAGCACGCGGACGGTGCCAAACTGGTATCGCATCCGCTGATCGGGGCGACCGGATACACCGGCGGCCGGCACACCGGATTGGTGTTGAAAGAAGCCGCCGATCGAGCAGGCAAGCCGATCTACCTGGAACTTTCCAGCATCAATCCGGTCGTCGTGCTGCCCGGGGCATTGGCCGAGCGTGGTGAGAAACTGGCGGACGAATTCACCTCCAGTTGCCTCATGGGAACGGGCCAGTTCTGTACGAATCCCGGCTTAGTACTGTTTGTGAAGAGTCCCGCCTCAGAACAATTCCGCGATCAAGTCCGCCAGAAGTTCGCCGCCGCTCCGGTGGGGACATTGCTGGGGCCCGGCGTCACCAAAAGCCTGGAGCAGGGGGTCAAGACCCTGGCCGCTCACGGGGCGACCATTCTCACCGGCGGTCAGGCCGGCGGGGGTAAGGGAGCCTCATTCCAGAACACGTTGCTGAGCACCACGGCCGAGAAGTTTCTGAGCGATCCCGAAGCACTGCAGACAGAAGCGTTCGGGAATGCGTCGCTCTTCGTGGAATGCTCGTCAACCGAACAACTCGTGCAGGTGCTGGAAGCGCTGGAAGGGAATCTGACCGGCTGCGTGTATAGCGATTCCAACGGGGCGGACGACGCGTTGTATCAGCAGGTGGTCCCCGCTCTTCGCCAACGAGTCGGCCGGTTGCTTAACGACAAGATGCCGACCGGCGTGGCCGTCAGTCCGGCCATGAATCACGGCGGCCCCTTCCCGGCGACGGGGCATCCTGGATTCACCGCAGTGGGAATTCCCGCCGCGATACACCGCTTCGGCATGCTGCAGAGCTACGACAACGTCCGCGAATCGCGCCTGCCCTGCACGCTGAAGAACAAGAACCCGGGTGGTGTGTGGCGTAGCATTGATGGGGCGTGGACACAGGCCGACGTGCAGGTTTGACGTAACCCCCGTTGGCTGAACGAAGTCGTCTGACAGAAAATAACGGACTTCTATCTCCCCTCGCCCTGGTACTCCGGGGAGAGGGGTTGGGGGTGAGGGGTTTTCCGATTGTCACTGATGATGGTTGATAAAAGCTGTCTTGATGCGGACTTTTTCGAACTCCTTTCGATTGTTGATCGTGCCCCTCACCCCCGGCCCCTCTCCCCAGATTACTGGGGCGAGGGGAGATGATTCATCCGTTGAGTTCTCGATGTGCAAGTGCGAGTGATTTCGCCCGACTCTGGAGAGTCAGGCTACGGACGATTAATCCATTCCTCACGAGGGATCGCGATGCCAAGTTGGTTGTCAGATCGCGGTTGGTTGTGCTGCGTCGTCCTGTTCGGGTTGGTCGTTACTGGAACGGCACCCGTGTGGGGCAGTGACCCGGCCGTTGACGAAGACGAAGAGCCACCGCGTTTCCCGGGAATCGTGGGCACCTACACCGCCGGGGGCCGCAGCGTTTCTCGGCGGGATGCCGATGTGGCCTTCTTCTCGGACGCTCAGGCGCCGGTCCAGCAGTTGCCGGCTGGTCCGTTGCGGGCTCGCTGGCAAGGCAAGCTGCTGGTGCGGTCTCCGGGAAAGTACCGCTTCTACGCCCAGTTGCAAGGCCACGTCACGGCGACGCTGGCGAAACAGTCGATTCTGACTGGGGAAACCAACCCCGACGGGCCGGCCAAATGGATCAGTGGCCCAGTGGTCGAATTTGAATATGGCGAGCATGCCCTGGATGTCGCATTCCAATCCACGGTTCCCACAGCACCTCTGAAGCTCTACTGGTCGTCAGAAGCATTCGGTTTTGAACCCATTCCCAGCGGGGCCTTCTTTCTCAATGAAGCGCATCCGGAATTCGAGGTCGTGTCTCGCGGTCAAGAACTGTTCGCCGCACACCGCTGTAATCGGTGTCATCAACGGGAACATGATCCACTGAGCTCACCTGGACCAGACCTGACGCACGTCTCTCAGAATTTGAGCGAAGAAGGTCTGGAACGCTGGATGAGTTCCGATCGACCGGCATCAGCCGCTCATTTCAACATGCCGGAGTTCCAATTTACCGCCGCTGAGTCGTCTGCGATTGCGGCGTTCTTGCGATCCGCGTCGCTCCCCGTGAATCCAGCATTCAAGTTCGAACTTGGATCTGTTGATCCTGACAATCCGTTGGTTGCCAAGCCGCTGGCTGCCGGCCGGATCTTGCTCCACACGACTGGCTGCCTGGCATGCCATTCTTATGGCGAGGTTGGATCAAAGTCACGATTGGGCGGGGGTGACTTGTCGACGATTGGAGCGAAACGCAGTCGCAAATGGCTAGAACGCTGGCTTACGGAACCCGAAAAACTGAATGCCGATCACCGCATGCCGGTCTTCAAATGGTCCGATGACAAGAACCAAAATGAGCTGCACGATTTGGTGCTGTTTCTGTCGCTCTCTCGACCCCAAACGGAGACAATTCAAAAGGGCGATTCGCCCACTGAAGCCTACAAGAAAGTCCTCGTCGAGCAGGGTCGGAAACTGGTTGAAGCTGCTCGCTGCGCGGCCTGTCACCGCATTCCAGGAGTTCAGAATCTAGCCGTCGCGACGCTGCCGACACTGGAAAAGCTCAATGCCGACAGTCCAAACTCCTGTCTGCAAGTGAAACCGAATCGCGAGAACTGGCGGCCGGGATTTCCAGAAAAAGACCTGGCCGCCTTGCGGGCCTACGTCGAATCCCGGGAGGGCAAGCTGTCTCCGGAAGGGGCAGTCGAGCGTGGCCAACGACTACTGGCCTGGAACAACTGCCTGCAATGTCACCCGCGTGAAGGCGTTCCCGGACTGGGGGCCTACGCAGTCTCGATCACGAAACTCCTGCCGGAACTGGGCGGCGCCGTCCCGACATTGGTGCCACCTTCGCTCAATGCGGTTGGCGACAAGTTGAAAGATGACGTGTTGTTGAAATCGGTGGCGGGTGAGTTTCCCGCCTCGCGACTGCCGTGGCTGAAAGTTCGGATGCCCAAGTTTACGCACAGTGCCGAGGACCGGCAGGCTCTGGCACGCTATCTGACCGATCACGACCGCGTGGATTCTCCGCCTGCCGAATTGGTGACGGTGCCGCCGGTGCCGGATGCGAGCCAGCGGGCTCAGGCCCTTGTCGTCGGACATTCGCTGCTGGGGAGCCAGGGTTTCAGTTGCATCGCCTGCCATCAGTTCGGCAAGTTCCAGCCGCGGAATACGGCGTTGGGAACGCGTGGTTCGGATTTGCAGAACATCGGCCAGCGCATGCGGCGCGAGTATTTTCTCCGCTGGCTGCGGTCACCCATCCGAATCGTTCCCGACATGGAAATGCCCGGGTATGAGCGTCCTTTCCCAGGACTGCTGGGGGGGCAAATTCAACCCCAACTGGGTGCGTTGTGGGAAGCTCTGCACGATCCCCATCCGCTCCGCCCGCTGGATGTGACCAGCCTGCAGCAAATCCTGATTGTCGGCCCTGGTGAACCGGCCAGGATTGTGCGCGATGTGTTTGCCATCCCGCAGGCTGCTGGTCCGGACGTTTACATTCCACGGGCCTTCGCTGTCGGCTTGAACAATCAGCATAACATCTTGATGGATCTCGACACATTCAGCGTTCGCGAATGGTGGCAGGGGAATTTTGCTCGCCAACGGACTGAAGGCAAAAGCTGGTACTGGGATCTGGCAGGGACGCGGGTCGTGACCGGCATCAAGAGCATGCATCAGATCGGCCTGTTGAAAAGTTCAATCCCGGAGACGAACAAGTACAAAACACTTCTCGGCTCAATCAAATTTTCCGCGGGCCAGTTGTCGCACCGATTGCAAGATTATTCCACTTTTGAGCAAGGTGTGAGATTCACCTATCTGCTGACATTTGCGATTTCAGCCCCAAGTTCTCAACAGGTCGTGCAGGTTACGGAGACCTGGCTTCCGAAGAACGGCGCGAGCCCGTCGACCGAATCAGGATGGTCGCGTCACATCACCGTGGCCGGTGTTCCGAAGGATTACGTGCCGGTATTTGTTCAGACCGATTTTCATAACACATTGGGCACTGCCGCCATTGATTTTATCGGAGAAATGCAACCCGCTGAGCTCAAGCCCAAAACCCCGCGTCCAACCCGTCGACTGCCCGAAACTTTGTCCATCGTGCGGCTGACTGAGACAGCCGACGGTGACTATTCAGGCGAATTCCGGTACACGGCCGGTTCCACACCACCGCCGATTGAGTCGCCCAGCCTGCCCGTTGCGATCGCCACTGAAGAAACTTTTTCGACAGTGCCGGGCTACACCGCAGTCCGCCTGCCGCTCCCGCGTTCGATCATGCCCACGGCGATGACATGGACCGCAGATGATGTGCTCGCCTTCACATCCCTAAAGGGTCACGTTTATCTGGCCCGTGATACGAACGGCGATGGCCGGGAAGATCAGCTTGATCTGTTTGAAGAGGGGCTGGCTGCCCCATGGGGAATCATCACTGATCCCGCGGATGGTTCGCTATTGGTGGCTCATAAGCCGGAGATCTTGCGGCTGATCGACACGAAGAAAGTCGGCCGAGCAGACCGCCGAGAGGTCTTCGCCACGGGTTGGGGCTACAACGATAACTATCACGACTGGACGTGCGGCATCGTGCGCGACGGGCGCGGTAATTTGTATGTCGGATTGGGAAGCGATTACACCCAACCCAAACGGCCTGCTCAACAGCAGCTTTGGCGTGGCAAGATTCTGCGCATCAGCCCCGCTGGAAAGGTCACTCCCATTGCCAGCGGATTGCGTTACCCCACCGGTTTGGCGATGACTCTCGAAGGCGATCTGTTCGTCAGCGACAATCAAGGCGAACAGAACACCTTCAATGAGCTCAATCACATCGTGGAAGGCAACCGTTATGGGGTGCCCAGCCGCGAAGACAAGCCGCCGCTCGGTGCGACCATTGCCCCAGCGATTCAAATTCCGCATCCCTGGACGCGCAGCATTAACGGGATTTTCTTCCTGCCTCTGGACGCGACTCTCGCTGCTCCAATGGCGGGTGCTGCACAGACCGTGGCTCATCCGTTTGCCGGTCATGGAATTGGCTGTGAGTATGACTCCCGCTATTTGATTCGCTTCAGTCTGCAGAAGGTCGGCGACACATTTCAAGGGGCAGTCTATCCCTTCAGCCAGGACCAAGTGAATTCCGAGCAACCCAACTTTGAGGGCACGCTCTGCGGCGGCGTCAGCCCAAAAGGGGACATCTACATTGGCTGCATTCACGACAGCGGCTGGCTGGGGGGCTTGAATGTCGGCAGCATCGTCCAGTTGAAGTCGAATGGGCAGCTTCCAATGGGAATTCGCGAGTTACGAGCCACTCCGCAGGGTTTTGAGATCCAGTTCACGGCGCCGGTCGATCGTCTCGCCGCGGCCATTGCCGCGAACTACTCAATCTCGGGCTATACCCGCGAATGGAAAGGGACCTATGCCACGCCCGACTCCAATCGACATACAGTGACGATCAACAGCGTCTCGGTCTCGGCAGACGAACGACAAGTCACTCTGCATACTGACAAGCTGCGGACCGGTTACGTGTATGAAGTTTCGTGCGGCAAGATCGGCCCGACGCCAACGGCCCTGTGGCCAGCCATCGGGCATTACACGATGAATCGTTTGCCCGTGGAGAAGTGACTTGATACAAGCTCGAAGCGCGAGCGAGTGAATTCAGATTGTCGTTTGAAAAGATGCACTCGCTTGCGCTTCGAGCTTGTATTTGTCAGTACAAGATCCTTGGCTTTTGAAGCACGATCGTGAATGATGAGTAACGAGTGAGGTGGGACGGGTCTCCTGGCCCACGGAATCTCGCCTTCTGAAAGAAATTCTCGATTGAAAGGACCGGGCCGAATGGGAACGACGACTGTGCCGACCCCGACGACGCGTTGTGGATTCGGTATTGCCCGCTGCAATGTCACACCGCCGGTTGGCATCTATCACCGCATGTGGGGCGCCGCCCTCGAAGATCAGGCATCCGGAATCCATCGACCGCTCACCGCGACGGCCATCGCCATTCAGCCCGAGGGGACGAACAATCCCGCTGATCGCCAGATCATCATTGCGCTCGATCATGTGTTATTTCGGCCCCTCGAAATGCAGGAAGTGCTGGATCAAACCAGCCGGCTGACGGGGATCCCCGAAGAGCAAATCATGATCGCCTTCTCACACACCCACGGCGGCGGTCATCTGGTGCGTGATCGAGCTCACCTGCCGGGGGGCGAACTGATTGGTCCGTATCTGGACGAACTGCCTGGCAAGCTGGCGATGGCCAGTTTGACCGCGATTGCCAGCTTGCAGCCGGTCGTCATGACGTACGCCATCTCGAGCTGCAACATGGGCCATCAGCGCGACTATTATGATGAGCAAAACGGGCTGTATGCCTGTGGGTTTAATCCTGAAGGGGAGTGCGACAACTCACTGATCGCCATCCGTGTGACCGATCGTTGCGATCACACGATCGCGACGATCGTCAATTACGGCTGTCATCCCACGACCCTGGCCTACGAAAACACGTTGATCAGTCCCGATTATGTGGGGGCGATGCGCGAAGTCATTGAGCTGGCGACCAACGCCCCGTGCGCCTTTCTGCTGTCGCCGTGTGGTGACGTCGGCCCTCGGGACGGATACACCGGGGACGTACGGGTCGCGGACCGCAATGGGCGTCAACTGGGTTACGCGGTCCTGAGTGCCCTGGAAAGTTTGCCGAAGCCGGGTGACGATCATCACTATGCCGGCCCGGTGATCTCGGGAGCAACCCTGGGAAGCTGGAAATTCCGGCCGCAAGAACCCAATCGCGTCGCCGAATCACGCATCTATGCGTACTCGCACAAGCCGATCGACGTGGATTATCTGCCGGGGATGCCCACCATGCCGGAGGCCCAGCGTCAGTTTGACGATCTGCAGGTTCGCGAGCGTGAGGCCCTGGCGGCCGGTGATCAGATGGCCTTGCGAGATGTCCGGGCGATGTGCGAACGGAGCCGCCGCCTGCTGGACCGGCTGCGTTACCTGCCGCCACAGGCCCAGTACCCGTTGGCCGTGTGGCTGTGGCGTCTGGGAGATGCACTGTGGGTGGCTCTGGAAGGGGAACCCTACAACGTACTGCAAACCTGGCTGCGACGCCGCTTTGCCGGACGTCCGGTCGTCATTACGGTAATGGCCAATGGAGCGCGTAATTGTTATATGCCCACGCGTGAGGCCTATGACAAAAAGCTGTATCAAGTGGAGGTGGCGCTGTTAGCGCCAGGCTGTCTGGAAGCCACTGCCGAGTTGATCGAGAAACGCTTGAGCGAGTGGGTGGATTGAGGCCTTTGTTGTTTCGAGTTGCAGGGAGGGCAAGGCTTCTGCCGAGCGTTCCTGATTGCTGGTTGCAAAGTATGGTGAAAGAGGAACATCGGAAATTTTCTTGGTGAGCCCGGTCTTTGTGGTGAAATCACTCGGCTGGGCCATGAGTTCCTTGAAAGCCGCCGCAGTCTACCGGGACCCGAAAGACCACGCGGTTCGGCAGGAGCCTCACCCTCCCAGGGTGCCGAAAATCCTCCACGGCGTTGCCCCTCACCCCCGTCCCCTCTCCCCGGAGTACCGAGGCGAGGGAGACCAGATCACGCGCGACCTCTTGGTTGCAATTGGTTACAAACCACATCGTCACCAGCTCAAGCCCTTTCATCTGACTTCCATCATTCGTTCGCTCCCACACCGTCCAAGCTCCGGACCTTTCACCACTGAGTTTGCCGGTTGTAACGATTTCAGCGGCTGAAAAACCCTCCCGTCTGGAGTGTTTCTTCCTTGCAACGGGGCAATCCGAGCTACGTTTCCATTAGACCACGTCGGGACTTCTTGCCTTTGGGCCACTTTGACTTCCAGAGCGGAAGGATGTGTGAGAAGCCGGCCGGATCGATGGGAGCGACATCGTGCAGTGGGGTGGTTTCATTCTCAATGGTTTGATGTTAACCAGTCATGGAATTATTGCGGCAATGCTGGCAATGGTTCTCGGACGACTCGCGCGTTGGGACCGGAATCGACAAGCCGATTTGGCCGCAGTGCGTCCCACGCCACAGGAGCGGCTCCTGGCCGATTTCTGTGAAAATGCCGCCATCGGCATGTGCTCCATCGCCCCCAATGGGCGCATTTTGTGGGCCAACAAAGCCGAACTGTACATGCTCGGATTCGCCCCGCAAGACTATATCGGTCACCACATTACCGAGTTCCACGCCGATGCCGCTTCCATGAGCGAAGTGCTGACGCGACTGCGGGCCGGGGAATTGTTGCACGATTACGAGGCCCGCCTGCGCTGCCGTGACGGTGCGATCAAGCATGTGCTGATTGACTCGAATATCCATCGCCGCGAAGGTGAACTGGTCAGTACCCGTTTCTTTACTCGAGACATCACCGAACGCCGCCAGTTTGAAGCTCAGCAGCGCGAGCTGTATTCGCGGTATGAATCATTAGTCACGCGTTCGCCCGCTGGCATCTTCGAAACGGATGCCAAGGGACGTTGCGTCTTCGTGAACGAAAAATGGTGCGAGCTGTCCGGTTTGACCCGCCAGCAGGCGCTTGGTTCGGGCTGGAAGCAGGCCATTCATCCCGAGGACCGTGAACGCGAGTTGGAAGCCTGGCAAAAGAGCACTCGAGCCGGCGAAGAGCTGCAGATCAACTGTCGCTGGATGACTCCCAAAGGAGTCGTGACCTGGATTCATGGATCCGTGATTCCCCTGCGTTCTTCACAAGGGGAGATCACCGGCTTCCTGGGAACCATCTCTGATATCTCCGCACTGAAACAGGCCGAGACGGTCATTCGCGAAGCCCGCAATCAGGCCGAAGCGGCCAATCGCACGAAGAGTGAATTCCTGGCCAACATGAGCCACGAAATGCGGACTCCGCTGAATGGCATCATCGGCATGACCGTGCTGGCACTGGATACCGCTGTCGACGCCGAGCAACGCGATTGCCTGCAAACGGTCAAAGAGTCGGCCGACTCCCTGCTGACGATCATCAATGAATTGCTCGATTTTGCCAAAGTGGAAGCGGGCAAGATCACACTGGATCGAGTGGATTTCAATCTCTCGGACTGGCTCACGGACAGCTTGAAGCCCTTGATGTTTCGCAGTCGTCAGAAGGGACTGGATTTCCGCTGCCTGATTGACGCGAATATTCCCAAGGTGCTGGTAGGGGATCCTGAGTGGTTGCGGCATATTCTGGTGAATCTGGTCAGCAACGCAGTCAAATTCACCGACAAGGGATTCGTCCGGTGCTCGGTGAAGCTGCAATCGATCACATCGGTGGAGCTGCCGATCTGGGAAGTCGACAGCGTCGCCGGAGCCCCTGTGGGAGCCATCACCTCCGGTCCCGGTGTCCAGCGTGCCACACTGCATTTCTCCGTGCAGGACACGGGGATTGGAGTTCCCACAGATAAACATCAGGCAATTTTCATTCCCTTCGAACAGGCTGACAAATCGATCACTCGGCGCTATGGGGGCACCGGACTGGGGCTCGCCATTGCACGGCAGTTGACCGAGTTAATGCAAGGCCATATCTGGGTTGAAAGCGTGATCGGCGAGGGGAGCACGTTCCACTTTACGGTGCAGTTGGGCATTGCCGATCCGACCGCCAAACGGCCCGTGCAACTCGAAGTTGACAAGTCGCCGGCTTCCCAGAAACCGATCCCGGGGCCACTCGCGCCGAACCGCACGTTGCGCATCCTGGTCGCCGAAGACAATCCCGTCAATCAACAATTGATCGTCAAGTTCCTCAAGAAACAGGGTCACGAAACGGCCGTCGCTAATGATGGCAGCGAGGCTGTCGAATTGCTGGAACGCGGTACCCCATTTGACGTCGTCCTGATGGATATGCACATGCCGCGGATGAGCGGTCTGGAGGCCACGGCCGAGATTCGCAAACGGGAAGAAACGACTGGACGCCATATTCCCATTATCGCCCTGACCGCGAGCGTGCTGAAAGGCGATCGTGAACGCTGTCTGGCTTCCGGCATGGATGTGTACCTAACCAAACCGGTCAATCGGGAAGAACTCTTCGCCGCACTGGCCAGTCTGTCGTTTCCCGATCGGCGGGCCCCTGTCAAAGTGGATTCCGACACGATTGATCTGGATGAGTGTGTCCCCGCACCGCCGATCTCCAACGGCCAGCCCGCACCCGTTCGCAATCCTCAATGTGAAGAAACGCTGATCATCTCCAAATCAAATTCCTCATTGATATCAGCGAATCTCACCTGGGAAACTTCCTCCCCATCGGTCATCGATCGCAAGACACTGTGGAAACGACTCGATGGCGACCGTGAACTGCTGCGTGAGCTGCTGGAAGGATACCGTGGCTGTTGCCCGGAAGTCGTGGCGGAATTGCGTGAAGGTGTGACGCGACAGGATCCGAAACTGGTCCAACGTGCCGCCCATCAACTCAAGGGAATGGTAAGCAGTCTGGCGGCGACTCAGGCGTTCACGACGGCGCGCGATTTGGAACGCAGCGGACAGGCCTCCGACTTCACTCAGGCACCAGACATTTTAGCCAAGCTGGAAGCGGCACTGCGCGAGGTCGATGCCGAACTCGAATGCATTGTGAACCAGTCCTGATAATCAATCACAAGTTCAATTCTCATATGTTTATTATGTTTAGTACGTGGCCCAGACTCTGCTGTGTGGGCTCCGTACGACAAGACCTGGTGCGGTAGAGGACCAACTCATGCCAAATATTCTTGTTGCCGACTATTCCCCCGTGGAACGTCGCCTGGTCGGCGCATTGCTGACCAGGCAACTGCCCGACGTTACTGTCACTTATGCCAGTGACGGCCTGCAGGCGCTTGACGAAATTGCGAAAGCCTCGTTCGACGCCATTGTCACTGACTATCAGATGCCGAATCTGGATGGCCTGGAATTGGTCGAACGGGCAGCGTCGTTGTGCCCCGGTGTGCCCGTGGTGGTGATTACCGGTTGCGGCAGCGAAGCGATGGCCGTGCGTGCTCTGGAAGCCGGGGCTGCGAGTTATATCGCCAAGCAGGACATCGATCACCGCCTCATTGAAACTGTCGGCAATGTGCTGGCGTTGTCGCAGTCACGGAAGTGTCGTCGCCGGTTGATCAGCAGTTTGACAATGCAAAGTGCGCACTTCGTGTTGGAGAACGATGTGGCACTCATCACGCCACTCATCACCTGGCTGCAGGACCAACTGGCCACCGTGAAGCTGTGTAACGACACGCAGGTCCTGCGCATCGGCGTGGCGCTCCATGAAACGCTGGTGAATGCCATCTATCACGGCAATCTGGAACTGGATTCGGAATTACGTCAGGAGGATGAAACCCTGTTTTATGACCTCGCTGACCAGCGCCGCCACGATGCGGCATACGCCGCGCGGAGAGTCCATGTGCAGGCCACAGCCAGCCGAGAGATGGTGCGGTATGTCATCCGCGATGAGGGACCGGGCTACGATGTCCACCGCGTCGCTGATCCGACCGATGAAGAACATCTCATGCGAGTTGGTGGCCGAGGCATGCTGCTGATTCGCAGCTTCATGGACGAAGTCGAACATAACTCCAAGGGTAATGAAATCACGCTGGTGAAGTACATTAACGCACCTACTGAAACACGGCCGGCTGCCAACTCGGCACGACCCGATCTGCAACTGGTGTAAATCAATATTGGACTCGGACTTCTGGAATTGTTGAGCTACATATGACTTCGGTCAAACGGTCAATGCAGTGGAACGTGGGCGCCAGTTGGTTTGTCCATGCCGCCAGCCTGGTCATTGGCTTTTTTTTGATGCCGTTCGTGATCCACAAACTGGGTGACGGTCAGTACGGCGTCTGGGTCTTCATCAATTGCCTCGCCGGATATGCCGGACTGCTGTACCTGGGGTTCGGTCAAACGATCAGCCGGTACGTGGCGAAATATTCCGCGGCGGGGGACTGGCAGAAGCTGAATGAAGTCAGTTCGCTGGTCTTCTTTGTGTATGTTGCCGGAGGCCTGATTGCCCTGATCGCTGCCTGCGTACTGGCCGCCCTCGTACCCTACTTCTCAATCTGGAAGACCCATTCGGTTCTAGAAATCCGACTGGTCATTCTGATGCTGGGATTGAATGTGGCGACGGGGCTGATCGGCAGTGTGTTCGGCGGCGTATTAATGGGACTGCGCCGATTTGATCTGGAACGGGGCGTGTCATTCACCGTCGATGTCACCCGACTGGTGTTGATCGTCGTGTTCCTGCAGCGCGAATGGGGCCTGCTCGCGATTGCGACCATTTACTGGGTCGTTACATTGACCGAAAACCTGGGGTATGTGCTGCTGGCCTATCGTCAGCTACCGGAACTCTCCATCAGCCGTCGTCACTTGAACTGGGGCGTGTTCCGTGAGTGTTGCTCATTCAGCGGTTTTGCATTCCTGAGTGCCGTCGCCCAACAACTGATTTATGCCACTGACACAATTGTCATTGGGGTCGTTCTCGGCGAGGCAGCGATCACTCCGTACTTCATCGCGCTCAGATTGTGTCAATATCTGCGGCAGCCGATCGAAAAGATCAGCGACATCTGCATGCCGACCGCCGGAGCCCTGCAGTCTCAGATGCAGACGGGCAATCTGCGTGACCTGTTGTGCAAAGCCTTGGGGGTCACCTTCCTGCTGTCGGCGGGAATCCTGATCGGGGCGAGTTTCTTTGGGACGGCCCTGATTCAAACCTGGATGGGGCCGGGCTACGATCAAACGCCAGCTTTGTTGACGATTCTCCTGATCGGCCAGGTCGTCGCGCTACCGGTGGGTGTCTTACGAGCCATCCTGTTCGGCCTGGGACAAGTGCGGCTTCCCGCGCTGGTCTATCTGGCCGAAGCTGTCGTCAACCTGGTGCTGAGCTTGATTCTCGCCCAATACATGGGAGTGCAGGGCGTCGCCTGGGGCACTTCAATTCCGATCGTCCTATTTGAACTCGGGATTATCCTGCCCGTCGGCATGAGCTACCTGGGAATTCCGCTGATTCGGCTGCTGCGTGAGGCCATCATTCCCTACCTGTTGCCTCTGCTGGGGTTGTGGGTCTATTCCCACCATGTGGCAACCTACTACCCCGATCACCACAGTTGGCCGGCCCTGATTGCCATTACCTGCGGCGGTGGCGCGGTCTTGGGGATCGTGTGGTGTGCCCAGTTGCTTCTGGAACGTGTCACCACGGTGCATTCGGCATCGGCGACGTAGGACGCATGGCGAGTCGCGGCACGAAGCGATGGCGTTTCGAGCTTGTAATCCCCCTGCCCTTCGTGCGAGTCTTCCCTGCATACGATACATTACGTACGCGAGGAATTCGCTGCTGTCCGCACTGCCTATCACGAGGGCCGTTCCATGATTGACTACCGATTGATCCCGCGTCAGGCGACTGCGGCTCAGGCTGACGTCTTGCGGCGAGTCGACCTCGCGTGCCAGGAACTTCGACCGATTGAGGATCGCTATTACCTCGAGCGGCGAGTCAATTCGGAAGTGGCTCCGCTGTTTGCCAGGCATGGCGTCCTGGGGTTTATGATCCCTCAGGAATTCGGTGGCCTCGGGATGGACGTGCCGTTGTATGTGTGGGGCATGGAGCGTGTCGGACAAGAGGGAACCGGGCCGCGGACATTCTTTTCGTGCCATATTTCGATTGGGGCGAGTGTCATTGCCTACTGGGGGAACTCGGAACAGCAGCAACGCTATTTGCCTGATGCCGCGAGTGGCAAACGGGTCTTCGGATTCGGGCTGACCGAACCCGACGCCGGCAGTAACCCCGCGGAAATGCAGACTCGGTTCGAAAAAACGAGTGCCGGCTATGTGCTGAATGGACAAAAGAAGTGGATCGGCAATGCGGCGGAAGGGGGCACGCTGGTTACGTTTGCCCGCGATCCACAGACCAACAAGATTTCGGCGTTTCTGATGGACACCAACACTCCCGGATACCAGGCCGACATCATTCCTCACAAGCTCGGGATGCCCACCGCCGGAACCTGCCTGGTCACTTACACCAACTGCGAAGTGCCGCGAGCCAACCTGCTGGGTGAAGAAGGGCACGGTTTGAAGATCGCCTATACGGCCCTAATGGGCGGCCGCCTGGGAGTGGCGAGTGGCAGCGTCGGCATCATAGCCGACTGTCTCCATGAATCGCTCACGTATGCTCGCAGCCGACAACAATTCGGCAAACCGATCGGACGCCATCAACTGGTTCAACGGCATTTGGGCCGCATGGCGGTGAAGCTGGAGTCTACCCGGGCCCTGGTCGCTGCTGCCGCCCTGCGCAAGTCGGAATATGATGCCGACCGGACGAACAAGGCCCTGCGTCTCGAAACCGATCTCCTGATTGCACAGACCAAGTACCTTGCTGTCAACGCCGCACAAGAGGCGGCACATGATGCCATCCAGATCTTTGGCGGCAATGGATTCCTGCTGACGAACCGTCCGGCCAGGCACTATGCCGATGCCCGTGCGTGCCAGATCTACGAGGGGACGAATGAGATCCTCGAACAGAAGATCGCAGTGGGGTATCTCGGGCCGGAATATGAAGCGTTCAGCGGGTGAAACCGTCAGGCAAGGGTCGGGCCTGCCATTTTTCGAAATTGGCGGACTTGATGCCTCATTGCAAATAGACGTTGACCCGCCAATATCGAAAAATCGCAGGCCCGACCCTTCACTACTCATTCGCCTCGTCGGATTGGTCGCCTGTGGATTTCCAATGACCGGTACGAATCAGTCCGGCCCGGATCTCGTGGTGCAGATCTCGCAACGTCAGTGGCTGTTTCAGCACGCGACAGCTTTTCGTCGTCGATTTCGAAGCCGCATCGTAAAGGTCCGACTGCTTGTCCGAGACCATCAACAGGCACGTCACCGACTCCGCCGCTGACTTCTTGCTGAGGGTTTGAAACCCGGCCAGGGCGGCGTCACCAATTCCGTCTCCCATGATGACAATTGCCGCGGGCGGATTGCTGTTGAGCACGCGGCTGACCGCGCGTGAGATATCGCTGAACATCAACACCCGATAGCCGTGCTTGTTGAGGTACGACCGCAACACATCCTGATGCTTCATGCGGACTTCGACGCACAGCACCATCGGGGCGTCTCGGCCAGCGGGAGTCGCCGGCGCTTCGGTGATCGACGCCTCCTCGGCCCCATTGGCATTCAACGGGGACAAGGTAAACGTCTTGCTTGCCAGGGGTGGCACCGTATCGTAATCATCCATGAGGTAGCGGAGATCAGACACGACCTCGGCGGCCGATTGATAACGCACTTTCGGGTTAATGTGCATTAACTTTTCGATGACCGCGACCACGCCGATCGGCAGTGACGGTTCGTGCTCGCGGACCGGCTGGACGTTGGCGTAACGATGGAATTCACTACGTTCCTCGGCACTGCGCGTCCGCGGCAGAGGCGGCACGCCGGTCAACAATTCGTAATAGATGCCTCCCAGAAAATACAGGTCGCTCCGCGGATCGTTCCGCGCGACTCCCGTATTCTTTTCCAGCGTCGCGTATTCGATCGCCCGCTGCGCGCTTTCACTCACGTTGGCGTCGTTTTGAGCATTCGGGTCCAGGCTTGCCAGACCAAAGTCCACCAGCTTGGCCACCCCCCGTGTGTTCATCAGGACGTTGGTCAGCTTCAGGTCGCGGTGAGTCAATCCCCGTTCGAGCGCATATTGCAGCGCGTTTGCCATCTCGTAGGTCACCTTGGTGGCCTCGATGACCGACAGTTTTTTGCGGATGTTGATGAAGTCGCGGAGATTGCCCCCTTCGACAAATTCCATCGACAAATAGTATTCGCCCTGATCCTGACCGACTTCGTAAATCGGGACAATGTTGTCGTGCTTCAGCGTCTTGCCCAGTTCGGCTTCGCGCTTGAACTCGGCAATCGACTTCGGATTCCTGGTGTACCGCGAACGCAGGACTTTCAATCCCAGCATCTGGCCGGTATTGAGGTCTTTGGCTCGAAACACCCGTGCGAAGCTGCCGGATGCGTTGTGATACAACAGGGCGTAGTGACCCAGCACCAGGCCGGCCTCATCCCCCTTCTTCAGTTGGGAAGACTGATACGAAGTGATTACCCCCTTGCGTTCGAGGGTTTGCAGAAAAACCTCGGAGGAACGCGCTGCTGGACCCACCAGGCACTCGTCCAATTGGCGCTGATCGACGAGCCTGAGTTTCAGCAAGGTCTGGCATATCTGGTTAACGTCAGCGCTTGCCATAAGACTGTCTGTTTCCTCACACGATCGACTTCGAAGACCCACATTCAAAGTCGCGACAAAACCGTTATCAGGACGCGTGGCGGACGGCACCACGTGCGAGAAAATGTTCATTCCCGCCCGCAAGACTGCATTCTAACAATTCAGACAGATCAAAGCCGACCGTTGATTTACCCGCAATTTGCGAAATGGTGCCACACAATTTCAGCTCGAACCCGCAATGACTGCAAATCATCGGAGGCCCTGCTCAGTTGACACACACTCAAAATCGGCTCGGGAAATGGTTGAAAGACAGACAAAACGCTCAAATTCCATCCTACCACACGGCCAGCCCATTGCAAGCCTGCCAGCTCGCCTCGAAAGTCTTACTAGAGCCACAAATCATTTGTGTCATTTTAGTTACGACCACAGAAAACAAAGACAAACGAGGTATATTCCTGAAGTCCGCCAAGGGGATTAATGCTGGACAGGAAGATCTTATCGATGCTCATTGATGAATGTCGACTGGTGCCTGCTGGAATTCACAGACTTTCAGGGGTGAGCAGCCTGTTGAAAAAGGTGTCTGGAACTTTGCCAACCACATGGAATCGAGCGTTTTTTCAATGTTCGGAGAGTTCCAGACACCTTTTTCAACAGGCTGTTAGTACGGAGTTCAGCCTTCGACGAGCAACTTTGGCGAAATGAATGAGATCAGCCGACCGAGCTGCGGGGCGACCGCGTCGAAGAACTCCACACACGCGATGCTGCCCTTCTTGAAGTCGATCGATCCACCACCGATCAACTCCGACGTACAGTGACTG
>CAMAVF010000109.1 GCA_945861445.1 Planctomicrobium piriforme | reverse complement strand
TCGAATCGGAAGTACGAAACCGTAGATGATTTGTTTGATGCAGCCGAAACGGCCTGGCGAGCCACCTGCCTCGATACCGACATCGTCCGCACCGTCTGTCACGCTCCCTACGCAGAAACGCGCTGGTAATTATTGGGAATGGTATTACTTGCGGTTTTTGGCGACAATCGATTAGGAGCCTCACCCTCCCATCGACCGCATTGAAAGTGGACAACCCACTGGTATATCAATGCGTTTGGTAAACGTGCGCTGCTACCGGTTGTGCCACACTTCTGTGAGGGCGTGCTCGATGAACGGTCTCTCAAAAGAGAGATTTGGCTCCTGGAGGGTACTCAGTCTGTATATCAGGAATTCTCTGACGGCCTGCCTCTGATCGCGACTGAGCAGGCTCATTCGTCTGTCATCTGCAGTGAGATGAGTCAGGTCGAACACAATCGAATAGGTAAAACTCGCACCGGATAGTTCATCGATTAAAAATGCTGGAAGATGAAATCGCATTCCTTCGGCATCGAAGTAACTCAGACTGGTGCTGTAGTCGTTCAGCACGTCGGATGGAATTGATTCCCAGCTCGCTCGTTCATCTTGGGTGCGATATTCAGCCAATGTTTTTGAGTCGGCATAGTCATCGAGACCACAACCCTCTCGGAGTCCGATTCCTTCACCGAGTACCACCCCGCGAAAAGCTTCGCGAATTCGCTGTTCAATGCGTGTTCTCTCTTCGTCCATGTGCGCTGTCCCGATGTGTGATGTCAGGAATTTAATACTCCGCCATCGCCCCAAAACAAACAGCCCCCCAGTTCGCAAACTGGAGAGCTGTTTTTGTGCGATCGTCGTCCGAGACAGGTCAGAGTGCCTATCGAATGTCGGCAAAAAACGCAAGTAATCTCGTAGTTTGTTACCGTCCAACAACCATCCGGCCTACGCCGGACGCTCGCCTTACGCAAACGGCAGCGGATTGGGCTGCAGGACGAACGGGAAGACTCGACGCGCCTTGCCGCCGTTGTGTTCGACCTTGTAAACCAGTTGTGCGGCTCGGTCTGAGGCGTATTGCAGGATCGTGAATTCCAGACCGCAATAGCGGATCGTCCCGGCTTCGGCGGCGACATCGGCGAAGACTTCACCTGCCGAGGCGGCGTGCCGGCGGACTCCGTGCAGGCTGTTTTCGCGGACTTTCACGCCTGCGGCCGACAGTTTCACGAGACCCTTCAGGAACCGGCCGACGGTGTTGTCGGGGCCTGACACGCGCCACAGGCGTTCCCATTCTTCATGGGCTTCCCAGTAGAAGCCGTAGTTGAACAGGTCGATCGCCCACAGGTAGGTGCGGTTGTCGGCCCAGCGTTCGGCGATCAACCCCATGGGTGGCGGTGGTTTACGTCCGTGGCTGTGGCCGCGGGGGTCGCGAATCGGGTGCGGGGTGTCGCTTCCCGGTACGTACGTATAAGCAGGAAGCTCCGAAGAGGGCAATAACCGAATTGCAGCAACTTCAACGTCTAACATTCGTCCACCTTTTGCTGACTCAATATTCTCTGGAGGGCGACCGCGTTTTTGGGATTTCATCTGCGGTTCAGCCATTCTGGTTGGGACAGGTGTCGGGGTGGTTCAGTACCCCTCACGCTGTTTAAAGATTTGACAAACCTCTGTGTCATTTCAGAATCGTGCGAAACGGCACCGTTCTGAAATTCCCACAACCGGTATTGTCAGGGCCTCTGAGGAAAGGGTCCTCGTTAATTCATCATTCGTAGGCAGAATACACGTTTTTGACACGATCTCAAGCCGAATTGTGGTCCCAAAAAACATTTCAGACGAGTTCTCGGCTGTAGTGCTTTGTGTAGCTATGAGATGTGACTTTGACGATTTCGGGCAATGTATCGGAACTCAAGGGGAGTTCCCGTAAGTCAGGCGGTTTTCGCCAGGGAGGGCTCAGGTAGGG
This sequence comes from Planctomicrobium piriforme, assembly GCA_945861445.1. Lineage (GTDB taxonomy): Bacteria > Planctomycetota > Planctomycetia > Planctomycetales > Planctomycetaceae > JAKFVC01. The sequence continues at coordinate 16,365 of CAMAVF010000109.1, read as the reverse complement.
TTGGCGGCGTTCAGCCGACGGATTTCACGCTTGATAAAGGCCACAATGCCCGTAAATCCCCGAAAGCGGGTCATGCCGAGGACATCACGTAAACCCAATCTCTCAGGCATGTTATCGGGAATCTGCAGGACTTGATCGGAGGGGGTCCCTTCCAGTCCGTTGACCAGCATGGCCACAAATCCCCGGACGGTCGGGGATTTTTCTGGGACATGTGCTGCCAGATGGACGGAACCATTCTCCAATCCCACGTGCATGTAAACGGGCGTCTGACATTCCTGGATCTGGCAGTCACTGCGATTCTGCAGAGTCTGATGCTCGGGACCCAGGGGGGGCAGTTCGTGACCGAAATCCATGAGGACTTCCAATCGCTCTTCCGCGTCGAGGTCCTCAAAATCGGCCAGATATTCGTCGAGTTTCATGTCGTTAGAGGAAAACTTACACGGGGACGGGGACTTCGGCGGGGACGATAAAGCTCAGGTGCAGTTCCGCGTGCCGCAGTGTCACGGCCACCCACTCCTGAAAGGCCAGATCACCCAGCACGGGGTGGGGAAACTTGGGAAGTTCCGTTGAGAACCGGGCCAGGGCTGCCTTGAGTTTGGCAGATCCCGCCTGGGGTGTCGCAGTGGACGACGGAAACATCACCGTGGCTTCGTGGGGGATTTGAAACCCGGCTGCCATGGGCTTGGTCAGCAGATTATTTTTAATAAATGGTATGATCAGGTGCCGCGTGAACCACGAGGCTTTGAAGCCCTCGAAGCCGTCAAACGGAGTGTTCGCGGCAATGGCCAGATGATCGAGAATCTGCCCCACGGACCAGTTGCCCAAGGTGTGGCAGGAGTGCGTGGTGATATAGTCGACGTCCGCCAGCAATTGCGAAAAGTCAGCAAAGTGCAACTTCCGTCGACCACTCACCTGCGCCGTATTGACGGCCATCACGAACATCCTTCCGCACCAGAAACGCTCAAGCTCCAGAGACCAACCTGAATTGTGCAGGATTTCACTCAAAAAACAAGTTGGACAGCCGTTTCCAAGGACACCCATGCGTTTTCGAACGACTTCGACCTGCGACATCTAGCCCCGTAGAAAGTTAATGGCGGGTGATGACCGTCGGATTAAGCATTGGGCCACCCTCGTTTCCTGAAGACTCCAACTCATGTCAGCATCATCCCCTGCGATCGTCTGGTTCCGGCAAGACCTGCGCGTCGCGGATCATCCGGCCCTCGTCGCTGCCGTGGCACGGGGCAGGGGGGTGATTCCCGTCTACATTTGGGCTCCTCAAGAAGAGGGCCGCTGGCCTGACGGGGCCGCGACGCGGTGGTGGTTGCACCATTCGTTGAATGCCCTCGCGGCGAGTTTGCAGTCGCTGGGATCGCGGCTGATCGTGCGAGAGGGGTCGAGTCTGCCCGAACTGCGGAAACTGGCTGAGGAGACCGGTGCGTCGGCCGTCTTCTGGAATCGTCGGTACGAGCCCGAGGCGATCCGGCGCGATACCGCAGTCAAAGCCGGGCTCAAAGCGGACGGGTTGCTCGCCGAGAGTTACAACGGCAGCTTGTTGTATGAACCGTGGGAGATCAAGTCGAAGACGGGCGGGCCGTACAAAGTCTTCACGCCGTTCTCCAAGACGTGTCTGGCACATGCGGAACCGGATCAACCATTGGCGGCACCCAGCCGCCTCGCGCGGCCCACGAGCTGGCCCAAGTCGCTGCCGATCGACGACCTGCAATTGCTGCCGACGATCCACTGGGACTCGGGGTTTCGAGAAACCTGGCAGCCCGGTTGGGATCACGCCGAGCAGTCGTTGCAAGAATTTCTGCCGACGGGCGTCACGCTCTATGCTGAGGAGCGCAATCGGCCAGATCACCGCGGGACTTCGCGACTCAGTCCGGCGCTGCATTTCGGGGAATTGAGTCCGCGACAAATATGGCATCAGGTCTGCAGTCATTTGAAGGAACAGCCACAGTCGCCGCAGATTGGCGAACCGTATTTACGACAACTGTTGTGGCGCGAGTTTGCTCATCACTTGATGTACCATTTTCCTGACACACCGACCCAACCGTTGCGTGAGGAGTTTTCGCGCTTCCCGTGGCTCGAAAACCAGCGACATCTGCGAGCCTGGCAGCGGGGTCAAACCGGATATCCTATTGTGGACGCGGGGATGCGTGAGCTCTGGGCGACAGGCTGGATGCACAATCGAGTGCGTATGATTGTAGCCTCATTTCTTGTGAAAGACCTGTTGCTCCCCTGGCAGGCAGGTGCCGATTGGTTCTGGGATACATTAGTGGACGCAGATCTCGCCAACAACACGCTGGGCTGGCAATGGACGGCCGGTTGCGGAGCGGACGCGGCACCGTATTTTCGGATCTTCAACCCAGTCAGCCAGGGCGAGAAGTTTGACCCGGAAGGCGGCTACGTGCGCCGCTGGGTTCCCGAGTTGGCCAAGTTGCCAACCGAGTGGATTCATCAACCGTGGAATGCGCCACCAATCACATTGCGCGAGGCGGGGATAACGCTTGGCAAGACCTATCCGCGCCCGATTGTGGATCACGGTCAGGCACGCCTGGCGGCGTTGGCGGCGTTGAGGCAGATTCGGGGGTGAACTAGCAAGGTTTGATTTAACGCCTGCGCCATCACGAAGTGATGAGCGTACCCAGGCGAGCTTCCGGCGTAAGCCGGATGGTTGTTAGCGACTCACTTACATCATTTACAAGTGAGTTTTTTGGATAGGTCGCAACAGGTTCGCAATTTGGGATGTGCGGTTAATGGCAGCAGAAACTCGCTAAAAACCATCCGGCTTACGCCGGACGCTCGCCTACGAAGAGACGCAAGGCGAAAGTTAATCCGCTTCGTGCCAGTATCATCATTCACGGCGAGCGCAACGGAAAGAAATACCGCAAATGTTGCGGGGCCAACTCTTGCTGGCCGACTTCTGGGAGCCGCTCGATGTGATCGCTGTTGCGGATCGCGGTGGCGATCTTTTCCCACGCTGTGTCGATCAAATGCTTGTCGCTGGGGGTCAACGCCCATGACAGGGGCGGTTGAGCCATGTCTGAGGGAAATTGAATCTTGATGGATCGAACTTCCACGGCGCGGGCGTACTCGCGACGTTTATTGCGCGATTGTTCGAGCACCCCTTCGACTTTCTGGGCCTGCTTTTCCACTTGTTGCTGAACTTGCGGCGTACTGTCCTCGTACGAGGTCTTCAGCTCGCCGACCCGTTTTTCGATGGCGTCCGAAATCGACTGCTGCACTTGCGGAGCCGCACTGACCGGAACCGCGTTGATGGCCGCTCCGCCTGATGGATTCAGACGATTTTCCAGGTTCGAATGGATGTCATTCGCCGACATCAAGAGTTGCTGGGCCTCCTGGAGTTTCTTGGCCCGCCTTAGCCGCGTGGCTTCTTCGAGCAGTTGGACTTCATAGTCTCCCCGTTCAGCCTGGGACGCGACCCGGACATTGCCCAGCGTTAACACGGGACCCAGGAAGGCATTGAGGAGACCGCCCTTGTCGGAACCCACTTCCTGGGCCTTGTCCGGGAAGCCGTTGATGCGCACAATCAAGATTCGATCAAACGGCAGCTTTCTGGCGTCGGCCCGATTGCGTTGTTGCGAGATGATTTTTTCGATCCATTTCGTCGCCGTCAGAATCCCTTCGTTGTCCGCGTAGCCCCCATCAGCGACGTGCCAGAACAACCGCTTGCCGAGCTGTTTTCGAACGCTGGCCGGAACATCATCTCCCAGCGGACGACAGATCGGGCTGACATATGAGAATGTTGCCGATAAGCGCACAGCCGTCACTAACCGTGGATTGGGACGAAAGCTGTCGGCATGAGCCGAGTAGCAGCCGAAGAACTCGACCGGTTCTGACGCCTTGATCGAATAGCCGTCGGTGTCGGCACCGCTGGGAAGCATCGGTTGCGTCACGACGGGCGAAAACAGCAGCCGCTGACCGGTTTCGACCAGTGTGGAATTGAAGACGACGGCCGGCATCTGGCGGGCTCGGATCCGGTCGCTCCAATCGAGTAACCGCAGATCCTTGAGGGTCAGCAATTGCAGTTTTTTCTGTTCGGAGGTGTGGGACTTGTCCGCGGGCAGTCGGTCTGTCAACCGGCGTTGCCATTCGAGTTCCAGGGCCAGGCCACGATCCAGCGTCTTGGGGGCGGCCGGGGGGAACGTGGTGCGGATCAAGTCCGGGAAGGCCATGCCCCACGCTGCCGGTTCGAGGCCCGAGGCGCTGGCGTCTTCATTGATGTGCCGGGACGTTTCCGCATCAATCTGCATCGGCGATCCCGCCTGATTCGTGCGGTCTCCGCGATGATGCAGGTAGAACATGGCCCCCACGCTGCCCCCCGAGACCGAACTGACCAGGCCCACCGATTCACTGAAGCCGCCCAGTAGCTCGTCGAGACCCGTCAAGACTTTGGCCGTCCAGGCGGCGGCTTGAATGCCCCCTCCGGCAGCCGTGACCACGATCAACGTCGACTTGGGCTGTCCGGCCACTGATTGAGCGGACGTGGTGGCGGAAGGAGGCGCGTAACGGGGGAACTGCCACTGTTCATCAAACAGATCGGTCAGCGGAACCGGTTCAGGCATGCGGGACGCCGCGGCTGAAGTGGGTACCAGCCGTCGGGGATGCAACTCGTAGAAGTGGTCGACTCGTCCCAGCGAAAAGGAGACCAGCACCATGCTGACCAGGACCATCGTCGTCGGCACGCGGTAATAGTCGAGAAAGAAGGCCGTTCCGGTCAGCGTGAAGCCAACGAAAAAGACATAGATCATGACAAAGAATAGCGTCGGAAACATCCCGTCCTGATGTGGCAGCCAGTTGTCGGCAGACCCGTCGCCAATCGCACCCAGGAAGGCCCCATAGAAGCCAATATACAGGCAGGCCAACACGACCCAGACCAGGGTAATCTGGGCGTGCCCGGGTTCCAGTTCCCACGAGTTGGGGTCCTGGGGATCGACCAGTCGGAAGTAGCCCGTCGAGACCGGTTCCGCAATCTTGGGAGCGGGAGTCGGCACCACCGCGGCCGGCTCGTCGGACTCGGTTTGCGGTCCGAAGATCTTCACCAGATTGGATTGAATCTTCGTGGCGGGCTGGGGTTCGTCCCTGGCCAGAGATCGGATCCAGGCCAGGTTTTCGAACGGCAACAGGCCGGAATTCGTGATTGACTGATCGATGAATTTGCGCTGCAGCATGGCCAGCACGAACAGAAAGCCGATCGCCAGCACGATCCCTCCCCCCAGCCCCAAGGGTAAGAGGCACAGGCTGAGTTCCGTATGTCGTTCCCACAGCGACTGGTCGAGTGCATAGAGAGGGATGGCGAGGCCCATCCCGAGCCAGATCCACCACGAATGACGCCAGGTGGGATTGGTCATCATGCCGCAAAACTGCGGGATGGGGGCGTTGGGAATCACTCCAAAGCGCGAGCTTCCCGTCAGATAGGTGACCCGGAACGTCACGACCACCATCAGCGACACCATCAGCGTGGCCCAGGTCAGGGTGGCGAACTGATACGGATTCTTGAGCACAAACACCGCCCGCAGCATCCCCGGTTCGGCCCAGGCGGCGACCGGCAGACTCACCAGGACCAGACCACTGAGGACAGAAAACCGCGTCCGCATCACCAGGACCAGAAATCCCAGGACGGTGGGTTGTTGCAGGAGTTTGCCGATCAGCGGGATCCCGACAATCAGCAGGAAGCAGCCGCTGATCAGGCTGAAAAAGTAGTCCTTGAACATGGCGCTGGCTCGGGTTCAATGCGGTGATTAGCCACGGATGGACACGGCTGAACCGTGTCGCTCAATTTCCCGACGCTCTACTACTCAGATTGGCCAAACGGATCAATGTCAGTTCCGATTCGGCCTGAATCATCAGTAGTTTTTGATGCGATGTTTTATTAAAGGACAGGCATAATATTTGGGGTCAAGAGGGATTTGTGGGATACGCCCCATAGTAGCCTTCACGGTCCCCGTGAAGTCAGCCGGGCGCAGAATTGAGTTGGAATGCTGCATGGCAAATACGGAGGGAAAAATACGGAGGGACAAAAATACGGAGGGACAAAAAGATGGTGGGACAAAAAGATGGGGTATGTTCGCGCCGGATGTCTTTGCCTGTTGCTGCGATTATTCTTCGAACTCCTTTATTTTTTTGTCTCTAACTCTTTTTCCATCCGTACCCCATAGCCTGATGACTTTAGACCTGCTTTCCGCCACCGGCTGACTTCACGTGGAACGTGAAGGCTACTATGTTAGGACGTGACATGGCTGTAACCCAGAATGAGGACTTCGCATGACCATTCTGTACTCGGATCCTCGGTTTCAAGAACATCTGACGGGTCGGCATCCCGAAAGTCCGCAACGACTGGTCGCCATTCACGAGCATCTTGCCCAACAGAAGCTGGGTGAGCGGTGCAAGCAGGGGGAATTCACGTTCGCCTTGAAGGAACAACTCCAGACGATCCATACCGCCGCGCATGTGAGTCGTGTGGAAGACTTTGTCGCCGCGGGGGGTGGGCGGATCGAGCAAGATACCGTCTGCAGTCCCAAGTCGTGGGATGCGGCACGGCTGGCGGCGGGAGCCAGTATTTCTGCGGTGGATGCCGTGCTGAAAGGGACCGATAAGACGGCTCTGTGCCTGGTCCGGCCGCCTGGACATCATGCCCTGGCTGGATCGCCGATGGGTTTCTGCTTGTTCAATAATGTGGCGATTGCCGCGAAACACGCCATCGCCACACACAAACTAAAACGCGTCTTGATCGTGGACTGGGATGTCCATCACGGGAACGGCACCCAGGACATCTTCTACCGCGACGAACAGGTCTATTTCCTGTCGTCGCACCGGTTTCCGTTTTATCCTGGCACCGGCGAGGCCAACGAGACCGGGGCCGGGGCAGGTGTCGGAACCAAGTTCAATCTGCCGCTCGCCTACGGGATCTCCCGGAAAGAGTTCCTGACGCGGTTCGAAAGCAAGTTGACTCAGGCGGCGGAAAAATGCCGGCCCGAGCTGGTCCTGCTGAGTGCGGGATTTGATGCTCACAAGGAAGACCCGGTTGGTTCATTGTCCTTGGAAACCGAGGACTTCGGCAAATTGACAGATCTCGTAAGGCAAGTCGCTCAAACCTATTGCGGCGGAAAACTGGTCAGTCTATTGGAAGGTGGGTACAACACCCAGCGACTGGCGGAATCGGTGGGTCTCCATTTGGAGAGGTTGTTGAATCAATGACTAATGTCTAATTGCCTAATGTCTAAAATTGGATTTGGTGAGATTGTAAGGTCCGTGAAGAGTGCCCATCTTACAAATCATTTGCAGGCTAACGACTTGTCGGAATGGTTCAGTCCACTTGGAACAATCGGCACATTTGATCCGCCTGTAACCCGCGTGCAGGCCGGCGCCACTGGTGGTGTAATACCGTTGATTCGGCATCGGTGAGGTACGTTCTTGCGCAATTCTCTAGCGGCCTGTCGCTGCTTTCTGGAACGTGTTGAACTCGATGTTTCTTCCCCCAATCTGGAGGTCTACAGCATGGTGAAGTTTCGTCTAACGAGTGTCTTGGCAGTGGGATTAGTGATGTTCCTGAGCGCGTCGCTGGCGATGGCTCAGAACCAGGAGGGTCAGCGCCGTCAACGTGGTGCGGGTGGCCGTGGTGGTTTCGGTGGTGGCACCGGCGGAGTGCTGGGACTCTTGAGCAATGAAGAAGTTCAGAAGGAATTGGCTCTGGACGACGCGGGCAAGGCCAGCGTGAAGAAGATCATTGATGCTTCCCGCGAGGAATCTCGGACGGAACTTGGTGCTGGTGGCGGTTTTGCCGGCCTGCGCGATTTGCCCGAAGCTGAGCGCCGGGCCAAGATGCAGGAGCTGCAAGCCAAGGGTGCTGAAGTCCAGGCGAAGATCCTCGCCAAGTACCTGCCGCAGGTGAAGGAAGTCCTGACGCCCGCTCAGTTTGAGCGTGCCCAGCAGATCTCCTGGCAGTCCCGCGGGACGCGGGCATTGTCCGACCCTGAACTGGCCAAGGCGTTGGATATCACCAAAGAACAACAAGACAAGATTGCCGCTGTGGGCAAGGAATTCGACGAAAAGCAACGGGCTTTGTTCACACCGGGTGCAGGGGGTGGTGGTGAAGGTGCTCGCGAAAAACGCGAAGCGTTGACCAAGGAACGCGACACGAAAGTCCTGGACGTGCTGACCGCCGACCAGAAGACGAAGTTCGCGACCCTCAAGGGCAAGGAATTCGACGTGAGCAAGCTGCGTGGCGGTCGTCCTGGTGGACGTCCGGCCGGAGCCGCTGGTCGTCCCGCGACCGAATAGAGTCCTGAAGTAGCAATACGAAGAAAATCAGCGCCCGGCATCTCATGAGATGCCGGGCGTTTTCTATCGTGGGATAGGCTTCATCTAATAAAAAGACCGGTCACGCACGTCCTAAAGTCCCAGGACGCCCTGTAAGCCTTGCGTCCTGCGCCAGGCAGAGATCTGACCCAAGTGCATGGCGAAGTGCGTCGTCATGATGTGTGCCACCAGATCTCCGACCAGTGGCAATTCTGCTTTGAAGAAAGGGGCGGTGTGAGGTACATCAACGATGCTGGCCGGAGCAACTTGCGCGGCGGCGATGACCGCCTGATAGTTGGTTTCGACCATTCTCAGGAGTTCGTCACGTGACGGATAGAGTGAGCGGTCGGTGCCGGGTGTTGACCCCATCCCGAACAGCGGTCGCCATTCTCTCGGGGAGTGTGTCGGCTGGCCTAACAATCTCAATGCCGTATCGCCGACGACCGCCAGGTGGCCCAAGACCCACGCGGGGTGATTCATGCCCGGGGCCGGTTGAACGGCCAGTGATTCCTCCGGGATGTCTTGCACCAGTTTGCGGCAGTAGCCGATGGCAAAGGAACAGAGTTTTGATTCGCGTTCAAACATAGTGTGACGTCCGCTGATTTGCAGGCTTTGAATTGAAGACCGACTTGATGAGCCGCAGAACCGGCAGCAAGCGCCGTGCCGCTCACGATCTCTACGCCTGCAAGACCTTTCGCGCCGCCGCGATTGTGGCGTCGATGTCGGCGTCTGAATGCATGGCCGAAACGAAGTTCGCTTCGTACTGACTGCAGGGGAGATAGAACCCTTGTTCGATCATGCCCCAGAAGTATTGGGCGAAGCGTTGCGTGTTACTGCGGCTGGCGATCGTATAGTTGGTCACGGGATCGGGGTTGAAGAACAGCGTGAACATGCTGCCGACCTGGGCTGTCGTATAAGGGACCCCGGCGGCTTGGGCCGCCTGAGCGAGCCCTGCCACCAGGCGCTGGGTTTTCGTCGCCAGGGCAGGGTAGGGATTCGTGGCCTTGAGCGTTTTCAGGGTCGCAATGCCGCTGGCCATCGCCACGGGATTGCCCGAGAGAGTGCCGGCCTGGTAGACGGGCCCCAGCGGGGAGATCTTCCGCATGATGTCAGCTCGACCACCATACGCTCCCACCGGCATGCCGCCGCCGATGATTTTTCCCAGGGTCGTCAGATCGGGGCGAATTCCAAACAGCCCCTGGGCACCTTCGTAGGCGACTCGGAAGCCGGTCATGACTTCATCGAAGATCAGGACGGCACCATGTTTCGTACACAATTCGCGAGTCGCTTCCAGGAACCCCGGCACGGGCAGCACACAGCCCATATTGCCGACGACCGGTTCGAGAATTACACAGGCGATTTCGTCCCCGCGTTTCTTGAACGCTTCCGCCAGTTCATTGGCGTTGTTGAATTCCAGGCACAATGTGTCGGCCGTGCAACCGGGTGGCACGCCGGGGCTGGAAGGAGTACCCAAGGTGGTCGCGGCACTGCCCGCCTTCACCAGCAAGCTATCGACATGGCCGTGATAACAACCGGCAAACTTAATGATCAGATTGCGGCCTGTGAACCCACGCGCCAACCGGATCGCACTCATCGTCGCTTCGGTGCCCGAGTTCACCATTCGGACCATTTCCATCGACGGGACCGCATCAATGACCAGCTCGGCCATCTCGGTTTCGAGTTCAGTGGGAGCCCCGAAACTGGTTCCGCGCTGCAGGGCTTCGGTGATCGCCGCGATCACGGCCGGATGACGATGTCCCAGGATATGCGGACCCCACGAGCCGATGTAATCGATCAGCCGATTGCCATCGATATCCCACAGATACGGGCCGTCACCTCGCGAAATGATCAGCGGTTCTCCGCCGACGCCACCGAAGGCCCGGGCCGGACTATTCACTCCGCCGGGGATGGTCTTGCAGGCTCGCTGGTAGTGGGCGTGACTTTTGGCTCGGGAATTCGGCATGGTTCAATCCTACTTACCGGCCTTCTTAGCGATCGCCCGTTGCACTGCGGTGCCCATGTCTGCAGGGCTTTGAGCCACCACGACGCCGGCGGCTTCCAGGGCGTCGATCTTTTCCTGGGCCGTTCCCTTGCCGCCAGAGATGATCGCGCCGGCATGTCCCATCCGCTTGCCTGGAGGAGCAGTCCGGCCGGCAATGAATGCTGCCACGGGCTTCGTCACGTGGGTCTTAATAAAAGTTGCGGCGTCGATTTCGGCACTGCCGCCGATTTCGCCCATCATCAGGATGGCTTCGGTGGCCGGGTCGTCCTGGAACATCTGCAGCAGTTCGATGAAACTCGTGCCGACAATCGGGTCGCCGCCCAGACCCACGCAGGTCGATTGGCCGAGGCCCAGGCTGCTCAGTTGCCAGACGGCTTCATAGGTCAGGGTCCCGCTGCGGCTCATCAGACCGACGGGGCCCGCCTTGTGGATATAGCCGGGCATGATGCCGATTTTCGCGACGCCCGGAGTGATCACGCCGGGGCAGTTCGGGCCGATCAGACGACTCGATTTGCCCTTGAGGTAGGTCATGACTTTGACCATGTCGAGGACCGGGACGCCTTCCGTGATGGCGATGATCAGCTTGATACCGGCGTCGCACGCTTCCATGATGGCATCGGCACAGAACGGCGGCGGGACGAAGATCATCGTCGTGTTGGCACCGGTCTTCTGCACGGCGTCGGCCACTGTGTTGAAGACCGGGAACTTATCAATCTCCGTGCCACCCTTACCGGGCGTCACGCCACCGACCAGCGGCGTGCCGTACTCACGGCACTTCTGGCTATGAAACAACCCCGCCTTGCCGGTAATGCCCTGGCAGATAACCTTCGTTTCGCGATCAACAAGAATACTCATGGGAGGAGGCTCTGGGCTGTAATGTGATACTGTGAGGTTGGTTTGGGATAAAATGACTAATGTCTAATGACTAATGTCTAAATTGGGTTGTTGGTGTTTGAGGTTCGGCTACGTAGCTGCGGGGCAGGGCAGTGGAATTCCAAAGTCGCCGACCATGTCCTTCCTTTTAGACATTAGTCATTCCTCCTCCTACGCCCCCAGCGTCGCAACGACCTTCTTGGCTGCGTCGGTCAGGTCGGTCGCCGTAATGATGTCCCGGCCACTTTCTGCCAGCATCTTGCGGGCAATGTCGACGTTAGTTCCTTCGAGTCGCACGACCAATGGCACGTTAAAACCGACTTTTTCGTAGGCTGACAGCAAGGCGGTGACGATCGTATCGCACTGCATGATGCCGCCGAAGATGTTCACCAGCACGGCTTTGACATTGCTGTCCGCGAGGATGATTTTGAAGGCTTCCGTGACTTGATCAACATTGGCTCCACCACCGACGTCCAGGAAGTTGGCTGGCTGGCCGCCGTGCAGCTTGATCAAGTCCATGGTGCTCATGGCCAGGCCAGCACCGTTGACCAGGCACCCGATATTGCCTTCCAGCTTGACGTAGCTCAGACCGGTTTCCGAAGCCCGGACTTCCATCGGTTCTTCTTCCGACAAGTCGCGGTACTCTTTGAGGTTCGGATGGCGGAACAGGGCGTTGTCGTCAAACGTGACTTTGGCATCGAGGGCGAACAATTCGCCTTCCTTCGTCACGACCAGCGGATTGATCTCGGCCATGCTGCAGTCGTTGTCGATGAAGAACTTGCAGATCTGCGGCAGGAATTTCTCGGCGGCCCGGATGGTGGGTCCTTCGAAACCCAGCTTGAAGGCCAAGTTGCGAGCTTGGAACGCGTGCAGCCCGTTCAGTCCGTCGAGCTTCTCTTTGAGAATCTTCTCGGGATGATGTTCGGCGACTTCTTCGATTTCGACGCCCCCTTCGGTCGACATGATCAACACCGGTCCGCCGGCTTCACGGTCGACGACGATCCCGAGATAGAGTTCGCGGGCGATGTTCAAGCCCCCTTCGACGTAGATCGTGCTGACCTTCTTGCCTTCGGGGCCGGATTGGATCGTCACCAGCGTGTTACCGAGCATGCGGGCCGCGTTCTCTTTGGCTTCCTCGGCCGAGCGAACGAGGACCACGCCGCGTTGCTGCGGTTGTTCCTTGAAGGTTCCCTTGCCACGGCCGCCCGCGTGAATCTGCGACTTGACAACGGCAATCTTGCCGCCCAGTTGAGTGAAAGCGGCGGCCGCTTCTTCCGGCGTCTTCGCCACAATGCCGGGGGGCACGGGAATTCCCGCCTTGGCGAACAGTTGCTTGCCCTGATATTCGTGGATCTTCATGGACGGCTCTGGAAAAAGCGTGTCAAATCGTGGAGGGCGGGAACGGGTTCGAACACCCGCTTCCGCCAGACAGGGCCATGATATCGAGACCGTCGCGCCATCGGAAGCGCACGCCATTTCCTGATTTGCCGATGCAAGTTACGATTCGGTATGGGGTAGCAGCCCGTTGAAAAAGGTGTCTGGAACTCTCCAAACGTCGAACAAGGCCTCGATTCCGCCAGGTTGGCAAAGTTCCAGACACCTTTTTCAACACTTTTTCAACAGGCTGGCAGGGCACGAAACCAGGAGCAGGAACCATGTTGAAACAGATCCATCCCGCAATTTCACCCGAACTGATGTCCGTCATGATGCGGATGGGGCACGGCGACGAATTGGTGCTGGCCGATGCGAACTTTCCGGCGGACGCCAATGCCAGGCGCATAGTGCGTGCCGATGGGATCGACCTGGAGACCCTGTTGCCGGCGATTCTGAAGTTCTTGCCGATCGACACGTTTGTCGCAGAACAGGTGCTGGTGATGGAACCGGTCGATCCGCAGTCTTCCGAACCCGCGATCTGGGCCATGTTCCGCAAAGCCTTGCAGGCCGCTGAAGGGCGCGAAGTCGCCCTGACGAAGATCGAGCGGTTCGAGTTCTACGACCGCGCTCGGCAGGCGTACGCGATTGTGGCGACCGGCTCACGCGCCTTCTACTCCAACATCATTTTGAAAAAAGGGGTCGTGCCGGCGGAATAAAACCCCAGTTGCTGCGCATCTCCCACGGGGGTTACTGCGCGCTCTGTACGTCGGGTCGCAGTTTCTTCGCTTCGCGGAGATAGACGTGGACCATTTCGCGTTGCGTTTTCTCACTGTTGATGTGCAGCAAGACCCGCACGCAGAGCGGCATCCGATTGGGAACGCCGATTTCCGAGGCACACAGCAGGGGGACGTGGCTCATTCCCAGCGCCCGGGCGGCTTCGGCAGGAAAGGTGGCGACCAAGTCCGGGGTCGTCGTGAAAAAGATCGACGCGATATCGTCGAAGTGGTCGATCTGATTGAGTCGCAGGATCTCGTTCAGCAACTCGGTGGTGGCCGACACAATTTCCTGGGCATTATCCACCGGGACGCTGATCGCTCCCCGGATACCACGCACTGCCATGATCACCATCTCGAGCGGGATGTCTGGAATTCTGAAAGTTGAGTCTGCGACCCAGAAACGGGCAGTATACCCGTAGCTTCACCCCACGGCTACCAGTCCGCAATTCGTCACGTCGCATTAAACCGGGGTTGCCCTGTGCCTTGCGATTCGGATAAAAATCCCGTTGATGGCTTCCGCCTCAACAAAGGATTGATTCTAAATAGGCTCTGACAAACCCGGTTGTGGGAATTTCAGAACCGCGCAATTTCACGCGATTCTGAAATGCCGCAGAGGGTTTGTCAGTATCTAGGACGCTTAGGAAAGGACTCCTGTCATGGAGATCTCGGTCGGGGAACTCGCGCGCCGGGTGGGTGGCATCGTCCACGGCGACGAGACTGTGCTGATCGAGAGTGCCCAGTCGATTGCCAAGGCAGGGCTCCGCGACATCACGTTTGCCGTGAATGAACTGAACTTGCGGCTGCTGTCGACAGCCCGGCCCGGGGCGATCTTCATTGCCGCCAAGTTCATCGATCACGCGCTACAGAACTACCCGGACCGCAACTGGATTGTGGTCAAGGATCCGTTGGGGGCCTTCATTGAGGTCCTGCAGCTCACGCGTCCGCAGCGCGAGCGTTCCACGATTGGAATCTCGCCGCAGGCCGTTATCGCCCCGTCCGCGGTCATTGGTCCCAACTGTAATATCTATCCCGGTGCCTACATTGGTGAAGATGTCATCATTGGAGCCGGCTGCGACATCCATCCTGGTGTGGTCATTTCCGCCGATTGCCGGTTGGGTGAGCAGTGTACGGTTTATCCCAACGCCGTCCTGTATCCCCAGATTGTGGTGGGGAATCGCGTCATTATTCACGCTTCAGCCGTGGTGGGTGCGGATGGATTTGGCTACCGCTTTCAGCAGGGGCGCTACAACAAGATTCCACAGTTGGGCAATGTCGAATTGCACGACGACGTCGAAATCGGCGCCTGTACGACCATCGATCGGGCGATGATCGGTGCCACGACGATCGGCGAAGGGACCAAGCTCGATAATCTGGTCATGATCGGCCACAACTGCGAACTGGGCAAGCACAACGCATTTGCTTCAGGCGTCGGACTGGCAGGTTCCGTGACGACCGGCGATTACGTGGTCTGTGCGGGGCAGGTGGGGATCGCCGATCACGTGCATATTGGAGACAAGGCCGTGTTGGGGGCCAAGTCGGGCGTGCATAAAGATATGGAGGGGGGCAAGACCTACCTGGGAGCTCCTGCCACCGAAGAGCACGATCAGTTCAGAATCTTGATGGCACTCAACAAGCTACCCGAGCTCCGCAAGCAACTCCGCGAACTGGAATCGCAAGTTACCGAATTGACGCGACGGTTGGCCGACCAGACAGTGACAGTTCCGGATGTTGCGAATCAAGTCGCATAAGCGAGCGGTTGATGGGAGGGCGAGGGACCTAGAGGGTACCCCGCCGAGCCGCCAAGTTTGGCGAAGTCGTTAGACCAAGCGGTTCGGCAGGAGCCTCACCCTCCCGTCAACCCGAAGCACAACAAACACTCGCATCCTTTTCCGATCCTGTCCGATGGATGAATCATTCCTACTCCCGATGACCCCAGCGGTTGAGTCGCCGTTCGTGGCGGCACGCGTGGCGCCGATGCGGCTGGGATTGTTGGCTGGGGCCGGGCAATTTCCAATCATGTTTGCGCGGGCCGCTCGCGAGCAAGGGCATTACGTGTTCGGATATGGTGTCCGCGACATGGCTCCGCCAGAACTGGCGGGACTGTGCGATCGCTACGAATCGGCACCGCTGGGTAAGCCGGGACGAGCGATTCGGGCCTTTCGTCGAGCGGGCATTCAGCACGCGGTAATGGCCGGCAAGATCGAAAAGACCGTCCTGTTTCACCCCTTTCGTTTGCTGCGGTTGCTTCCCGACTGGCACGCCATCCGAATGTGGTATCGTTACGCGGCCCGAGATAAAAAGGATGACACACTTCTCATGGCAGTCATTCAAGAATTTGAACGTGACGGAATCAAGTTTGGATCGGCTCTCGATTTCTGTCCGAACTTACTGGTGAAACATGGTTTCCTGACCCGTAGAAAACCGTCGGCCGCGCAATGGAAGGATATCCGTTTCGGCTGGGAACTGGCGAAGGAAATGGGCCGGCTGGATGTGGGTCAGAGTGTCATCGTGAAAGACACGGCCGTGATTGCGGTCGAGGCCATCGAAGGGACGGATCGGTGCATCCGGCGCGCGGGCGAACTCCGGGCGACGGGCTTCACTGTGATTAAGGTGGCCAAGCCGCAACAGGACATGCGGTTTGACGTCCCGACGATCGGTCCGCAAACGCTGCAAACCATGTACGAATCGGGTGGCAAAGTCCTGGCGATTGAATGCGATAAGACCATTATCATCGATCAGGATGAGGTGATTCGCCTCGCCGACAAGTTCGGCATCGCAATCGTCGCAGTGAGCTCGGCCGAGCTGGAACAGCGAACCGTGGCGTAGCCCGGACTATTCATGCAAAACACTTCGCAAATCAGCCGGAACGTGCTAGCCTGGATTATTCATCGGTGGTCGCAAATTCGCCAGCTTGGTACCTGGTGTGTGTTCCCCCTTTCGATGAAGTGGTTCAGCGCACACCTTCCCCCTCCCCAAGTGCCAGATCTGTGATGTCGGGTCCCGATGAATAAAGTCTTC
>CAMAVF010000108.1 GCA_945861445.1 Planctomicrobium piriforme | reverse complement strand
AAGGGAGACAATGTCACGACGAAGCTCAACTAGCGCGAAGGGTGGCACCAAGAAGGCGAAGGGGCAGGCGGCAGACCCGGACGTGTACGTCGCGATGCTGTTTGTCTCAGCGGCTGCCCTGACCACGGGAATCATTTTCCTGGCCATCGAATGCGGCCGATATCAATGGATGCTGGGGAAATAACTCTGAGGTCGGTGCGCGGTAGCGTATTGAACAAGAGTGCGGTGGCTGGTCGTGTCACGAAGTGACCGCAATACAAGCTCGAAGCTCGAAGCTCGAAGCGCAAGCGAGTGCATTCCTTGGTCTTTCAGAGGGAATGCACTCGCTTGCGCTTCGAGCTTGTATTACTGGCGGCCTTCCTTCAAAGTCAGTCCTAGAGGTTTGCCTCCAATGCCTCCCAGCCCTCGCAAGCGCAGCCAGTTTGAGCGTTGGGTGGGGCAAACGTCGATTCCCGTTTTTGTTATCTCGGCCGACCAGAGCGTGGTTTATTTCAACGCCGGTTGCGAGCGGTTGACCGGCTGGTCGGCAGCCGACATCGTGGGGCAGACCTGCCAGTACGCGACGACTGCAGCCAGCTCCAATCTCGAAGCGGTTACCGGGGCCATTTGTCCTCCCCCCGAAGTCTGGCGTGGTCAGGAATTGCAGCTTCCCGCCTACCTGACTCCCAAGCATGGGGCCGCCCTGCCCCGGCTGATTCATTTTTTCCCATTGCGCGGGCCACAGGATAAGGTCGCGGCCGTGTTGGGCGTGGTGACGCCGCTGAAGGCCCTGCCCCCCGCGCCGCCGGTCTCGCCCGTCTTGCAACTGCATGCCGAACTGGCCGCCATTCGCGGTCAGTTGCGAAGTCGCTTTGGTGAAGAGACCCTGGTCGCTCGCAGTCCCGCCATGGGCAAGGTGCTGACCCAACTGGAACTGGCGATTCGCACGACCATTCACATCTGTCTGGTCGGACTACCCGGCACCGGTAAGGAACATCTCGCCCGCATCATTCATTATGGCGGAGCATTGAAGTCCGGCTGGTTTGTGCCGCTGGAGTGCGAGCAACTGAGTGCTGACGAAATGCACCGCGTGGTCAGCCAACTGATTGAAGTCCACCTGGCCGGAGTCGCCCCGGGTGTGCGGCCGCAACCGGGCACAATCTATCTGTCCGAAGTCGAGTTATTGCCGCGTGACCTGCAGGAAAAGCTGGCCACCGCATTAAGAAACACGCAGTCCACGGACAAGCCCGGCCTGCGAGTCATCGCGTCGGGTAAGCGGCCGTTATCCATCGCGGTGGCGGCTGGCACGCTGCGCGCGGACCTGGAGTCGCTGTTGACCACGTTGACGATCGAGCTGCCGCCACTCGGCGAGCGCGCGGACGATCTGCCGTTGCTGGCCCAGCACTTTCTCGAAGAGCACAATCGGCGGCATCCGAAGCAATTGACCGGGTTTGCCACCGATGTGTGGCCGGTGTTTGCCCGCTACAACTGGCCGGGCAATCTCGATGAGCTGCGGCGGGTGATTCAGGAAGCGTCGTCGATCGCGACAGACATCACCGTGAAACTGGCCGACTTGCCCTTCCGTTTTCGGACAGCCCTGCAGGCTCAGGATACGCCCCCTCCCAATGTGCCGCGGCCCCTGCCGTTAGACGAGATGCTGACGCGGGTCGAGACAAATGCCATCCAACTGGCCTTGGAACGGAGTCGCTACAACAAGACGAAAGCAGCCGAACTGCTGGGAATCAACCGAGCGCGGCTGTATCGCCGGATGGAACAATTGGGCGTTGAAGACCGGGAGGCGGACGTTGTGCCGGAACCCAAATAGGTGCGTAAAACAAATAGCACAGGTGAGCCGGGAGCCGTAAGGCCCCGGACCTCATTGGTTGGGAGAACGGATCGAATTGGGATCGGGCGTACTCGTTGGAAGCCGGAGCACGATGACTCCGCGAGCTGTGGCCTTCGTCCCGCCAGGGACGCCCGAAAATAGCCCACCGTTTCACGGGTGGAATGTCAGACTCGACGCCCCGGCAAGTCCCGATAGGGACGAAAGAGATTCTGAACGAGACGCGACGACCTTGGCACACCAAAAAATCACGACCACGATGACGGATCAACGACCGAATCACGCCAAATGTCTTTCGCCCCTACGGGGCTTTGGCCTTTCTTTGCTCGTCAACCCACCGATGAATCGGTGGGCTATTGTCGGGTGTCCCTACGGGACAAATTGCTTCGCTCTAACCCCAAGCTATTAGCTGTCAGTCTTTGAGCGTGAAGACTTGGAAGTTGCGGACTCGAATGAATCCCAGAACCCCCGGCCTTACGGCACGGGGCTCACCGCAATTGTGATTTTGTTTTTCTTCAACACGAAAAAACCCCGGCCTGCTAAGACCGGGGTTCTTTCGTATGGACTACGATGTCAACCGGACATCAGCGCTATGGCGTCGCAAACTGCGTCCCCAGAATCACGCCGGTTTCCACTGCCGCGCCCTTCAGGCTGAGCGGAATCTGGCGCATGCGGTAGGGGACGTTGTCGCCGGGCAGGTACCAGCCCAACGGATACATTTTCTCATTGGGCGGATTGATGGCCATCTGATAGGGCAATCCACCCAGTTGCAGTGCAAACAAGAATGTGGAGGCAATCGGTTGCGTGAGGGGATGCATCGTGTGGCCGTAACGTTCCAGATGCGGGTCTTCGAAGTACAGTGGGTTGGCCCAGACGTTGGCCGACTCGTAATTGTAAGTGAATTCGGGGAACGCACGCGGCGTATAGGGCGTGTCTCCCAGCGCGACGTACTGCTTCGCGTCCTGTTCGGGGACAGATCGTCCCTGCGTGGTGGAACGCTCTTTCGGGTTGGGAATGATGTCGGTGATCTTGGGCATCGCGCCGGGATCACGTACGGGCGGCGGCAGGCGCTGACCGTTGTCGTCGTTCAACATCTTCGTCAACTCTTCGTCGGTGGGCAATTTCTGGGGCGGCTTCTGCTGCGACTGCAGAAAGACCTTATCGGGGGGAACCTCGGGCCGGGTCACGCCCTCACCAGTCGGTACGGCAGGGGTCAACGTACCCGAGCGGCCCGCTTCGTCAAACTCACGGGGAGTCGGAATACTGTCCGGCGTCTTCGCGGGGTCGCCACTGTTTCGCTCGGTGGCCACCGGGACTTGAGGAGTCGTCCCCTCGAACGGATTTTCTGAGTTGGCCGGATCGGTGGACTCGGCTGCGGGATCCGCCGGTTTCACCGGAGTCGGTTGAGCGTCGCGCTTCTTGCGGTTCTCCAGCCATTCCTGATGGATTTTTTCCCAACGTTCTTTGACCGAACGGTCCTTCAAACGCTTCAGTGCTTCGGATTGGCTTTCATCCAGATAGCCTTCCACAAGCTCAGTCGGAGCTGGAGGTGGTACGACGCCGATCGGGGCGACCACCGAGGGCTGCTCGATCTCAAAATCGTTTTGGCCCCGCACCACTTTCTGTGCGGTACGGAGTGGCTTCCGGGCGACGACCGTGAAGGGTTTGCCCGCCTGCCTGGAGATCGTGACGCGCGGTGCATCGACTGCGGCGCGTGCGGTAACGGCCGCAGTTGGTGGCTGGGGCTTTGCTTGTGGAATGGGTGGTCCAGCCCAGCCAACGCTGGACAGGCCCCATGTCAAAGTCAGGCCCGCTGAAACGCAGAGGCTAGCCTGCATCCAACGGAGCATGTTCCGCCGTGTAGTTCGGTGCTTCTTGTGTAATGACGATATCATGCGGATGGTTCTCCCTAACCGATGCGGGCGAGATTTGTATGAAGCGCGCTTCCGTGCGCAGTTCCGCGACAGTCCGAACGCCGCAATATCCCATGCCTGCTCTGAGTCCTCCGATGAGTTGGAAGATAAGACTGCTCAGAGAGCCACGGTAGGGGACTCGGCCTTCGACCCCTTCTGGCACAAACTTCTGGGACTTGGCTTCGCCATCGCCGATATTCAGCGACTGGCGATATCGTTCACTACTACCTTTTGCCATGGCTCCCAGAGAGCCCATGCCGCGATACTGCTTAAACGTGCGGCCTTGGTAGAGTATCACTTCTCCAGGACTTTCTTGCAATCCCGCTAATAGACCTCCCAACATCACCGTATGCGCACCCGCCGCGAGTGCCTTGGTGATGTCGCCACTGTATCGAATTCCGCCATCGGCGATGATCGGAATGTTGGTATCCTGCACAGCTCGGGCAGCCGCGGCAATCGCGGAAAGTTGCGGGACACCGACACCTGAGATAATCCGGGTAGTACAGATCGACCCGGGTCCAATCCCGACCTTCACTGCGTCCGCTCCGGCCTTTACCAAGGCTGCCGCGCCTTCCTCAGTTGCCACGTTTCCCGCAATGATTTCGATGTTCCAGCGTCGCTTCATTTCGCGAATCGTCTCCAGGACGTTCTCGGAATGACCGTGTGCTGAATCGACAATCAGAACATCAACTCCTTTTTCAATCAGGGCTTGCGCCCGTTCGTAGTTCCCCACACCGACCGCCGCACCGACCCTCAATCGACCTCGCAAGTCCTTCGACGCCAGCGGAAACCGCAGGTTCTTGTCGATGTCCTTGATAGTGATTAAGCCCTTTAGTTGATAATTGTCGTCCACCAGCAGCAGTTTCTCGACCTTATTCTCGCGAAGAATTCGCTGAGCCTCTTTCAGGTCGGTCTGCTCGGGGGCGGTGACCAGCTTGTCCTTGGTCATGACCTCGGAAATGCGGGTCTCTTTGGACTCCAGGAACCGCAGATCGCGCCGCGTCAGAATACCCATCAACCGTCCGTTCTGGGTGATGGGGACGCCGCCGATGTTCCGCTGATCCATGATCTCGCACGCCTGCCCGACGGTCGCATCGGGGGGCAGGGTCAGCGGGTCGACGATGACACCGTGCTCGCTGCGCTTCACGCGATCGACTTCCAGCGCCTGCTGTTGGATCGTCATGTTCTTATGGATGATGCCGATGCCCCCCTCCTGAGCGAGGGCAATGGCCATCTCACTTTCGGTGACGGTGTCCATCGGGCTGCTGACGATCGGCACATTCAGCGGAATATTGCGAGTCAGCATCGACCGGACGTCGCAATCGGCCGGCAGCAGATTGCTATAAGCCGGTTCGAGCAAGACATCGTCAAAAGTCACCCCGCGGTAAACGATGCGAAGTTCCATATCAGATACCCCCCTATTTTTTCTGACTCGCCCGCTTCTCCGCGAGCCATTTTCCCAGTGTATTGCTGATGCGAACCAGAATGTCCGGTTCGAGCGTTTCTGCCCGGACTGCATCGGGGAAGCCCAATGGGCCCAGGACTTCGTCGACTTCCGCCTTCGTCATGTCCTTGCTGTACATCCCGATCAATGTGCTGCGGAGATGTTTGCGGCGTTGCGTGAAGATGCGGCGAATGAAGTCGTGAAAGAATTCGCGATCCTCGATTTGCTCTTGTCGATTCAGATCGCGATGCAACCCGACCACCGCCGAATCGATCGTCGGTCGCGGCCAGAAAACACCCGGACCGAACTTCTTCAACAGGCGGACACGCGCCTGCGATTGCAAGTAGACCGACAGTGCGCCGTAACCATCTTCACCCGGTTGGGCTCGCATCTTATCGCCCAATTCCCATTGAATCGTGACGACCATCGACACCCACGGCAGATCGCTGGCGACCAGATTCGTGATCACCGGAGTTGCGACGCAATAGGGCAGATTGGCCACCAGCTTCAAGCGGCTGTTGGGGATCGCGGCCAGTTTGGCGCGCACGACATCCAGCACTTCCGGAGCAAAGTTGTTCTTGTTCTTCAGTGCGTCACAGTTCAACAACGTGACATTGTCTCGCCCGGCGACCGCTTCCTGGGCCATGGCGTACATGTTCTTGTCGATTTCGACCGAGACCACCGCCCCGGCCCGGACGGACAAGAAGGCACTCATGCCACCGGTTCCAGCACCGACTTCCAGGACCACATCGTGCGCCTCAAGGTCGGCGGTCTCCACGATGTAGGAGATCAGATTGAGATCAATCAGGAAATTTTGGCCGAGGTCATGCCGGGGATGGAGTCCATGCTTTTCGAACATCTCCATCAAATGCGTACGAGTCTGTCGAACAACTTCTCTCATAGATCGAGCGGCAATTTCGTCCTGGAGCGTCACTCCGGACGATCTCAATTCTCTGCCGCGGGCACTCTCTCACGGAGAGATGCAATCAGGGTCCGCCAACAGTCGTTCGATTCTACGGCAGGAGGGGGTTGCTTTCAACCACGTTGCCGCTAAAGCGGCAGGGGGGCAGCCGCTGATTGGTGGGGTTCAACGAGTACGGGCCGAAATCCGCCCGGCATGCATCGAGAAGCGGAGCGTAGCGACGTGTACTCCCCCCCCCTTTATAAGTATTGGCATCTACACAACGTATTTTTTCAAAAACCGCTGAATAAACGAAGGAAACTGCTCCCCGCGCCCTGGTACTCCGGGGAGAGCGGCTGGGGGTGAGGGGCACGATGTAACTGGCGATTCACGGCCCTGAAATGACCACCACACAAAAAACGCCAGGAAATACCGAATCGAACGACGCCCGGAGCCCCCTCACCCCCGACCCCTCCCCGCAGTACCGAGGCGAGGGGAGATAGAGTTCCGCGATTAGTCGCACCCCGTTTCGTCATTCGGATTTCGTCACTCGTCATTCCTCAACTCCGCACATCTGTCCCGGCATATAATATGTTGTGTGGTTCGTGAATCTTGTGCGAAGAATGACGGTGGCTGGCGCAATCTGCGAGACGCGCCGTTGACCCTGTGATAGGCCGAGGGTACGATCGTGCTGCCGAGTCGGATTTCGGCGCGGCAGTCCGCATCAAGTCGCCTATCAAGGAGGATGGAATGAGGGATTCTGCGTCCTGCGACGGTTCCAAGCTCTTCGTCCTCGATACCAACGTCATCCTGCACGACGCAGGCTGCCTGTGGAATTTCGAGGAGAACGACGTTGCTGTTCCCATCACGGTTCTGGAAGAACTGGACCGCTTCAAGAAGGGGAACGAAGACATCAACTTTCAGGCTCGAGCGTTTTTACGCCGCCTGGATGAGCTGACCGGCGACGTCCTCGCCACGACAGGAACATCCCTGGGAGCGGGCTTGGGTTCGATCCGCGTGGTTCTGGAAACGAACAGCGATCAGCGGTTGAAGAACGCCTTTCTCGAGGATTGTCCCGATCATCGTATTTTGAATGTGGCCCTGACGCTGCAACAGCAGGAAGCCCCGCGACCCGTGGTGCTGGTGACCAAGGACACCAATCTGCGGATGAAAGCCAAATCATTCGGCCTGACCGCTCAGGACTACAGCACCGACAAAGTCGAGAGCATGGACAAGCTCTATACGGGCAAGCGACTGATCGAAGGCTTGGATTCCGAGGTGGTGAATCAGTTCTATGTCAATGGGGGACATGTCCCCGCGGATCGTCTGGACTGTGTCTCGCAGCCCCGGGCCAATGAGAACTTCGTACTGCGAAATGGTTCGAAGTCGGTCCTGGCGACGTACAACCCGATCGAGAAGGCGTTTGTCCGGATCGACAAGCTAACGGCGTCGGGAATCTCACCGCGGAATTCGGAACAGTCGTTTGCCCTGCGTGCGTTGTTGAACGATGACCTGAAGCTCGTCACGTTGACGGGAAAGGCGGGGTCGGGCAAGACGCTGCTGGCACTCGCGGCGGCGATGGAATGCCGCTCACGGTATCGACAAATCCTGCTGGCACGTCCGGCGGTGCCGCTGAGCAACCGGGATCTCGGTTTCCTGCCCGGCGATATCGGTGCCAAGCTGGACCCCTATATGCAGCCACTCTACGACAACATGGCGGTGATGCGGCATCCGCTGGCCGAGCTTGCGGGGAGCTCCAAGGTCCAGGATCTGCTGGCCGCCAATCACCTGGAAGTCACGCCGCTGGCTTACATCCGCGGACGCAGCCTGCAGCGCGTGTTCTTCATCGTGGACGAAGCCCAGAACCTGACGCCACATGAAATCAAGACGATCATCACGCGGGCGGGCGAGGGGACGAAGATCGTCTTTACGGGAGATATCCAGCAGATCGATCATCCGTATTTGGATTCGCTGTCAAACGGGCTGAGCTACCTGATCGACCGCATGGTTGGCCAACCGCTGTTTGCTCATGTGACGCTCGAAAAGGGCGAACGGAGCGAACTCGCGGAACTGGCAAGCAACCTGTTGTGATCCGCAATAAACTCTAACAAAACCTGTGCGTCAGTTCAGAACCGCGTGAAATATCGCCGCTCTGAACTTCCCACAACCAGTTTTGTTAGGGCTTCTAAAGCAACCCCATCGCCTCGGCACGACGCTTTGCTTCGCGCAGATGTGGCGTGCAGCTTTGCGTCACTTCATCCAGTCCGCTGACGTAATCTGCCTGATCATTTCCCCAACGGGCGACGACTGAAGGGACGATGCAGCAGTTTTGACAGAAGTACAGATCGTACTCGTGCCATTGACCCAGGTACGTGCAGCACGAACACGAGTGCATAAACCGCCGCAGGGGGACCAGTTCCAAGTCGGTTTCGGTAATGGTTTCGGCAATACTCATGTCGCACCCCTCGCTGGGTAATCAGTTACTTGCAGCCCCGGCACCACATTCTCACAATTCGCGATGCCTACACCCCACCGTTTCACATAGGTTGAAATGGTGATGGATTTGACTGTGACCCCGTGGTATTCAAAAAAGATCGTACTTCAGTTAGAAGCCGCACAAACTATGCCAATCGGGTTTGCAGCGAACTCGGGTCACGTAGAGTGCGGAGTTTCTCGGGAAATGGCAGACTTTTCCAGGGCCTCGAAATTGGCCCGCGCGACGAATGTCCTGCGTTAGAAGTTCGGCGTTACGGTCGGTCAGCAGCCAGTGAACTGGACGAGCGACCGGCAAGAGAACACATCGCACGACGAACATGCGGAGAAGTTCACGGGATGTTCAGGACAAACGAATGTGTTCGACTTGATGCTCCACAATCCATTTCAACCAGTCTTCCTGCTCCTCAGTGATCTCCAATTCGGTGCGGTTGTCGCTGTCCAAGGGTGAGACGATCCGGAACACGCCGTCATCCAGCGTCACGCGGGCTTCTTCCAGCAGGATGTAATACTCGCCCTGGGGCAGCGCCGGGCGACCCAGATCGGTGGGATGCGACGCGAAGTACGTCACATCGTGCCGGAACCGCGGCGACAGCTTCAGCACGGGAACTTCGGGACGATTCACAGCTTGAACGGTGATGTGCATGATGGAGTTCGCAGGTGAACGATGAAGGCAATGCTGGATTGTACCGCAAGCCGCAGTGGAAATGACGAATGACGAAACCCGAATGACAAAAGAATGTCGAATGTCCAAACCCGAATGACGAATCCCAGCGAACCGCAAACCCCTCGACCCCGACATCAACCAACCCATTTAGACATTAGTCATTCCCTCCTACCCCCCAAACCAGCTCTTGAGCATTGGCCAGACCTCGAGTTGAATCGCCTGCAGGCTGAAATAGCCGAAGAACGCACACGCCCACACCATCGCCACGAAACGCAACGGCGTAATCGCCAAAGACCGCGGCATGATCTTCAGGTTCAGATAGAGCAACAGCATCCCGTAGATGCACATCACCATGCCGTTCATGGCGGCCGAGATCTTCAAAAAGTTGAGCGGTTCGGACGAAAACTCGGGTACCAGGGCACCCGCTGCCAGGATGGCGATACTCAGGATGATCTCGATCCACAGGATGACAAAATACAGCCTGGCGAGTGTCCACTGGGGATTTTCTCGCAGGACATTGATCTTGATGATGTCGGCCGAAATCCGGGCGGCCGCGTCCAGGACGCCCAGTTCGGTCGTAAACAGCAGGGCGATCCCCATCACGAAAAACAGGCTGCGGAACGCATTACCGACAAGGGGATTCGAGAACTGGCTCTGCACGAGATTGGCCTCGCCCCAGATGAAATCCATCCCTCCGCCGAAGCGTTCCATCCCCGGCAGCAATTGGCCGTCGGGTCCGCGAAACAGCGAGTACGAAATCAACGCCAGCAACATCAACGAGACCACACATGTCAGATAGAAGCTGAAGAAGTGCTCGATATTGGCCGCCCGCCACCAGTCTCGCCAGCGGCGCATGTTCTCGGGTGTGTGATGGAAATGGAAACCGACGTCGGCAATGGGTTCTTCGTTCCCAGTCAGCGGGCTGGTGATGCGGCCGATGTACTTGCCCATCCCGTAGCCTTTGTCGCGGATGAAGTTGCTTTGCCCAAGGTTCATCGTGCCGCCCGCTCCAGCGAATGCCAACGCGCCCAACAGGGCCATGAACTCCAAGCCACTGTCGGCCGCCGGAAGTCCGCCGATGTTCCACATCCCCGCGAGCATCGCCCACACGGCATAGGGCTTGATGATCAAGATGCCCAGCGTGATGGCGATCACGAATATCAGCCCGACCAGGTACGACTGGAGGGCTTCGACGGTATTATAGACCACCGGGCTGGTGGTCAGCACAACCCCCACCAGCAACAGGGTGGCAATGGCAATCCACTGGAAGTACCACGCGTCATGCTTCAAGCCTCCCGTCTTGCGCACTCGCGCCGAAATTGTCGCCACGGCCTGCTGAAACTCAGGCTCGGCATCCAGATTCTTCAATGCGACAGCTTGTTCGGGAGTTTGTGCTCCCTTCCAGATCAGTCGCTTTTCAGCCGCATCGAAGCGGAGTTGCGTCTGCAACTCGGCAGGAATTGAGACCGCCATCTGTGTCAACGGCGCGCTGGCTTCCAGTGGTTTGATGTCGGCACCGAACATCGTCCAGCTCAACAACATGCTGGCCCCGGTGGCCCAGCCCGGCCAGACCCACGGGACGACATTCATGATCAACATCACCCAGGCCCAGTGGCGGCTGAGACGGCAAAAGCCGGTGATGGCACTTTCGCCGGTGGCCAGCGTCCAGCGTTCAATCTCCAGGTTCATGAAGAACTGGGTCAACACGCCCAGCATGCAGGCCCAGAAAAAGACGAACCCCGATTTGTAGGTCACATACGGCCAGAAGACGAATTCTCCCGATCCCAACGCCAGCCCCGCCAGGATGATGCTGGGCCCGACCAGTTTTCGCCAATGTGGAGCTTCCGGCAAATCGCGATACCGCAACGGCGGCAGCGTCTGGT
Source organism: Planctomicrobium piriforme (assembly GCA_945861445.1). Classification (GTDB taxonomy): domain Bacteria; phylum Planctomycetota; class Planctomycetia; order Planctomycetales; family Planctomycetaceae; genus JAKFVC01. Next base: position 7,419 of record CAMAVF010000108.1, on the reverse strand, counting down.
GTGGAATGACATTATCGGGAACCAGTTCTTCGGCGAATTCCGGAGCAGGCTGCGACAAGGTGAGGCGTCCTCAGGGGCAAGCGAACGGAATGAGGGATTTTATCACGGTGAACAGTTGAGGTCAGTGAGCCCCGTCACTGGGCGAACACCTGCTTCGTCTGTTTGATCGCGGTTCATGTTTTTGGAGGCCGTGGTTCGACTTTGGGATTCCACCACGGGGGCAACGCGAACAGATCTCCGACAGGATACTCGAAGCCGTCCAATACGGAACTCCCATAGAGAATTTGGTGCTGCGAGTAGCGTTTTGCCGAGCGATTGTTCTGGAAGACATGCACCTGCTTCTCCTGCGGATCGATCACCCACAGCAGCGGAATCGCCAGTTCCTGGTACTCCAGAATGCACTCCTCAATCTGCCGCCGGCGGTCATTGGTCGAGGCGATCTCGACCACAGTCGCCGGCTTGGTGCGGGCGATCAGATTGTCGAGTTCCGCGAAGGGGGCGCCCTCCATGAAGTAACAGGCTGGAGGGCAACGCACCGTATCGGGGTTCCGCTTCGTGACAAGGCCGATTTCAAAGCAGGCGTAGCCCTGCTGAGTCTTATGGGCGAACTTGGAAAACGCCAGCATCAGATTCCGGATCACATTCCCGTGTTCGTCGTCTGGAGGCTGCAGAGTGACAATCTTACCGCCCACCAGTTCGGTCCAGCGTCCCCCCTCGGGCAAGTCCAGCTTGTGCTCGGCGTACTGCTCGGCCGTGTGAATTGCGGGTAATGACATAGGGCACGTGAAATCAGGGGCGTAGGAATGAACTCCAGCGATCTGCCTGCCTATCCTAATCGACGGATGACCGCGAGACGATGCTCGCCGCGTTCCTAACGGCCGGTCACGGAGTGACCGCGCATACAAGCTCGAAGCGCAAGCGAGTGCATTCCGTCGCCAACGAGCAATCGATGATGCACTCACTTGCGCTTCGAGCTTGTATTTATCCAACCCGCCTTAGCAGCCTGTTGAAAAAGGTGTTTGGAACTCTCCGAACGTCGAAACAACGCTCGATTCCGTGTGGTTGGCAAAGTTCCAGACACCTTTTTCAACAGGCTGTTAGGGATCACCGGGAGTCCTGTCCTGCTCCACTCGTTGCAGGATTTCTCCCAGACGTCGTTCCAACAATTCCCGCCCCACATGGATCTCGGTCCCGATTTCCACCGCCCACAATGGAGATTGATTCAACTGCGGAAGGTCCAGCTTCACGAGATCCTTTTGCGTGGTCAACACCACCGGTGAGCCCAACTGGTCGGCCCACTCCCGAAGCGCGTAGACATCCTCGCGCGTGTAGCGATGATGGTCGGGAAAGACGCGGAACCGGTCGTCGGCCACCGAAATGCCTCGTCGCGCCAGGAGACCTCGAAAGGCGGTCGGATTGCCGATCCCGCAAAACGCCGCCACCTGGCCGGTGGTCAGCGACGACCATTCGGCAGTCTCGCCCAGCGAGTTCACCAGTCGCCGCACCGGGAAGTTGGTCTCCACACATTCCCCTGTGCCCCGAATGCGCTCCAAACGTTGCCGAATGCTGTGTAGTTGATCCACTGAAACAGAGTCGACTCGGGTCAGGACCACCAGGTTCGCGCGCCGCAAGGCCGTCAGTGGTTCTCGCAATAGACCGCGTGGCAGTAAGGCCCCGAAGCCCCAGGGGTTGCTCGCATCGATCAGCACTACGTCCAGGTCTCGACCCAGCCGGCGGTGCTGGAATCCGTCGTCCAGAATCAGCAACTGGCTGTCGAGTTCCTCGACCGCGATCCGCGCCGAGGCCACGCGATCGGGATTCTGCAGATGCGGGACGTCGGGGCAGAGCTGATTCAGGACCAGCGCTTCATCGTTCACGGCGCCCGGGTCGGCACCGTAGCCGCGGCTTAAGAAGGCAACACGCACGGCATGGTCGCGAAACCACTGGGCGACAAACGCCGCGAACGGAGTCTTCCCCGTGCCGCCCGTCGTAATGTTGCCCAGGCTGATCACGGGGATCGGGACATGTTGCGTTTCGAGCAACCCGCAGCGATATCCCAGCGAACGCAGCCGCATGGCCAACCCATAACCGGCGGCGAGACCACTCAACCCCAGCCGCATCAGGGCGGGCTGACACCCTCGCAACTCCCCTGACACGAGTGCTCGGTGATAGGCCTCATCCATGTCGTGGGTGGATCCGGAAAGATAATTAACGAGGCTGCCGGCGGCGCAGCACGCTGAAGAAATTCTTGTAGTTGTGATTGGGTGCCGGAACGGTCCCCTCCGCCGAGTCTACCGGTGGATCGAGTCGCGACGTCGTGGCTGCGGTCGCGGCATCGGGTTCAATGACATCATACTGGCTGGCCCGTTCGATCCCATCCAGCAACTGTTCCAGTTTGTTCGCTCGCTGGCGATTCACCAATTCTGGGAACGTCTTGGCCATGTTCTGCTGGAGATCACGGCCCACATCGACCACGGTCGATCCGATCCAGTCTTCCAGGTCAATCGACAGATGATGCTCGGCTGTCACCCCCGACGGCAGTTCGGCATTCGCTGGCAAATCGACATCGATCCGCTCGACACCGTAATCGGTAATCAGTTCGACCCCGTTCGCAATCCCGGAAGTGTCGTCGGACTCGTCGATCAAGGCACAGATGGCATCAATTCGCTCCAGGGGCTGATTCGTCGCTGCGGTACGGTCTGCCTGTTGCACGGCGTCCGTCGGCCAACTCTGCCGATCCGGTTCGACGGTCGCCTGCCGATCCAGAATCGCGATGGCTGTCGGGGCATCGATTTCCGCCAGTTGGACCATCTCCGCCAGGTCTGCGTTGTGCCCATCGTCCACTGATAATTCTGTCGTAAAGACGGGCGTCGGCAACGTGGGGGCGGGTCGCGGGAACATCGGTGCCAGGGACGAATCCAGCCGCGCGTAACCGTCGACGACCACCTCTTCCGCAGGGAGATTTTGTTGGCTGAGCACAGGCCGTGCCGGAAGGGGCGCCACCGCGCGGAACGACTCTGAGACCCGCTGACTCCCTAATGCCTTGCCGGTGAGCGGGGACGTGCTGACAAACTCCTGCTCGACCGCCCGCGTCCGAGTTCGCCCACGGGTCGGAATCGTGAAACTGGAGGATGACAATTCCCCCTCGGACGGCGTCACCACGGCTTCAGACGGAACGGGCTTCGCGAGCCACGCAAACAGCGGCGGACCGTCTTCATCCTCGATGTCTTCGACTTCCGATTCCGATTCGGTCTCGGCTTCCGATCCAAATTCAAAGACAGTCGACGTCTCAGGGCGCAGTGCCAGTTCGCTGGTCCGATCATCATTCACCTCGATGATGGACGACTCTACTTCTGCCGCCTGGATCGAGAAAGTCGCCGCCGGAACACCATCCCCGGCACCGAATTCAAAGCAAGCGGACTCGCTTTCCTCGGAACCCTGCACTTCGCAGACGGGAACAGCGTCGTCGCTTGTAGCCCGCTCGAACGGGGCAGAGCTCGTTTCCAGAATTTCGTGCGAGGTCCGTGTTGCGGCCGCGGGGCGCGACGAACGATCGTGCAATGCCGACGGATTCCAGCGTAACGGCAAGTGCTGGACGTCGGCCAACGCCTGCCGCACGATCGTCGCGCTGACTCGGGTCGTGCCCGCCAGATAAGCCTGCATCAGCGAATGATCGGCCAACTGATTCAGACAACGCGGCACGCCGTCACTGGCATAGGCAATCAGTTGTAAGGCGTCCCGCTCAAACAACTGGTCGACACTGCCTCCCGCCCATTGGATGCGAAATTCAAGGTAGCTGATCGATTCCTGCTGCGTCAGAGTTTCCAGCGCAACATGGCACGCGACGCGTTGATTGAACGCTGCCAGCGCGGGAGCAGTCAGACGTTCTTCGAATTCCGGATTACCGCTCAGGACGACACGTACCAGCGGCACACCGTGTTGTGCCAGATCGGCCAGCAGGCGGATTTCTTCCAGCAGGCGATCCGACAGCAAGTGGGCTTCGTCCAGAATCAGCAGCAGGCCATCACGCTGAGAAATCAAATTCCTGAGGGCCGTATTGAGTTCCAGCCGCAATTCCTGATCGGTCATTCCGCCGTAAGGCTGGCCAAGTTCGTACAAGATGGCCTGCAGCAGCGCCCGGCGCGTAGGGAACTGGCCTGTCCCCAGGTAGACGGCGGTGAAGCGCTGGGCCGATTCCGCCAGCAGGACCTGGGCAAGCAACGTCTTACCGATGCCTGCCGTCCCGGTCAGGATGGCGATTCCCTGGCCGTTCTCAATACAGCGGCTGACTGCCTGAAACAGCGGCGTCTGAGTCGGCGACAGGTAACAACATCCCGGATCCGGCGTCGCCGCGAACGGGCGTCGGTCCAACTGAAAATGGCCTTCGTACATGGCTCACCACATCGCTTCTACTACTATGGATCGATCTCTGTCAGGGGCAGCCGCGCTGTTCGTCCCGCCAGCGCGGACCGTCAACCTGTCAGACAAGTAGACCCGGCCCGCATCGCTGGACGCACAACGATCCGTCGCCGCCAGAGGTGAGCCGCGAGTCACTCTGTATCGATCAGATGGAGGCTATTCATTCCTCCGGTTAATCGAGCCTTGATACGGTCGGACTTGAACCCAAGCCCAACCGCCGTTGCAAGGTCTCGCTTCTTCGTAACCCATGAACATTTCAAGCGTTAACAGCATTCTCAACAGGCAGCTTAGGCAAACTTTGCCGGACCTGTCGGATACTCCCAAGTTGCTTTGTCTAACGGTCCGGCGAAGTCGAACCAACAACTGACAAGTAATGTTAACCGGCGTTAACATCCTGAGTGCGAGTTAACAGTCCGCGAGTTCGCATCAGGCCGGGCTACAAGTCTCCTCGCAGCAAAATTCGCTGCAACTTGTGCGGCGGTGGCACTTCTCCGGACTTAGAGGCCCATTGGCACACGGTTTGTATTGCGTCGGGTGGGGGGCCGTGCGCACATTATTGTCAAGCAGACCCCGCACACGCCCCAAATTCAGTCACCATCCAGGTTGCCGACCCATGCTGCCACTTCGCCATTCCCCCGACTCCCGCAGGACCGGCCTGCAGCGGTGCGGAGTGATCGTGGTCGAATTGATCCTGACGTTTCCCGTCCTGATGGTGCTGTTGCTGGCGGTGATCGAGTTTTCGTTGATCATCATCAATATTCAACAGGTTTCCCAGGCGGCTCGGATGGGGGCGAAGATCGCTGCCGAAACGCCCGGGCTGGGCGGCTTCACTGACCCGCCGCTCACCAATACCACGGCGACAGCCATCCGGACCGAAGTCAATCGGCAGTTATTCACCGCCGGTTATGGCCAGAATGTCAGCCGGGGAGTGACCCTGCGACACACGGCGCCGACCTCACCGGGTTATGCCGCCACCGACGGCGTCGCCGCTGATCCCCAACTCCCCCTGATGCCCGACAATGCCGTCCGAGTGACCGTCTCGGTGAATCTGTCTGAGCTGACTCCTGACCTGCTGGGCACTTTCGGCTACAGCACCGCAGACCAGACGATCGAAGTGACCACGACTTACCCTTACGAACAGTGACCCGCAAGCGAATCCCGATCGCTCAACCTTGTGATCTAACGCAGCTCAAACCTGCGAAGATGTTCTCGAAACAAGGAATGAGGGAGGGAAGATCCAATCACCAATGACAAAGGACCAATGACCAAGGACAAAAGTGTCATGCGACGTGTCAGCCCTGCCGAATCTGATCCTTCCACCCGCCCGCCGCGGCGCGGCATCGCCACGGTCTGGATCATTGCTTCGGTGCCGGCGATCTTCATGCTGCTGATCCTGGTCACCGATATCGGCACCGTGTGGCAGGCTCGGATGGAGTTGGAAACGGCCATGGAAGCCGCCGCCCTGGCAGCCGTTCAAGAATGGAAGGCGACTGGCAACACCAACCTCGCACGCACTGCCGCCCAGAACTTCGCCGCCACGAACACAGTCCTGGGCTATCCCGTGCTGATTGCCAGCAATGCGGGTGGCGGTGGAACGAACGACAATTCGCTGTGTGAGGGGGACATTCTGCTGGGAAATCTGACCAGTGCCGGGGTGTTGGAAGCGAGTGTCGCTCCCAGTTCGACCAACTACTACGGGGCCCGCGTGATTCACACGCTGCAGGTACCCAGCTTGTGGAAGACATTTGCCGGCGTGACCTTCGGCCCCTACCTGATTCACGCCGAATCGGTCGCCCGCCTGCAATTCAACCCCGGTGGCACACCCCAGTTGACGCGCCCCGTCAGCATCACCTGCCCGTGATCAGATAAAATATCTGACATGCCTGCCAAGTTCGCCCGGGACGATCTTCCCGCGGCGCGATCGCCTGAGTAAGCTGGACGCGGATCAGGCGTCGTTTGCTCCACTGCGGAGCAATTCGGCCACAGCGCCTCCAGATTGACCAGCCTCTGCTGCTGCACGTCGCTGGTCAAGAATCATTCGATTCGGCTCGGAAATTTCTGTGAGGAAGAAGCATGGCGGCTCATGTCTCGACCGGAAATCGGCAACGTCTCATCGCCTCCGCACGTGAGGCAGCTCAGTCAGCCTACGCACCGTATTCCCGTTTTCGCGTCGGTGCGGCGGTGTTGGGTGAACAGGGCATTCACATCGGCACCAACGTGGAAAATGCCAGTTTTGGCTTGGCGCTCTGTGCCGAACGAGCCGCCCTGGCCGCAGCCATGTCCAACGGCGACCGCATGATCAGCGCGATTGCCATCGCCTGCATCGACGCCAGTTGCGAACAGGACCTGTCCGAACTTCTGCCGTGCGGAGCCTGCCGGCAATGGATGGCCGAACTATGCCGCGACGCCGAGATCATCATCTGCGGAGCCGAATCGATCCACATCTTTTCGGTGGAAGAACTGCTACCGATGCCGTTTCAATTGGCATCGGTGGCGTTCGATGAATCGATTTCAAATTCACATCCGGTCCCAAAGTGACCGCGAATAAAAGCTCGAAGCGCAAGCGAGTGCATCGTGATTGCTCGTTAAATTCGTTAATTTAATTAAAGGACAGGCATATCTATTGACACAACAATCCCAATTGTGAAAGATATGGACTACTGGGAGAAACATCCCAACTTCCGTTTCGATTGGAAGGGGCACCCGCATGACAACGGCACGCAAATTCCTCGTGGACTCCACGGTCACTCCGTTCTACCACTGCATTTCGCGGTGTGTCCGGCGGGCGTTGCTGTGTGGTGAGGGGCACTCTCATCGCAAACAGTGGATCGAAGACCGGTTGCGGGAACTGGCTGGCATCTTTGCCATTGATGTCTGCGGGTTTGCGATCATGGACAATCACCTGCACGTGCTGCTGCATTTGAATTTGCCTCAGGCCGCAGCGTGGTCCGCTGAGGATGTGGCTCGTCGCTGGCTGGTGTTGTGTCCGCCGCGAGGCAT
>CAMAVF010000107.1 GCA_945861445.1 Planctomicrobium piriforme | reverse complement strand
ATTCCTCACCGCGTGAAGTATAACAATACCGCATTCCTGCCGACCGTAGATCCTGAGCTGACAATCATCTTAAACCGTTTATGGGTCGATTCTCAAATCCAAATTCGAGAATCGTGTCCATTCTGCATCAGTTATCGCTCCTTACAGTCGCCAAAATCTGCGGAACCCGACTCGCACCGAGAATTCTGAAGAAGTCGTAACGCCGGGTCGATCAATGGCATGGCGGACCATTGAGTCCACCGTATTCCCGCAACCGCGGATCGCGACCAACTGGCGTGACTTGTGCTGCGTGCAAGTGACGTCCGTTTCCCGATCGCCGTCGTCGTTCACCCCCCTCTGAACGGCCACGGCGATCTTTTTTTCTTTGCAGACCGCAATTCACGGCTGTGTGCTCGGCTTGCGTCGGCGCGGCACGAGTGGTGCGAGGAGCAATGGAACGACAATTGGCGAGATGCCGAACAAAGCATTCGGCACTTGATGGAGGGCCTTGAAAAGCGAATAGTCTGTGAAGTAAAAAACGAAGAGGGTGAATGGGGGAGAGCCTACCAGCAGGCAGCAGCCTAATCCAAAACAGATTTTCGCCACGATAGGTGGCAGGTGGCGTATCGCAAAGGCGCAGATGCCGACTATCACCAGATAGACCGCAAAGAACGCAATGACCAACTCCCCCCCTGGCATGACGGTATGCGGACCGACGGATAGGTGCATGGGTTTGCGCAGTCTCTGTGTGTTGTGTTTCGGTGCCTCGTGGATCAGCGAATCCACTTGAACCAGCGACCTTCCTTGGCCATCCACGGCATCGGCTGAGGCAAGAACGGGATCGCATTGGCCGGGTAGTCCGTATCCGCTTGATACTCGTTCCCCTGTTCGTCGCGCCGGATTTCCTGGTGCCAGAAGTACAACGATCTGCCGAATTTTCTCAGGAACTTGGGGGTATAACCGCGTCCGTTGGGGAATGGCGCCCCGTGCGGCCAGTAAATCAAAAACGCCTTGCCAATCAACAGACTGCGGTTCACCGCATACGGGTGCGTGGGACGCTGCTCCCACAACCGGCTATCCAGGCTGCGTGGACTATTGTCACCCAGCACGAGAAACTCATCGGGAGAGAGGGGGAAACGATCCTTCTCAATGAACTTGGCATAGTCATTCGCATAACGCGTCGGATCCTGCAGTAACATCCGTGGATTATGCGGGTCCCGATCCCGTTTGTTGGTGTAGTAAGTATCACGCTCAATCAGCAATTTGCTGACCCGCACATTGGCCTGCCGCACTGCCACACCAATCGGCGACAGATCTTGATGAGTGGGAATCCGCTCAGATACTTGCTGAGGGAATTCATACGAACCATCAACCGGTTGGCCCTGGTTCTGAAAATCAATCCACCTGCCGTTGACCGACAACAGCAGGCGATCGTCGACATTCGCGAAGACCATCTGATACTTTCCAACCTTCCCGACCGGCGTGACCGCCTCGCCGACCGCGATATCTTCCAACCCGCCCTGCGCCCCTTTGCGGAACGACTCGTCCTGATAACTGAGAGTCGTGCGACCGCTGGCGAGGTCGAAATCGCAATGATACTTGCGGCGGCCTTCCACCAGTTCCAGAGTCACCTGCCCCTGTGAGGCCAGGACTTCCAACTGACAATTCAATGTCAGATCACCGGCCCAATGCTCGCCGACAGAATCACTTTCCGGATCACTGACCGGCGTGCTGCCCCAATAGCCGCTGTTGTACGAATAATGGTCGGCAATCAGCATCAACTGCGGCGCCGCCTCGATCCGTTTGCTGTCGAAGGCGCGCTGCCAGTCCACCGCTTGTGGCACATAATGGCGATACCGCAGCCAGGATTCGGACGAGTCGGCCGGCCTCTGGGTCGCATCAATCGCAAACGACCGGGTATTGGCATCGGGCTGCCAGCCCGCGGGGTCGGCCTGTTCGGGATCGAGCCCCTTAACCGGCGCCCAGCGTTCGGGAAATCCCTGATCCAACAGGACTCTCGCCGGCTTGTCATTGTCATAGACCAGAATCTGCGTTTCCTGCTGCACGTCGGGCGGCTTACGCAGGATCTCGGACTTACCAAGTTCCCCCTCCTGCCGGAATAGGTCTCCCCCCAGAATGGAAATGGTTTCGCCCGGAAGCCCGATCAAACGCTTAATGTAACTGGTCTTCGGATCCTCGGGAAACTTAAAGACCACGACTTCCCAGCGTTTGGGATTCACGAATTCATAAGGGAACTTATTGACGAGAATGCGATCACCGGCGAAGGGGAGTTCGTCTTCAATGTCCATCTGGAACCGGCAGTTCGGACAGAAGCCGTATTTGAGACGTCCTTCCGAACGAAAGTATCCGTTGTCGCGATCCACTTCTTCGCTGGCACCCACTCGAAACCGCGTATTGCACTGGTTGCAATAAACGTCCTTATGGCGACCGTACAATGTTTCGGCCATCGAGCCCGTGGGAATGATGAAGGCTTCCGCGATAAACGTGCGGAACAGAAACGCGAAGATGAAGGCGATAACGATCGATTCAATCGTATCCCGCCACCCGTCGTGCGGCCGGTCCTTCCGCGCCTCAACCCTGGTCGCCGGCTGAGTCTTGGCGATCCGAATCGCCTCGGCCCGAGCGGTCTGGGCTTCAGAACTGAGGGGTGCGGACGATACATTCGAGGCACTCATTGATGTCGCGGCCTTCCGATCTCAAACTCATGAAAATCTGGCGTATCTCGTATTCGTTTCTGCCGCCAGGATATTAGATCTCTAGCGAATATAGCGAATCCGGGAAAAGTCTGGTACGCGCAAGCGACCTTGCCAATTGCCCAGTTTCAATTGCGCCGTACGGGATGGCAAATGAACCAGAAACGGTTTTCCCATCAAGAGTTGCGATGTCAATACAATCTCCGGACCCCACAACCTGCTATCCACCGAAATCGGACTGTTATCCCCCAGCACGAAGAATTCTTCCTGATTTGCTTGATTCGACAGCTCCCAGGTCTTCATGTCCGCGTTCCCGTCGGCCGTGTAATACACATCTCGAAACACCTGCAAACTCAAGACGTGCAGCCGAATCCCATTGGCTCCCAGACGCACCTGGCGGCGCGGAGCCGGCTTGCCACGCGGCGCGGGGGGCAGTTCCCAAGGCTCGAACACCAGGTCTCCGTCCACGGCGCACATCACCTGCCGATCAAACAACGACATTTCCAATAACGCCGTCTCCCGGGCGAACTTCGCCGGCAGCGGAGCTGTCCGCACGGGTGCCGAACTGCCTCGCATGTGGAGCCGGATCTGTTGCTGCCGGGTATCGAAGACCCAGGCATAGACCTCCGAGCCGTCGTTCATCTCGATCCGAAATTCGCCCTGGCCCGCCTTGAAATCCACCTTCGTCACCACCATCAGATCCCGCACGACAGCCGAATCTCCGTTCCCCGGGATCTGGCGGTTGTAGGCATAAAAGTCAGTCAGTGGTGCAATGTGCGATTCGGTATGGAGTTGCTCGATTGCCGCCTGGAACTTGCGCTCCTTCGAGGTGCCCACCAGGCGTTCCCGAGTTTCGTCCGTCATCGCGCCGCGACACACCAGCTCGCTCGACTTCTCGTCAAAATAGACAGGGTCAAAACTTGGCGAGGGGAGGGGAGCCGCCGCGGGCCACTGAGCCAGTTTCAATCTGGTCGAGTGCTTGCCGCCGCGGCGAATCCAATGCCGGTACGTCAACCAGGCCCACTGCGCAGCCCGGTCTTTTTCAGGCCGAGTATCCACGGCAAATCCGACCGCACGCGGCTGCCACCAGGGTTGCTCACCAGTCCACCGCGGTTGCCAGTCAGCAGACTCATTCGCCACAGGTTGATGGGCGTGATCGTGTACCAGGATCCGCAAGCCACGCTGCACATCCAGTGATTTCCGCGCGATCTGGCCATTCACGAAGACGTCTCCGCGGCGTACCTGAATCTGCTCGCCCGGCAGACCCACGATCCGTTTGACATAGGCTTCGGACGTGTCGTTCGGATTGCGAAAGACAGCCACCTCCCAACGCTTGGGCCAACGCACACTGTACGTCGATTTGCTGACCAGGACTTGATCGCCGTCATTGAACATCAACGAACTGGTCTCGATCCCCGCGAAATCACAATTCGGACAAACGGCGCGCTCTGGGGCCTGCCCATTGGAAATTCCCAGGGCAAATTCATAACTGCAACTCGGGCAATTGATTTGCTTGTGATAGCCCAACAGAGTGGGAGCCATCGAACCCGTGGTAATCACATACCCTTCGATGAGAAAGGCTTTAAAGAGAATCACCGCCAGCGCCAGGCACACGAAGAACTCAATGACTTGCCGGCCCAGGCCACCGGAAGGTCGAAATTCAGACTGTGCGGAAGACGAAGACAAGAGCCAAAATCCGATGCGACGCCAAAGATCAATTCCACACACGAACCGGCATGATAACAGAATGCGAGCCTCAGGCGGAATCGCGGGTTTCTCGTGAATCGGCCTCCGATTCACGACAGTCCTACACAGTCAATCCATTCTCGATCCGGATACGGCGAACTTCACTCAGCACAGATTCAATGATCTCACCGTTTCGAGTCAACACCCGAAACTGATACACATTCACCAATAGATTGAACGCCCAGGTCAGCAATGCGATGGCCATGTGAATGTCGCCGCCACTGAACCCCCAGGCCCCACGAAAGCCCACCCTCGACGCCGGATCGGCCGCCGCCCCCACGGCCCCCGTGGCAATCAGCAACAAGAAACAAACCAGCATCAGAAGCACGGTGCGGTACTTCAGCACCTTGCTCTCCTTGTAGAAATCCCAATTAAGCCGATAAGCAGTTGTTGTTTCTTCCAGCCAGCGGCCGGTTCCCATGAAATACGTCAGCACAATCGCATGGACCAGCGACGTAAACAGCAATGCGGCCAGGCCCGCCAGCAAATGATAAGAAACGACAGTCTGGGCGGTACGTTGAGTGGCATCGCCAATGCTCATACCCAACACGAACGCGACGGCCGTAATCACGGCAGCAACACTAGCCAACACGGTAAAAATGCGATTCACGGGGCGGGTCTCAGGCGGGATAGCGGTCGGTTTGCAATCTGCAATTGTAGATCATGGTGCCGGATTTCCCAAGCATCCGCAGTTCATTAAGATGCACATCTCTTGATGCGATCAACCTACAACCAAACATCCGTAACTGACAGGATTGCCATGAAAATCACGGGGATCGAAACCTATCCGGTCCGGATTCCGCTCAAACCGGCGCGAAGAATGATCTCGGCCCTCGGCCAGCACGTCGAGTCAAAATCGTTGATCGTGCGTGTGCTGACGGATGCTGGCATCGAAGGGGTGGGAGAAGCCTCGGTCACGCCACGCTGGAGCGGCGAAACCGTCTGGGGCGCCCAGTCGGTAGTCGATCGCGTCCTGGGCCCTGCCATCATCGGACTTGATCCGCATGATATCGCCGGCTTGGAAAAGCAAATGGAACGCGTCTGCATTCACAACTGGTTCGCCAAATCGGCCATTGAAATGGCCTGTTGGGACATCCAGGGCAAGGCTGCGGGCAAGCCGGTTTATGAGCTGCTAGGGGGCGCCTGCCGGCCCCTGGCCATTCGCTGCCGGTTCTCAATCGGCGCGTATCCACCGGAACGCACTCGCCAACGTGCGGGCGAACTCATTGACGAAGGCTTCACGACCTTGAAGGTCAAAGTCGGCACCAACCCTGCCGAAGACATTGAGCGCGTCCGCATCGTCCGCGAGGTCGCTGGCCCCGGCCCCGACATGGTGATCGATGCCAACTGCGGCTGGGACGCAGCGACCGCCATCGCCGCCTGCCAACAACTCGCAGACTGCAATGTCGGACTGTTCGAACAGCCGACCCCCGATGGAGATTACGCCGCCATTGCTGAAGTCCGCCGCTCCATCAAGCCGCTCGTCATGGCCGACGACATGTGTTTCAACTTGGTTCATGCGAAGGAACTGATCCGCAACGAGGGCTGCGATGTCATCAGCATTTACCCCGGCAAGAACGGCGGCATTAACCGTTCCAAGGTGATCGTCGAATACGCCGCCCAACACGGAATCGCCTGCAGCATCGGCTCGAACCTGGAATGGGACATCGGCACGGCTGCCATGTGTCATCTGGCGGTCGCGTGCCCGAACTTGCAACTCGAGAAATTCCCCGGTGACATCCTGGGCCCCGACTATCACGAATTTACCATCGCCAAGAATCCAATTTCGATCAGTGGCCCGATCGTCACAATTACGGATCGACCGGGATTAGGGGTGGATGTCGATTGGGATGTGGTTAAGAAGCATCTGATCAATTAGCAGGCGTGGTGATGGCACAAATCCCATAAGCCCTATCCGTCCCATAAGTCCCATAAGTCCCATAAGTCCCATAAGTCCCATAAAAATGGATGAGAAGAATGGGAATTATGGGGCCAATGCCCCCCAAATGTAGCATTGATCAGACGACCAAACTGCCCAATTACGCACTCAACAGGAATGCCAACAGATCCTGCAACTCGGCGGTCGTCTTCACCAGACCTGGCGGCATCGGTGAGGATTCCTGGAGTTTCCGGTCTTCGACGTCCTTGATGGGAATCGAGATGGGAACCGCATCGAGCTGAATCAAGTCGATCTTTTCCGCAGTTTCACCGATGACCAGGCCGGTATGCTGCCGGCCGGCTGTGGTGACAATCAGCGTCGCCTTGAACACAGGCGAAATCTGCTTGTTGGGGAGCAGAATCGATTCCACAAGATGAGATATCGTAAACCGCTTCGCGGCATCGGCGAGACTCGGTCCGGCATTAATCGCCGTCTCGGCGGTCGCTGAGTGACACTTGGCACACCCCAGCCCGGTTGCGGAAAACAACTTCTTGCCGTTCTCGACATTGCCCTTCTTGGCCGCAGCCAACCAATCTGTGGTTAGGAATTCCGGAGCAATCTTCGCCGCCGCGGGGTCGCCAGCCGCAGCCGCCTTCAGGCGTTCGGCCAGCGATCCGTTCTCCAGCTTGTCGGGTGCCACCGCCACGACGGGGCTCAACGAACGAAAGTGAGCGTACCCGCCACTCTCACCGACGATATTGCGGACTCGCATCAGGATGTCATTTCCTCCCGGCTGTAGATTCAGCGGCACCGAATCCTGCAAGGGCAGGGCGGCTCGGTTAAGATCGTTGGTCCAGACCAGCTTGCCGTTGTGCCAGACCTTGATCCCGTCGTCTGACCCGACCTCTAACGTGGCCAGTTGTTTGCGACTGCTTTCCAGGCGGAAGTAGATGTAGCTCGACTTCCCATCACACGGTCCAAACAGCTCACGGAAATTGGTCTGGCGCTGGACGGTGACCGGCTTCCATTCAAGTTGCAAGTTGCCTGACTGGTACTTTGCACCGGGATTGGGAATCGATTTTTCGGGCTCATGAATCGTCTTGAATCCCTTGGCCAAGTCGTCGAACGGACCGACGACCCAGACCTTCGGAACAAGATTGAGCGCCGCGAGACTCAACTTGCGTTGCGTGATGTCAGTCCGAATTCGCGCAATCAGCGGCTCGGTGCGAGCATCATTCAACAGGGACAAGAAATAGGCCGCCTGGGAGCGGACCACTTCACTCTCGTCACCCAGCCGGACTTCCAGCAGTGCAAACAGTTGTTCCTGCTCAGCAGTATGCTTGGAAGCCTTCCAGTGATCGGCCACCGTGTAGAGTCCGATCCTGTCACTGACCTTCCTCAAGTCCACTTTTTCGTCAGCAAACTTGATCGTATAGGCATCCTCCGTCCGCCAGGGCGCCAGTTTCAAATCTGCCGGAATGACCGCATCCGACTTGGGAATCGTCAAGCGAAAACCCGCCGCCAGGACCCCCGCCAACCGCACTTTCGGATCACCGTTTTGACACAAGTTGCCAATGGTATCGAAGGTCCCGCGTTCCGCGATCAACAATGTTGCCACCTGTCGTAAATAAGTATCCTCGCTCAGTGCGGGACCTGTCAGCACTTCGGCCGGAATGGCCAAACTCGAACCCAAATGAAAACAGGCAACCACCCCCGCGTGTTGAATTTGGGGATTGGCATCCTTCAACCACAGCGGGACGTTCGGCGCAATAGAGGCCGGCTGCCGCGTTGCTAGTTCATCCCACGCGCGCACCGCCTGCAATCGCAGCTGGGGATTCGCATTCGCCGCCAAGACCTTCAACACCTCCACCGCGCCGTCGCGGCCGGCATTGGCAATCAGCCAGGGCCAATGCAGTGAGGCAGGATTTCCGACCTCTAACTTCGTCACTTGTGCAAACGATTTCTCAGGAAGCTCGGCGACGCGTCGTTGCAACTCAACATGGGCCGCATATCGCCGCGACCAGTTGGCGTTGGAGAGTTCCGCCAGCAGCCGATCCAGCGGCGCTTGCGTGGCGTCGTAGGCTTCAAACGGTGACGTCGCCGGATCATCCTTGCGGGTGATCATGACCACATCGCTCTTATAAACGGGCGAGCCTTCGTTCTGGGCCATGTAACACACGGTCGCAAAAATGCGACCGCCGCGTCCCACTGTCACCCCTACCGGACGGGCCTGATCTCGACCAACCAACAGTTCGTGCTCCTGGCACTTGAACGTCGAACCACTCGGTTCGAGTGGGTAGTACGTGACCTTCCGGGTACACCAGCGGGCAACCAGCAACGCGTGGCGATATTTTTCTGGCAAATACGTGTCGTTGTAATACGACTGACCGACCGGAACGGCGCGGCCCATCGTCGTGATCATCGTGTCGAGCAGATCCTTGCGCTCGGGGGTCTTCGAGACCATCCAACCGCGTGGCCAACTGAAGTACGAGTGTGGCGTGACGTGATTCAGACGACCGGGGACGTATTCCACGGGCATCGATTCATGATCGTTATCATTAGTGAACAAGTTCCAGTTCTTGTCAAACACCAGCCCGCAACTATTCCGCAGACCGCGTGACACGACCTGCAGATTGCTGCCGTTTGGACGACAGCGGAACACGGCCCCCACTCCGTTGTAGGGCGTCTTCACCCAATCGGCATTGGGTTGATGAATATCGGCTTTGGCGGGCTGACTGAACATTGTCCAATGTCCCCAGTGGTCGGGACGCTCGAAGTCACCGTAGTACCACAACGGATCGCCCGTTGCGATATAGAGATCACCCTCGGGCCCCCACGTCATCCCATGAAAGCACTGGTGAACATGGCCCAGCGGCACGCCCCACACCAACCGCTTGAGAGTTAGCCCCTCACGCTTGATTCGCGCGTCGGGCAACACATAGAGGGCACTGACGGTGAGGACGTAGATATCGTTCCCGCGAATCTCGATGTCATAGACCCAGGTGTGATCGGGAAAATGCATCAACTCGGTGCGGGGGCCGTACTTGCCGTCTGCCAACGGCTCGTAGACAAACAGCGCTTCGCGCCCTCCGACAAACATCCGGCCGGTGGTATCCAGCTTGACGGCCAGGAACGACTCGGTCGCGGCAGAATCGAGTGTGACCACGCGTAGGGCCGGATCGGCCGTTTCATAGGGGGGCGGGGCGTCCGCAGCCAGCAGCGGTGTCAATCCGCGGAAGAATAGACACAACCCTACCGCCATCAGCCTTCTCACACACGTCATGCGCCCGCCCATCGTGCTGCTCCCGAGAATGATTCCAGATGAGTGCCAATCCAGTTGCTCACCGAGATTGTAAAGGAATCCCATCTCGTCGCGAAGTGACGAGCGCTTTGACCTACTTATCGATTCCGTGCTGCTTCAATTTCTGGCGCAGGGTTCCGCGATGTAACCCAAGCTTCTGGGCCGCGGCGGCTCGATTGTGACCGGCTTTGGCCAGCACGGCTTGCAGCAGGGGTGGTTCGACGACGCTCAACAACCGGTCGTACAAATCGGTGGTCGCACCAAATTCGACCAGTTGCTGGGCCAGTTCGTCCACCCAACGAGTGATGCCGGATGAAATCTGCTGGTCGGCATTCGGTTGGCCTGTTTCGCCCGCTTGCGGCACGGGCAACGGCGGCGGCAAATGCTCGGCTCGGAGCGGTCCGCTGCGAGCCAGCAGGGCTGCGTATTCGATCGCATTTCGCAATTCGCGGACGTTTCCCGCCCAGGGACGATGCTGTAAGGCGTCCAGAAATCCCTCGGCAAATCGCTGCTGAGTCGCATTGCCTGACGCCTGACGCAAAAAATGACTTGCCAGATCGGGCAAGTCGGACAGCCGCTCGCGCAGGGGTGGCAGCTCGATGTGGAAGACACTCAATCGATAATACAGATCCTCACGAAAGGTTCCGGCAGCAATCATCTCGGGCAAAGACCGATTCGTCGCCGCGACGATCCGGACCTGGGTCGGCCGGGGACGCGGGTCTCCGACGACGGAATACTCGCGGTTTTCCAGCACCCGCAACAGCTTGACCTGCAGGGGCAGGGGGGTGTCGGCAATTTCATCCAGCAACAAGGTTCCCCGTTCGGCGAATTCGAACACACCTCGCCGGTTTTCCGTTGCCCCGGTAAACGAGCCGCGAGCGTGGCCGAACAATTCGCTCTCGACCAGCCCCGGGTTCAAGGCGGCCAGGCAGACGGGAAGGAACGGTTTGTCGCATCGCGCACTGTGTTGATGCAGCAAGCGGGCCACGAGTTCTTTCCCCGTCCCACTTTCACCAGTGATTAACACGGGCACATCTGCGGCGGCCACCAGCGCGATCTGTTTGAAGATCCGTTGCATCGCCGGAGAAGAACCGATCAATCCCACACCAATGTCTGAGGTGGCCACGACCTGGGGCTCGTCGACGACCGGCGAGCAGGATGTCAACGCCCGCTTTAAGACCATCGCGGCCTGATCCAGATCAAACGGCTTCGTCAGGTAGTCGAAGGCTCCTTCATGCACCGCACGCACTGCCGTATCGAGAGTCCCAAACGCGGTGATCACCACGATCGGGGCGGTTCCGATGCGCGGTCGCAAATGCTGAATCGCGGAGAGTCCGTCCATTCCGGGCAGCCGGACATCCAGCACGACGACATCCGGCCGGATCGTATCGGTGATCCGCAACGCCTCTTCGGCCGATGCGGCCACGCTGACTTCGTGACCGTCATCCGTCAAAAACTCACGCAAGCCCCAGCAAATCGCTGGTTCGTCATCCACAACCAGAATGTGACTCATGCGTTTTTCTTCCGGATGATCGAAAGCGAGAGTCCGGTGTCAGCCGGATAGTTTGGGGAAAGTGACCGTAATCCACTCTAATCCATCCGCGTACTCAGTTGGAATGCAGATCACGGTCGGTTAGGCTATAATCCTTCTTCCAAGTTGTTTCTGAAGATTGATGCTTTAACGAGTTCACGTCATGGCTTACGACGCATACGACGCCCGCATGGAAACCCTGGTGATGGAGACCGTCACTCTTTGGGATCCCGCATTGGCCAAGCTACCAGAAGACGATAAACGCTGGCTGGCTCAGGCGTTACACGCAGAACCAAAACTGACCAGCAAGATCCGCTACGAGCGGACACACACGGGTTTCACCCGGGAAATCACCGTCACGACGGCGGACGTCGAGCGGCTGTATCAGCAAAAGCTGGGCGGCTGAAACCGTGGAACGGTGCATGCTCATTCCCCGAACCAGCGCCAAGGTTTCATTGGACGGTCGTCGTTGAGCCAGTCGCGATCGGCGATAAATCCGGGTCCTTCGCGCGTCGGCTTCGAAGGACACGTCGAGAGATGCGCCATCACTTCGGCGACATCATCCGTCAGGACCAGTCGAGTGATGTCGTGTTGCTCGATCGTCCGATTCGCCTGCAGCGTGTTCCGCAGGAATTCGAACAACGGCTTCCAAAATTCGACGCCGACAAAAATCACCGGAAAATTAAACACCTTTCCGGTCTGAATCAGCGTCATGGCTTCGAACGCTTCGTCCAGAGTACCGTAGCCGCCCGGCATGATGATGAAGGCCTGGGAATACTTCACCAGCATGACCTTCCGCACGAAGAAATAGCGGAACAGAATCATCTGATCGAGATACGGGTTTTCGCGTTGCTCTTTGGGCAGCACGATATTGCAACCGACCGAGCGTCCGCCGACCTCTTTCGCTCCGCGATTGGCCGCCTCCATGATTCCGGGACCACCGCCGGTCATCACCGTGAACCCGAGTCGAGCTGCCTCGGCCCCAATCTCCCTGGCTTTTTGATAGTAGGGATGATCTTCCGGAAAGCGTGCCGAGCCAAACACCGTGATGCAGGGTCCTTGAAAGTGCAGCTTCCGAAATCCACGAATGAACTCGCGAGCGATCTTGAACACGCGATACAGTTCGCTCAGCCGCGAACGAGGCCCTTCCAGTAAATTCCGTTCGTCACGCAGCCATTCATGGGCACCCTTTCCATTATTGGGCAGCGAACCTTGCGGTGCGTTCGGATCTGACGTTTGAGAAGGGGGCACGACGATTCCAGTCTGCCCATGCGGATCAGCCGGCTCCATTGAAGTTGTTGAATCTAACATTGCAATTCCATCCTGCCAGCAGCGCCGCTGGCTTGGCCACATCAATACTGGTTTCGAACCAGTCGGAGTTCCATTTCCAAGAGAAACTCGTCATTTGTCAATCATGACAGGCAATTATAGAGCTGGGGAAGACCGTGGAACATAGGCCATTTGTTCGGCTGACACGCGGATCTGGGAAAAAGAGCTTAGAACCCCTGACAAAACCGGTTGTGGGAGGTTCGGAACCGCGGTATTTCAAGCGGTTCTGAACTGACGCAGAGGTTTTGTTAGCATTTATTACGATTACGAGTGTGTCGTTGATCCCGAAGCAATCGTTGTCAATCCGCCGATCATGTCACCTTGCGTTTGGCACGAACAGAACACCACAATCGAACCATGCCTCACATTATTCTGGCGAGTGGATCGCCCTTTCGAAAACAACTCCTGGAGCAAGCCGGGTACGTGGTCACGGCGGTGGCATCGGGTGTTGTGGAGCCAGATCTCGCTCTGTTTCCCGATCTGGGAGCAGGGCTGATCCACCTGGCTCAGTTGAAGGCTCGAGCCGTGCAACGTCAGGGGTATTCCGGTGTCATCCTTGGGGCCGATACCGTCAGTCTGGCCGACGGTCAAATCCTCGGAAAACCTGAGGACCGCAACGCTGCCAGACGGATGCTTCAACAACTGTCCGGGACCACCCATCAAGTGCTGACCGGCTGGTGCCTGCTGCGGACGACAGATGACCTGACCCTGAGTGGCGTGGAACACACCCGCATCACCATGCGTGACTGGTCAGACGCGGAAATTCTCGCCTATCTGGACAGTGGAGAGTGGCAGGGGAAATGCGGTGCGTATGGACTACAGCAACCCTGCGATCCATTTGTGACGGAGCTCACGGGCAGCACTTCCAATGTGATTGGATTGCCGCTGGAACGATTGGCCCAGATCTGGCGCGAGTTTCCGTCGCTGGGTATGAATTAGCAGCCCGTTGAAAAAGGTGTCTGGAACTCTCCGAACGTCGAAAAAACGCTCGATTCCGTGTGGTTGGCAAAGTTCCAGACACCCTTTTTTACAGGCTGTTAGAAGTGTGGATTGACCAAGCCCGTCGCAACGACAAAGATGGGGGTCCACCAGCAAGCATTGGATCTGATAAGACTCGACTTGAGCGTTCGGAAGGTTGTTTATGTCACCGTGTTCAATTGGGCTGCGTCTGCTTGCGGGCGCGTGCGTGGCGTTGTTACTGGCGGTCCCCACCATGTTGCCTGCTGCGGACAAACTGAGCCCCTCGATTTCCGAATTGTTGAGCACTCCTGAATACAAGCAGGCCCATTGCGGTTGCCTGGTGATCGATCTGGCGACCGGGGCCACGATCTACGAGTTGAATGCCGATCAATTGTTTGCCCCCGCCTCGACCACCAAGCTTTATTCGTGCGCTACGGCTCTGGATGCCTTGGGGGCCAACTACCGCTTCGACACACCGGTGTACCGGCGCGGGGAGGTCGACAATGCTGGCCGCTTGAAGGGAGATCTGATCCTGGTGGCCTCGGGAGATCTGACGTTCGGTGGAAGGACCACCAGCGACGGCAAGATCGCGTTCGTCAACAACGACCACACGTATGCCAATGACTCGGCCAAAGGGGAATTGACGGCGACCGATCCACTGCAGGGATTGAACGAACTGGCACAAAAGATCGCTGCTGCCGGGATCGCACAAATTCGGGGTGACGTGCTGATTGATGACCGGTTGTTCGATTCGACGGAAAGCACCGGCAGCGGTCCCGCCCGTGTTTCGCCCATTTTGATCAACGACAACGTGCTGGATATCGTGCTGACGCCCGCACAGTCCGGGAAGCTGGCACAGTTGAGCTGGCGGCCACAAACGGCTTCCATTCGAGTCGATTCGCGAGTCTTCACCGTCGCTGCTGGCGAGCCGCTCGAAATTGATGTGCAGGCCATCGGTCCACGGAATCTGCTGGTGTCGGGTAAGATTCCGGAAGGGCACAAGCCCATGCTGAAGACCTTCGAAGTTCTTGACCCGCCGTCATTTGCCCGGTCGCTGTTGATTGAAGCGCTGCAGCGAAACGGTGTGGACGTCGAGCGCTCTCTGTGGGCCGACAATGCCCGCGAGCGGCTGCCGGCTCGTGAAGAAGTCGCCAAGCTGCCGCGTGTGGCGCTGTTTCAGTCGCCCCCGCTGTCGGAATCGATCAAGCTGATCTTCAAAGTCAGCCACAACCTGCAGGCCAGCACGCTGCCGCTGATCGTGGCCGCCAAAAACGGCAAACGGACACTGGGGGCCGGACTGCAGTTACAGCGTGATTTTCTGCTGAAAGCCGGAGTCGATGCGGACTCGATTTCGTTTGGAGGCGGAGCCGGAGGTTCCCCCGCCGATGCCGTGACCCCACGAGCCACCGTGCAATTGCTGCGGCATATGGCCAGTCGTCCGGACGCCGCCGCCTATCGGGATGGTCTGCCCATCCTGGGGATTGATGGAACGCTGGTGGATGCCGTCGCCGCGAACAGTCCGGCACGTGGTCGCGTGCAAGCCAAAACCGGCACGCTGTTCTTTCAGAACCTGCTTAATAATCGCTATCTCGTGACCAGCAAGGCGCTGGCGGGCTACATGACGACTTCCAAGCGGAAGAACTTTGCGTTTGCCGTGTTCATTAACAACGCCCACATTGCGACCGACGCCGATACCACCCGCGTCAGCCGTACCCTGGGGCGGTTTTGCGAACTGGTCTGGGAGGCGAATTAGCTCCCAACACAAACAAGAAGCCCAGCTGAAAACAGCTGGGCTTCGAATTTGACCAAGTCGATTGGATCGTTCAGCTAGCGGCGGCTGCCGCCTCTGGCGCCTCTGGCGCCCCCGGCACCGCCTGGCATGTCATCAATGTCACGACCGGCACCACGTCCGCTCTTGGCACCACGCTTCAGGGCACTCTTGGGTCCACCCATTCCAGGCATCGTCATTCCCGGCCGTCCACCAGGGTCGTCCAGAGTGCCTGTCTCGGCTTCGGCCGTCTCCGTCAAGTACTTCCACGGCTCGCGTTCCTCTTCCACCTTTTTCTTGACACTGACTTCCAGGGGCTTCGCCGTGATGGAATCGAGAATCTTCAATTGACCGTATTCATCCAGCACGATGGCCTCGGCGAGCAGATCCAACCCATCCTTGGATTGTTTGGCATCCAGCGCCAGATTCAGATCGGGGTTTTCGGCGGGAATGATCGCCGGTGGCACCGATGTATCGAGCAGGAAGTCCTTGGTCGCAATGAGAACTTGCTTTTCCTCCATGGACGGAACACCCAGATCCAGACGCATCGACGTGGCCAGGCCACCCAGGAACTGCCCGAACTTCGCCACGAGCTTCGAATCGATGTAGGTTCCCAGGCTGGGGTCCCACTGATACGCCTGAATCTTGGCTTCGCCCCGGTTGCGGGCGCGTCGGTCGACGTCGGTCAGAAACAGGTTGGAATCGGAAGGCACAACCACCGGAGCCGACGGCTCTGACCATCCCGACAGTCGCGTTTCGCCTTCGGCAACGGACGGTTCCTTGATCTTGTCGAGGGGTTCGCCAAAATTCGGATTGGCAAATTCCAACTGCACTCGATAGCGATACGCTTCGCCCGGATTGACGTCGAAATCCAGATACCGGAACAACATCAGATACCCGGCCGCCGCGCCGCCGACTTGTTGCACGGCCATGTCGCCCATGCCCATTCCCATGGCACCTCCAGGACGACCCGGCTGCATGCCCGCACGGGGACCACCCATCGCGCCGGCACCACCCATCATCGGACGCGCTGCACCCATCGCACCAGCACCCATTGGCGGACGCCCTGCACCCAAGGGCTGCATCGTCGG
Organism: Planctomicrobium piriforme; assembly: GCA_945861445.1. Classification (GTDB taxonomy): domain Bacteria; phylum Planctomycetota; class Planctomycetia; order Planctomycetales; family Planctomycetaceae; genus JAKFVC01. The sequence goes on along the minus strand of CAMAVF010000107.1, from coordinate 2,265 downwards.
ACGGCCCGTGGCCGGCTGAGTAACACCGGCTCGCTTATACATATCGCCCATCGCTACGCCCGAACCCATGACGTTGCTGCGGACTTCATTGATATCCACTTGGTCCTTTATGAACCCGCGGCGCTTGCCGAGCTGCTCTTCGAGTCCCTTTTCGGCCGCTTCGTCCAGAAAGGCGTTATTCAACTTCTGCTCCATCTCTCGCTGTTCCTTCGACAATTCGAAGTGTTCCAGCGACGGGTGGCTGATGAGCCGCGTATAATCGCCATCCAGACGTGTCGGCAGCGGCATCGTAAAGACCGGGTCGATGCATTCCGTGGCGACTAGGTCGGCCGCCAGCGAACATTCGGCCAGGACTTCGTCGGCGCGATCCAACTTGACGTCCACCCAGGTATCATCCGGCCAGGGATTGGGGCCGGCGACGGCTTTCTGCCGTTGAATCTTGAAATCGATGACTTCAACCAAAGCCATCCCGTCAGCAGGTGTTTCGGCATGAATCGCTTTTTGAATCTCGCGACCGATATCAAACCGGTTGACGATTCCACGCACCGCCACCGTTCGCTGTCCAGAAGGTTGCATCCCGGTACTATTGGCTCCCAGCCCCAGGGCACCGGTGTCCATCAGCGGATCGAGCTCCTCGCCCTTCTTACCTTTGCCGCCTGCCTTGCCAGCACCACCACCGGCCTTGCCAGCACCACCCGCTTTACCCGCCCCCTTACCAGCACCAGCCGGACCAGCTCCCTTGCCAGCGGCAGGACCTCCAAATCTGGCCGCACCTCCCGGGAAGGCTTCTTCCCCCTGGGCTTCCATCTCTTCCATGGTCAGCTCGGGCGGATTCTTACCCAGCACCATGACAAAACTATCGGAAATCAAATCCTGGACTGAGGGCCATTCCGGCTCGCCACGCGGTTCTTCACGGGCATAGATGGGAAACGACATCGGCTTGTCGTAGGCGAAGGGGGACGGAGCATCCACCCGGTTCAATTCATCGAACATCGATTGGGCCGTCATCTGGTAAGTCGATGGCTTGAATGCCGCCTGCTTGTCTTCGGGCCAGCCACCCGTGTGGAGTGCCGCTTGGGCAGCCGTCGCCTTGGTCAGCAACTCGTCCGGTTGCTTCTCGTAGCCCCCCCAAGTCGTGGAAGCCAGGGCAATCAGCACAATCAGGCCCACGGTTCCCAACACGAATTTCTCTCCATGCGCCATCAAGATGCTCTTGATCGGCATGCCCTTGAGTTTCGCCATCAACCCTTTCATGGGACCCCCTTGGAGCCTGACAGGCTCCATTTGATTACGAATTGTGACTATCAGCTTTCAATTCACTTGGTTCAGTCTGCTTACCCGCTTACGGCTTGGCTGCTGGAGCGGGCGCCTCGGGCTTGGCCGGTGGCGTTGCCGCCGGTGCCGGATTGGCAGCGCCTGCGGGAGGCGTTGCCGGTGGCTTGGCTGCTGGATCCGGAGTTGCCGGCGGCGGGACGGTTGGTTTTCCATCCGCCGGCGGCTTGGCTTCCGCAGCTGGTTTCGCTTCCGGTTTCGGATCTGCGGCACGTTTGGTTTCCGCAGCCGATTTCGTTTCTGCCGCAGGTTTGGTATCCGCCGCTGGCTTGGCACCTGTGGCCGGTTTCGTCTCTGCGGCCGGCGTTCCCGCAGGTGGTGTCGCCGCAGTTCCAGGCTTGGCCGCAGCATCTCCACCGGGCGGGGCAACTGCCGCTCCCACTGGGGCCCCGGCGACTGGTGTCGCAGCAGCCGGATCAGTGGCTCCGGGGGCCGCCGCAGGCGGCGTGGTGGCAGCCGTCGGATCACCCGCAGCGGGCGTCGTCGCCGGGGTGCCTTCGGTTCCGGGTGCTGCACCAGCAGCGGCCTCGGGTGGCAAATACAAAGTGATGATCCCACTCAGGGCAACATTGACCAGATAGGGATCGGCCATCGCCGACTGCAGGTCCACGAGATTCTCGGGACTGGTGCCATCACCGACAGCTGCCCGGCCGACTCCCACACCGGGACGGGAACCACGGCCGCCAGCTCCGCTACCCAATTTTGTCTCACGCGTCGATGTCGGTCGCGGCGTGGCACTGCGGCCCATACTACCCCCACCCATGGCACGTCCCTTGCCAGCCCCGCCTGATCCGCCGCCGATCGCGGCATCTGCAGCAATATCATCCAGATTGCAATCCACTGCTTGGACTCGAATCACGCGCAACGGCCACTTGGAATCGCTCAGCTCCGCGATGAATTCTGGCAGGATCCGATGATCCAGCACCAGTTCCA
>CAMAVF010000106.1 GCA_945861445.1 Planctomicrobium piriforme | reverse complement strand
AATATCACCTTCGAGACGGCCGGCACGAATCCTTCGCTGTTACAGCGGACGATCTCGTTCCAGTTGAACGATGGACTGGGCGGTATCAGCACCGCAGTGTCCAAGTTCGTGAAAGTGAGCAAGACGTAAGTCGTCTGACCTGCGTCGGGAAATACAAAACCGCGGGGGGAACATTTTGTTCCCACCGCGGTTTGTTGTTTTGTCAGTTCAGATTGTCAGCTTGGTCCCATACGTTTGATGGGACGGATGGGACTAATGGGACGGATGGGACTTATGAACCAGGCTCCGGTTAGCGATTGAACAGGAATGCCGGACTGTTGATCAGCGCCCACATCAGATCTTGGGCTCCCTCGGCGGGGCTGGTGACCTGCGATAGAAACTCTGCACCCTGCTTCATCTCTTCCGGGGTCGGGAATCGGCAGACCACCGACAGATAGACTTCCTCGATCAATCGTTTGCTGTCGGCCTTTTCCGCCACCAGGCGGCCGATCAGGGCTTGAGGATGCGCGATGGCATCGCCAATTGTCGGACCATTGATCAGATTCAATGTCTGCGACAGGCTGACTTCGCTGGTCCGTTCACACTCACACGGCGATTCACGCGGCGGCCGGCCAAACATGTCCAGGAAGCTGAGGTCGACCTTGCCGTCAGGCAATTGCGTCGCGCGGAAGCCGGGGGGAACACCGGGAATGGTGCCGGGACTGCCTGTCGCTTCCATGATCGCGTCGTAGAGTTGCTCGGCACCCAGGCGGCGTGGTGCGGCGTGCGAATAGTTCTTGTTGTCATCCTGATTGAACGGGTTGGTCTCGATGCTGCGCTGATAGGTGTGCGAGCTGACGATGGTCTTGATCAAGTGCTTCAAATCGAAGTTGTGAGCCATGAAATCAGCCGTCAAGGCATCGAGCAATTCGCCGTTGGTGGGGGGATTGCTTTGACGGATATCGTCGACCGGATCGATGATGCCGCGCCCCAGGAAGTAACTCCAGTACCGATTCGCCAGGCTCTTGGCGAAGTATGGATTCTCCTTCGAGACCAGCCAGTTGGCCAGTTGTTCGCGCGGGTCGGTCAGGTTCGGATCGATCCCGGCATGCTTGTACGGGAACGCCGCGGCGATCGGCTGCCCCGACTTGGGATGCATGACGACCTGAGCTCCCGGTTGACTGAAAATGACTTCTTCTTCCGCGTTCGCACCGGGTTTCCGTCCGACCCCTGAAAAGAAGGCCGACAGTTCGTAATACTGTATCTGAGTCCATTTTTCGAAGGGGTGGTCATGGCATTGATTGCACATGAATCGCGTCCCGATAAATACCTGCGTCATGTTCTCCATGACCAGCTTGGGATCGCGGGAAATGCGATAATAATTGGCCGCGGGATTCTCAAACGTGTTGCCGTTTGCCGTCATCAGATCCGAGACGAACTGGTCGTAGGGGACGTTGGTCGCGATTGCGTTGCGAATCCAGTTGCGGAAGCTCCAGACCCCTTTTTCCGTGATGAACTTGCGATTGCTCATCAACAGATCGCTCCACTTCATCGTCCAGAAGTCGATGAAATCGGGGCTGCTGAGCAGCTCGTCGACCTTGGCGTCACGCTTGGTCTTCGAATCGCGTGAGTCCGTGAGAAAGGCACGCGTTTCCACCGCAGTGGGCGGCACCCCTGTCAGATCAATCTTGATTCGCCGCAAGAACTCGGAGTCTGTACACAATCCCGAGGGCAGGACCTTCAAACGCTTCAATTTGTTGTTAACGGCCGTGTCGACGAAATTGTATTCCGGGGTCTCTTTCCAGGCGAATCCTTCGCGGTCGCCCAGAACGGTACACACGTTGGTGATGAAGGCCCCTTCGTAACGGATCAAAATGCTGGCTTCCCCGCGACGCACAGCGGTTACGTTGCCAGCCTTGTCCACCAGGGCCTTTTCGAAATCGCTGGTTTCATAGACGACATCGCGGCTGACATCGCGAGTGCTGCCGTCAGCATACTTGGCGATGACAATCTGCGACTGCTTCTGACCGATGGTATCCAGCAGAATCGACTTCGGCAGCACTTCCAGACTCTGCACGCGATCGGTGGTCCCAAATTGGCAACCTTCTGCGATCCAGCGTTTCACCAACTGGTAATAGCGTGACTCTTCATCAAAAAGAAATCCCCCTTCGTGCGGCACACCCTGGGTCGGTTTCAACAACATCAGGCTCTGTTCGGGTTGGGCCCGATTAAACCGCCGCCCGGCCAGATCGTCGGTCAACGCGGCGTAGTCATACTGCGGATCGTAACCACGCAGGGAGAGCTTAAATCCGGCTTTCCCCTGTTGTCCGCCGTGGCAGGCCCCGGCATTGCAGCCCGTCTTCGTCAAGACCGGCAGGACGTCGCGCACGAAACTGATGGGAGTGCTGGCGCTATCGGTGACCTTGACCGGGACAGCGACCGTCTTACCGCCGTAGGTGACATTCAAGACGGTGTCGCCGACTGTGTGTGGGATGACAAATCGATCTTCATCCAGAGCCGCCACCGGACTGGCCAATGTTAGTTGAGCCTCAGCGGAAAAGTCGACATACCGCCCGTCCGCGGTCTTGCCGGTCACCAGGATGCGCCGGCTGTCGCCAGCTCCCTTAAGTTCCAGTTGGGTCGGTTGAACTTGCAGTTCGACAATCGCAATCGGTGCCGGCTCCGCGGACCGGGCCGCAATAGGCCCGCCACAAATCAACGCGGCCAACAGACCTGTCATCAGCTTGCTGTAATGCATCAGAGACCTCGTAGTCCTCAATCTGTAGCCCGACACTCGGGGTCGGGATTACCTCTAACTCGCCAGTCACCCGACCCAAAGAATCGGGCTACGACAGGCTATTTCTGCCCGGCCACTGTCTGGGTAATTTCGACTGGAATAAACTGTTTCACGAGCATGCCCGTGTTGGCGTCGAACAAGCGAATGTTGCCGTCAAATCCGCCCGTGGCGACTTGCGCCCCATCGGGCCTGAAATCGACGGCAAAAATGGCGCGGGCGTGGCCAGGAAGCTCGAACAACAATTTGGCATCTTCGGTGCTGTAAATCCGCACTGAGCCGGTCATTGCAGCACTGGCCCCCACGACGAATTTCGAACCATCGGCGTTGAAGTCCAACGCGAAAATCCGCCCTGGCAACGGTGCATAGCCGCGGATGCGATTGAAATCATCACCGATCTGGCGGGCCTGGGTGCGGATCATCTTGTAGAGTTTGGGTTCACCATCCGAACCACCCGTCAAGAACTCATCCTTCCTGGGGTGCCGCCGCAGGGCCATCAAGCCCCCTTTCAAGGCACCGGGGGTGATGCTGGTAATGTTGTCCACAAACTGACCGTTTTCCACGATCGACAGCTTCATCGCCATGTCACGGCTGACGGTCACGAGATGCTTGCCATCCACGGAAAACCCAGTTCCCAATACCCAATCCGAATGCGGGTCCATCTTTCTCAACAAGGTCAGATCTTCGACTTTGATCAGGCGGATTCCGTTGTCTGCGGCTCCGCAGGCGAACAATTTGCTGTCATCCGAGAACCAGCCGCCGAACAACACGTCCGAGGCAAAATTCGCACTGCGTTCGGTCCAGTCGGTCGTGTTCCAGAATTGAACTTCGCCAAACAGGCTGGGAGTTCCGCCCACGGCCGCCAGAATCTTGCCGTCTGGAGAAAACTCGAGTGATTCAATCCGCTGGGACCGTCCCACCAGCCGTTTTACCACTCCGCTGCCGTCGGCCTTGTGGACGAGGATCTCGCGGAATCCGGAGACGGCCAGCAACTGACTGTCGGGAGAATAGGCCAGGGCCGTGACCACCGGCGGGTTGGTATAAATGGGAGGATGTTCGGCGGTGATGTGATCCTGCAAGGCTGCCGGTGTATCATCCTTCGCTCCCTCGGCGACCCAGCGCGTAATCAGCTCGACTTGTGCCTTCTTCAACGGCTCGGCCTTGAGCGGCATCTGGGGCTTGTCGCCGGAAATGAATTCGACAAGCGTGCTATCCGCCGGCTTGCCGGCCACGATGCCGGGGCCATTCTCGCCCCCTTTTTGCAGGGCTTCGAACGAAGTCAGCACCAATTTGCCACCCGCCTTGGCGGGCTGATGACACCCCGAGCAATGGCGTTGCAGAACCGGACGCACCTGCCGGTAGTAACTGACCGGAGTGGTGGCCCCAGGTTTGGTCTCGTCGGCAACGGATTCTCCAGCCCACGCCGCAGTTATGGCGGAAATCAAGACCAGCGTCGCCAGCCGACGTGTCGAGCGAGCAACTACGACGTCGAACATCAAACACCTCATTCAGCACGAACAAACGTGGCACTGGGCAGTTGCCATCAGTTCCGATCCATCGAATTCCATTGATATAGAATAGGCGTGTGAGCTGCGCAATGTAAAGAGAGAGATGGGGAATGAAGCATGTCGCAATCCGAATGTCGAAAGAACGACGAATAACCAATCCCCAAATTTTGCTAATTCCATTCGTCATTTGGACATTCGTCATTTTTTCGACATTCGGATTTCGTCATTCGTCATTCCCTGCGGGCTTGTGCGACCCGGCCGGCAGGATGAACGAGAACGTCGCCCCTTTGCCGTCTTCCGAGGTCGCCCAGATTCGGCCGCCGTGCTCATCGACGATCGTCCGACTGATGGACAGCCCCATGCCCAACCCCTGCTCGCCTTTGGTGCTGTAAAATGGCTGAAACATTTCTTCAGCCGCGGATTGCGGAAATCCACAGCCATTGTCCTGCACGCTGATTTCAATATCGTCTCCCGCTGGTTTGGAACTGACCCGGATACAGGGCGTATCGGGATTGGCGGTTTGGATGGCATCCACCGCGTTCAACACCAGATTCAGCAGGACCTGTTCCACTTGGACTCGTTTGACGGGAATTTCGGGCAAGTCGGGGCTGAGATCGAATTCAATCGGAATCTGATGCCGCTGGGCTTCCAATTCCGCGAACGCGCAGGCTTCGCGAATCAAGTGATTCATTTCGGTTGCCTGCCGCGGATTATCGCGTTTCCTCAAAAAATCGAGAATCTTGCGAATGATCTGGCCAGCTCGCGAAGACTGCAGGCAGATGCTCTGAAGTGCCGACTCCACACGAGCGGAATGGATCTGTTCCGCGCTCAGCGAACGCAGACACGCGTCAGCGTAGGCCGAGATCGCTTCCAACGGCTGGGCCAGTTCGGCACTCAGCGCTCCCATCATGTTGAGTCGCGAAATATGAGCCAGCTCAAGTTGCCGTTTTTGCAGAGCCTCTTCGGTCGCTTTCCGCTCAGTGATGTCATGGGCAATCAGGACTGCCGTCGACGCTTGAGTTTCTGTCTTGGAGAAGATCGGCCCGATACACACGGAATACCATGCAACTTGCCCATGCGGTCCATAACCATCAATCTCGTAGCTTTGTCGCTCGCCATGCACAAACACCCGCTCCAGGACGTGCTTCACGAAGGTGTGATTGTGTGCGAGCATTAAATCGAGAAAATGAGTTCCCACCACTTCTTCCATCGTAAAGCCGGGTGCGCAGCGATTAATGAATTGCAGGCGGCCTTCACGGTCAATCAGCAACACGTACTGCGGAGCATTCTCGACGAGTGAGCGCCATTTGGCTTCGGACACCTGCAGCTTTTCCGTGACGACTCGCGCGTGTTGAATCTGTTCTTCCAGGACCTGATTGGCCAGTAACACATCGCGGGTGCGTTCGAAAACGCGCGTCTCCAGCTTGTTTCGGATTTCGGTCAATTCATATTCGGTGGCCTTGCGCCGCGTAATGTCACGCAGGAAAACCAGACTGCCAATGAATCGATCGGCCAACTTTAACGGGGTGATATTGAGTTCCGACCAGAAAGTGTTCCCTTTCGCCGTTTGGACCTGCATTTCGTAGATGCGCGGCTCGTTGTGGCCCATCATGCGGCGTTCGAACCGTTCGACAATCGGGTCGCGATCGTCCGGGAGCAGAAAGTCGGAAAAGTGACGCTGCAACAACTCGTTGACGTCGATTTCCAACAGTTGTGCGATGCGCGGATTGGCATAGTTGAAGCAACCGTCGCGAAGCACGGTAAAGATGCCATCGCTGGCCGATTCGACGAGCAGACGTAAATAGGCTTCCGAGGTTGCCGACTGTGTCTCTGCCAGCTTTCGGGCGGTGATGTCGATCAGAATCCCCTGCAGGCAGATCGGTCGCCCGTGACTGTCTCGCACGGCTAAAAGGTGTTCTTCCACGAACACTTCTTCGCAGGTCGTGCTGATCAAACGATATTCGCTCTGCACGATTCTGGTTTCCGTCACCGCCTGCTGTAGATTTTGCTCCACACGGAGACGATCCTCAGGATGCACACAGTTCAACCAGTCCCCGCCGACATCGATGGATGTCCCAGACGGCAAACCGATTGTCGTCTCAATTTGTGAACTGCGATAAAGCTGATTGAACGGGGGCCGGCATTCCGCGATATAGGTCATCACGGGGATCCGCCGCGCCAATTGCCGATACAGATCGCTCGGGCGGGGAGCACGCGGCGGCGAGACTGCCGCCTGGGAGACATCGATGGAGATTCCGACAACGCCAATGATCTCGTCATGCTCATCGCGTAAAGGAACACAACGCGTTTCAACATAGACTTCACGCACGGGACCGCTGGCACAGAACGCTTCACCACGCAGAGCAGCCTTCACCATCTCCAGCGCTTCAGGGATGTCGCGGTACATCTCCCAGAGTGAATGTCCGACCGCTTCCCCGGGCTTCAAGCCAAAGCTCTGCAAGCCAGGTCCCTCGGACAGGGTAAACGTCCCGTCGCAATCGATGGCCCAGATCAGCAGCGGAGCGGCCAGATGGCTGTCAGGAAAGACGACCTGCAAATCTTGAGCAGCAGTTGCCAATCGATCACCCTTATTTCCCGAATCTATAAACTCTAACAAGACCTCTGCGTCGGTACAGAACCGCATGCAATATCGCGGTTCTGTACTTCCCACAACCGGTTTTGTTAGGGCGTCTTACTTCCGATGACATTGTTCAAACCAGGCCGCCACACGCGGATTCCACCGGCTCCAGCTTTCCGGGGGAGGTGCCGCCACGGTAATCGGTTCGTTCCGAATGGGATGCATGAACGTCAACTCGACCGCGTGCAATCCAATCGTACCACCACCAGACAACGGTGAGCCATACTTGCGGTCTCCAGCAATCGGCCATTTGCGGGCTGACAACTGCACTCGAATCTGGTGACTGCGGCCGGTGTCCAACTGCACTTCCAACAGGGTCGGCCCCCCGGCCAGCGGGATTTCCTCATACCGCAACATGCACTGCTTGGCGCCCGGCGCACGCGGTGCGGTGATCGTCGACAGATTTTCGTCTTCGTCCTTCAGGATCCAGTCTTCCAGGCTTCCGCTGGAGGGCACGACCTGCCCACTGACGATCGCCCAGTAGATCTTCTGGGTGGAACGGGTTCGAAATTGATCCGCCAGACGCGACGCGGCTTTGCTGGTTCGAGCAAACAGAACAACCCCCGACACGGGCCGATCCAGTCGATGCACGACCCCCAGAAAGACGTCCCCCGGCTTCTTGTATTTATGTTTGAGATATTCCTTGGCCAGATCAAGCAGATTGTCGTGCTCGGTCTTGTCGGCAACTGTCAACAAACGAGGGGGTTTATTTACGACCAGGCAATGGTTGTCCTCAAACAGGACCGACTGAGGAAAGACGTCAGAAACAGGCACGCGGCACAATCCTTGAACTCGGACAACTTCAAACTGGGCGAAACGGCCGGCAATGGTCAGCCAGACTGTCGCCGGGGAACATCTCAATGTAACCTCTGAGCGATGAATTGTCGTGCAAGAACGGGTGGGAATGACGAATGACGAAATCCGAATGACGAGAGAATGACGAGAGAATGACGAGAGAATGACGAAAGAATGACTAATGTCTAATGACTAATGTCTAAAAGGACCAAGGACAAAGGACAAAGGACTAATGACCAGAATTCCTTCATTGCAATTCGAATTCCGTTGATCGATCGCCGATGGACCACAATCACACTCTGCCAGTTGAATCGCTGATCGCTGCGCTCGCACCTGCGTTGTCAGAGGGCAAGATCTCCCCGGCGACTTGCAAATCGGTGACCCATTGGCTCACGGCACCGGAATACGCCACGTTCGTGCCCGAAATTGCCACTGCCATTGAACGCGCCGCCTGGGCTGAATTGGAATCGGCGTTCTGGGAGGTCATTCCCTTTGGTACCGGCGGTCGACGTGGTGCGATGGGCGCCTATGGGACCGCCACCATCAACCGGCGGACAATTGCGGAATCGGCCCAGGGTCTGGCCGAATACACGCGTGGGATCACCGGCAAGCCCCAACCACGGGCCGTCGTGGCGTGTGACACGCGGCTGCGATCGGCCGAGTTCTCCCGCCTGACCGCCACGACGCTCGTCGCCAATGGCTTTGAAGTCTTTCTGTTCGAAGGGCCGCGATCGACGCCCGAATTGTCCTTCGCCGTCCGTCACCTGGGCTGCGATACGGGAATCATGATCTCCGCCTCGCACAACCCCCCGAGTGACAATGGATTCAAGGCTTATTGGTCACACGGCGGGCAAGTCTTGCCACCGCATGATGCCGGGATCATCGCGGCCGTGCTGCGCGTGACGGAAATTCGATCCTGCAGTATCGAAGAAGCCTTTCAATCCGGACGCCTGTCGATCGTCGGGGAAGACGTGGACCTGCCCTACCTGGAAAGTGTTGTCGCCCTGTCGCTCTCGCGGTCACGCGATATCCGCGTGCTGTTTACTCCGTTGCATGGTGTCGGCGAAACGAATGTCTTCCGCGCCTTGCAAGGTGCGGGATTTACGGGAATTGAAATCTTTGAACCGCAGCGCGCGGCAGATGGCGAATTCACCAATGTTCCCGATCACGCTCCGAACCCGGAACGACAAGCCGTATTTGGCCCCGTCATCGCCGCCGCGTCCCCGGAAAGCGATCTGATCCTGGCCAGTGATCCGGATGCCGATCGCCTGGGAGTCGCCGCCCGTGCGTCCGATGGAAATTGGGTCTGCCTGAATGGCAATCAAGTCGCCGGTTTGCTGGCTGATTATGTCCTGCGGAAACGAGCGGATGATCACACGCTTTCCCCCGACCACTACTTGGTGGAGACGTTTGTAACGACCGCGCTGCTGGGACGCATTGCAGCAGCATTTGGCGTGCGGATCGTGGATGATCTGCCCGTCGGATTCAAATACATCGGCCAGGTCGTCGAAGACCGTGGAGCCGATCGGTTCCTCCTGGGATGTGAAGAATCGCTGGGTTATTTGGCGGGAGGTTACGCTCGAGACAAGGACGCGGCGATCGCGGCGCTGTATCTCGTCGAACTGGCTGCGGAACTGAAGGCGGCCGGGGTGACCCTCTGCGATCAACTCGATCAACTGTCGTTGAAGTACGGCCTGCACTGGGAGACCCTGCATACGGAAACATGCCCCGGTGCGCACGGGCAGGAGCAAATCGGCATCATCATGCGTCGCTTGCAGGCCCTGCCACCCGAGACGGTGGGGGAGATCAAGCTGACCCATGTTACAGACTATGCCCAGCATGAGATCCGGTCGCTGCCGGACAATCGGCGAGTCGCAGACCTGTCGCAGCCTGCGGGAAACATGTTGCGACTGCAGGGCCAGGTCAACGGTTTCGATGTCATGGTCACCGTTCGACCCTCGGGGACGGAACCCAAGCTGAAGTTCTATTTTGCCGCCTGCCAACCGGCTGTGACAGTCCAGGACTTGCCAGCAAAAAAACTGGCGATTCGCCAATGTCTGGCCGATTTTCAGCGGGAGCTTGTGGCGTGGGTGCAGGGGACCTTGCAGGAGATATCGTAGTTTCGAGAGCCGCACAAAATTCATTGCCTTTCAACTGGTACATGTCCGCTTATGAGACGCTTCCTGCCTTATTTTCAGCTCTGCCGTATCCCGGCGGTTTTCTCGGCCATTGCCGACATTTGTTGTGGCTATGCGCTGACCCATCGTAGTCCACCGACGCTGGAGCCGTTTCCTGTATTCGCGCTGCTGGTTCTGGCGTCGTGCGGGCTGTACCTGGCGGGCATGATTCTGAATGATATTTTTGATCGCCACGTAGATGCTCAAGAAAGACCGCGGCGTCCCATTCCTTCGGGACGCGTCTCACTGGAGTCGGCGGTCCGCCTGGCGGTCATCCTGCTGATCATTGGCAACGTGGCAGCGGTGTTTGCCAGCTTCACGAGTGGCTGTGTGGCCTTGCTGCTGACCGCCGCTATTCTGGGGTATGACGGCGGCCTGAAGAACACCGTCCTCGGGCCCCTGGTGATGGGAGGCTGTCGCTTTCTCAATATTCTGCTGGGCGCCAGCACCGTCGGCGGGCTGGCGGAAGTCTTCGCAGCGCCGCAACTGGCGATCGCGGCCGGGATGGGAATTTACATCGCCGGAGTCACGATTTTTTCTCGACAAGAAGCCGCGACCAGTTCCCGGCTGATGCTGGCGCTGGGCATGGGGGTAATTAATCTGGGACTGGCCATCCTGATGGGATTCATGCTCAATTTTCCAACGCCATTGCGGACCAAGGAATTGGCGTTGATCGGGTTCTGCGTCATCGTCTCGATGATCGATGGCCGGATCCTGGGCAGCATCCTGCAACCGTCAGCGGGCCGAGTTCAAGCGACTGTGAAGACGCTGCTGATGTCATTGGTGTCGCTCAATGCGATAATCATTTTTCATGCCACAGGATCGCCAGAATTGGCCATCGGTGTGGTTGTCATGCTGATGCCAGCAATGTATCTGGGACGCTGGATGTCAATTACGTAGAATATTGAGCTCAATTTCCGGGGAGTGACTCGCCATGCCGCAGGTTTTGATTGTGATCGGTGACGCCACCGAATGTCTCGACACGATGTATCCATTTTTTCGCTTGCCAGAGGATGGTTTTGACGTTGTCGTGGCGGCGCCGGAAAAGCGGTTGTACCACATGGTTCTGCACGAAAAGCCACCAGGATGGGATATCACGCAAGAAACGGCCGGCTACCATCTCGCTTCAGACATCGCGTTCCGCGACATTCAACCCGAGAAATTCGCTGGCATATTTGTGTCCGGCGGGCGGGCACCCGAGTATCTGCGTTACGATGCAGATTTGTTGAACGTCACGCGGCATTTCTTTGAAACAAACAAGCCGGTCGCGTCAGTCTGCCACGGGATTGAAATCATCGCCGCTGCAGGCTGCGTCACTGGTCGCCGCGCCACCACAGTCGCCAAGTGCGCGATCGATATCACGTCATTCGGCGGGACGTATGTTGATGAGCCCTGCGTCGTGGACGGCAATCTGGTCAGCGCCCGAACGTGGCACGATAACACGCCGTTCATGCGTGAATTCCTGAAGTTGCTGAAGAAGGGGCGATAGATTTTCGATTTGCCGTTAAGATCAGCCTCGAGACGCGGTTGATTTGATCGAGATCGCCCCGGGAAAACCTCGTAACAATAGTAGACCACAATGCGAATACTACTCGCCAATCCCCGCGGTTTCTGCGCGGGAGTCAATATGGCCATTGAGGCCCTGGATGAGACCATCCGGCGGTTTGGAACCAAGATTTTCGTCTACCACGAAATCGTCCACAACAAGTACGTCGTGGATCAGTTCACTCGGCAAGGGGTCAAGTTTGTCAACTCGCTGCAGGAAGTTCCCGAGGGTTCCATCCTGCTCTACAGCGCGCATGGAGTCGCCCCTCAAATCCGGGAAGTCGCTCGCGAACGCCGTCTCAAAACGATTGATGCCACCTGCCCCCTGGTCACCAAGGTCCATATCGAAGCCATCAAGTTCGCTCAGGAAGGCTATAAGATCGTCCTGATCGGACATGAAGGACATGACGAAGTTCTGGGAACGATGGGCGAGGCCCCCGAAAATATCATCCTTGTGGAAACCCCCGAAGACGTTGACCAACTGCAGGTCGCGCCAGACGCCAAGCTGGCGTATCTCACTCAGACGACGCTGAGTGTTGAAGAGGCTGGGCGAGTGATCAAGCGGCTGCGCGAGCGTTTCCCCGATATCGCGACACCGCCCAAGGAAGATATCTGCTATGCCACCACCAATCGGCAGGAAGCCGTTTCTGCCCTGGCACCGCAGGCAGATGTCGTGATCGTCCTCGGCAGTCAGAACAGTTCCAACAGTCGCCGGCTGGCCGAAATCGCTGCGTCGTTGAACAAACCCGCCTATCTGATCGACGGCGTCCACGAGTTGCAACCGGAATGGTTCAACGGCGCGCAAACCGTGCTCGTCACGGCCGGAGCCAGTGCTCCGGAAGTGGTAGTACAGGAATGCCTCGACTACCTCGTGGAGAGGTACGGTGCCACGGTCGAATTGGCCGTCATCCGCGAAGAGCACGTGTCGTTCCCGATTCCGCGTGAATTGCGAGTCCTGGAACAGACGACGACGTGAGGCATGTCTCACGTCGTGAGCGGCACGGCGCTAGCCGCCGGTTCTGCGCGTGAATTCCGTTGAAAAACCATTGGGCTTACGCCGCCCGGCTCGATTAACAATTCACAGAGACCCCGTCTATTCCTGTGGAGCAGGCGCCGGCGGAGCCGGCTTTCCTCCCTTGGCCGCCTTTCTCGCCTGGCGGCGAATCCTCGCGTTTTCAATCGCCTTCAGTGCCTTTTTCGTCACGGTATCGACCGCTTGTTCGAGCTGTTCGTTGGCTCCGTCCGGCAATCCTTCGATTTTTACCGGTGTCGACTGCAATAGCGCTGCCACCGCTGCGGCCTTGAACTGCTTCCAGAGGTGTTGGCGATCCTCGGTCTTCGTCAAATCGAACTTGTTGGGATCGAGCTTCAGCGTAAAGCCCACATCCTTTTCCTTGGGGAAATTCTTGATTTGTGAGATCAACAACTGCGTCGCAATCGCCACGGCTGGCTTCGTATCGTCGGGGGGACCGGGACGAATGTTGCGCAGGATCAGATGCGTTTCCAGGGTCACCGGCAGGGTCCGGTCGTCGGGCATCTGCTGCACGATGCTGACGTCACATTCACCACTTCGCAGCCAGCGGAAGGGACCCTCCAGATAGGCGCGAACCAGGGCGATCGGCAATCCGGTCGCCCGCCATTCGGTCTTGGTGCCCGTCGGCAGGTGCGACGTTTGAATCACGAAGGGACGTCCTTCAATCGTCCCTTTCGTATTCGAACGAAAGATCAGATCGAACGGGGCCTGCTCCGCGCGAACGGGGGCACAGTCCAGCGAGTCAATCGCCAGGTTGATTTGCACCGGCTCGCCCTCAACCGTGCTATCGGTGTAGCTGATCATCGCTTCCAGCAACTGCAGCTCTCCGATTTGTCCTTTCCTGGCAGGTCGTTGCAGATCGGCGCGAACGCCATCAGGCCCGGGAACCTGCCTTCCGCCCGAGCGCTGATAGCTTCCGGAAACTTGTTCGATCAGCAGTCCGTCGAAGGCCATGGCCGGGCTGAGCATCTTCCATAATGTGCAGCGGGCCGTCACCCGAGAACAGTTGAGGTCAAAATTCGATTCGGGATGATTCTGACGCACGGCATGAACTTGATGGAGCACAAATTGTCCGCTCAGCAGTCCCCCAGTGGCCTTTTCGAAAGTGACGTGAATCCCGGTTTTCGGTTCGAGCTTCGCCAGTGACCAGCGCAGGATTGGTTCCGTGCCGTAATACTCCAGCGCGACCAGCGAACCGACGACAGCGAGGCCCGCCAAACCGATGGCGCGCAACATCCAGCGTAACGCGGACGTCTTTCCGACCACACCATCCGCAGGACGAACGCGGCGACCGGGAGTGACCAGGCGGCCCCAATTCCGTTCCTGCCCGGGCTCGGCTGGTTCGGCGTCGGGGGCGGCCACGTTGAACATGTCACGTGCTAGTCTCCGGCCGATCAACAGACCGAGTATACTCACGACCACCAGCGCCAATCCAAGCAGCGCGCCGCGTGTGTCGCGAAGCAACTCCTGGACGACTTCCATCAGCGACAGCACCAAAGATTCCATGGCAATCCCCTCATCCAGGATCAAGAACTTAAAGTCCCGATAGCCAATGGCCCCATTGGAGCAGGGAAAGTTTTCAAACGGTCCACGCACGTGACGGGACCAATGCATTCAAGAAGCGATGACGGAATGGACTTCCATAAGTCCCATCAACCAAAACCTATTTCCCAGCCTTGTCACCGGGCTCAATTGTATCATTGGCCACCACCTTGTCAGAGATCAATCCCAGTGCGCGCAACTTAGACCGCAAGGTCATCCGCGAAATTCCCAGCCGTTCGGCGGCTTTCTGCTGGTTGTGATTCAAATGCTTCAGCACTTCTTCCAGGACCACGCGATCAACGGCATGACTGATCTTGTCGTAGATATCGTTCTCCTCACCATTCAGCAAAGTTTGTGCCAGTTCCAGAACATCCAGGCGGTTTGTCAAATCCTGTCCGGGTGAAGTTCGCGCGTGCGGCGTCGCGCCGGGGCGACACGAATCAGGCAGGCAGTCGGGTGTGAGGATTTCGCCGGTGGTTTGCACCATCGCGAATTTGATGGCGCTCTGGAATTCGCGGACATTTCCCGGCCACGTGTGCTGTCGCAGGCAGGCCAGTGTCTCGGGAGTCAACGCCCGGACGTTCTTGCGCAGGTCGCGGTTGTAGAGCTGAATGAAATGTTCGGCCAGCAGCGGAATGTCTTCCAACCGGTCGCGCAATGAAGGCAAATGAATCGTGAATCCATTGAGGCGATAAAACAAATCGCGTCGATACTTGCCCTCTTCGACCAAGGTCGCCAGATCGCGATTCGTGGCCGTGATGATGCGGACGTCGGTCTCCACCGTTTGATTACCCCCGACGCGCTCGAACTGTTGTTGTTGCAACAGACGTAACGCTTTGGCCTGCGTCGCGGGGCTCATGTCACCGATTTCGTCCAGGAAAATCGTCCCTCCGTTAACCTGTTCGAACTTGCCGATGCGCCGTTGATCGGCTCCGGTAAATGCCCCTTTTTCGTGCCCGAACAGTTCGCTCTCCAGCAATGTTTCGGTCAGTGCCGCGCAGTTGATGGCCAGGAACGGCTTCGTGCCGCGCTGGCTGTAGTGATAAATGGCACGGGCCACCAGTTCCTTGCCCGTGCCGCTTTCACCCAGGATCAATACCGGGACCTGTTGCGTCGCCAGCCGGCCAATCGCCTTATAGACATCCTGCATGGCCAGCGAATTCCCGACGATGTGATCTGCCGACAGATCCGCGGGCTCGGAACCCATGACGGCCGGGATGCGGTTCAACCGACTCATCTCCAGCGCCTTCTCGATGACTTCCTGCAGTCGATTGAAATCGACCGGCTTCAATAGATACTCGAAGGCCCCGGTCCGCATGGCTTCAATCGCGGTTTCGGTACGGGCGTAGGCTGTAATGATGATGACCGGCACGCGGGGATCGATGCGTTTGATCTCCTGGTACGCATCCAATCCGGACATGTCGGGTAAACGGACATCGCACAAGATGGCATCGGGCTTCTGGTCCCGCACCATCTGAATTCCCTTTTTGGCCGTGGTCGCCGAAATGACCTGCAACGTGTCCGAAGCGAGACACGCTTCGACCGAATAGGCGATATTGGGTTCATCGTCGATGACTAGCAGCGTCGGCATAGCAGCAACTCACGAGCGTGGAGTAGTGGAAGTCAGGGGATGAGAATTAATTCGATCCGGCCGCCGTTCAGGGCAGCGACATGACGCTTGGCATTTCTTCCCGAACCATCCGCAGCCGAAAGGAAAAAACCGCACCTCCTTCAAGGCGATTCGCGGCCGTGATCGTTCCACCGTGTGCCTGAACGACTCGGCGGCAGGTCGACAGCCCCAGTCCATGCCCCGTTTCCTTGGTCGTCACAAAGGGCTCGAAGATGCGTTCCACGATTTCTGGGGGCATGCCGGTTCCTGTATCGCGAATCGTCACGAGACACCAGCCAGCTTCCACCATTCCGATGCGCTGCGCCTGGCCCAGACTGTGGCTGGCCAGTGGGTTTTCCGATGGCTGAATCTGTGGCAACGGGCGCAACCCGGTTGGGGGAATCGGAAATTCCGCCAACCGCACGGCATCCGGCGTCAAGCGGCCACCCGCCTGGTCGTCTTCCCGAGTTTCAATGCGGATATCGATCTTGCCACCGTTCGGCAGCGCATCCAGCGAATTCAGGACCAGATTCAACAACACCTGCCGAAACTGCCCGGCATCGGCGTAGACGCGTACTGGGTATTCGGGGAACCGATGCGACACCTTGACTTCCTGGGCTGCCGCCCGTGCGGAAACGAGTTCCAATGTCTGAATGCACATGGTCCGCATATCGAAGACAGTTTTCTCCAGTTGCGGTGGACGGGCAAAGTCCAGGAAAGCTTGCAGCGAAGTCTCCATGCGGCTGATTTCTTCACTCATCACCGCCAGGCTGCGACCGCGTAGACCCGGGCCGTCGTCTCCCTTCTGAACTGCGGCCTGCACCAGCATTTTCATGGGCATCAAGGGATTGCGCAGCTCATGAGCCAACCCGGCCGCCATCTGTCCCAGCGAGGCCAGTTGCTCGCGACGGAGAATCTCCAGGTCTTGACGCTGCAGACGTTCCACGACATCGGCAATATGCTGTTCCATGGCCTGCAGACTGAGTTGCAATTCGTGCATGGTCGTTCCTTCGGACAGCGTCACGGGTCCCAGGACTTCCGTCAGCCGTCCGGCAACTCCCTGGACCGAGACATGCAACTTGACCATGGTCTTACGCAAGTTCAACGCCACGCCGATGCCCAGGGCCAAGCCCGCCAGAGATCCGCAGGTCCCCAGGAGAATGAAGCCAATCCGAATGCGTTTGGCCGTTTGCTTCAGGGCCAGATTCGAGGTCTCGATCACCTGCCGATTGTAGTCCACACATTTTTGCGCCGGCTCCAGGACTTCCTTGGTCAGAATCTGGTCGACCAGATTGGATAACGCCTGTTTCTGATCCACCTTCGGCTGGGCCGCCTTGATGCGTTGATACTCTTCATAGAAATGGATGTAGCCCCGTTCGACGACTTCAATCAATTCCTGCTCGGTCGGCGTGCGTGCCGACTGTTTGGCTTCACTGAGCAATTGCTGGGTTCCAGCCCGTTGCAACTGAATCTTTTCGAATTCATCATGGCTCCCCAACCGCAGAAAGAGATCCAGATTGCGCCGGAATTCGCGCATCTTGGTATAGAGGTCCTGAGCCGCAACGACGCCATGCACCTCTTGCGCAATCAGCAGCGAATTATCGCTTTGAGTCTTATCGACCCACCACGCAGCCAGCACGCCCAGCGCCAGCAACAACAGGCTGGTCGCAATGACGGGCCAGGTGGCAATGACCAGCGTTCGAGTTCCCATGGCGGCAGACCTTCTTACCGAAACAACTCGTCTCCGAGTCTAAGTCTATGCGGAATCGGTACTTGATGCCAACAACAAGGGAGCTTGGAATGACGAACAGAATGACTAATGTCTAATGACGAATGTCTAAAAGGACGCATAGCCAAGGACTAAGGACCAAGGACAAATGCCCCAACTTATCGTCTCCAACTTGCTCTTGTGAAAAATGATGTCTTCCGATACCAATCCGCTTCCTTGCCAAACTCTCGTCTTCAGACACATTCCACCGCTACTCCCACAACACAGACTTTCAAGTATGCTTGAACCGCATGCCTGACTGGTCACGGCCGTCATTTGCGGTCATTCGCAACTGTCACCTGCCCCGATCCACTTTTCACCTCCCATTGCCAGCCCCTGCAGGAGGTACGCCTCATGTCATACCATCGCTTAATTCTGATGATTCTAACCGTCTGCGCAATCGGTACGGTCGCGCAAGCGGCCCCCATACAGCCGTTTGATGCCGCAGTGCGATCGACAGGCGGTGAGGACATCTACGTTCGCAGCGGTCCCGGACAGGAAAAACACTATCCGACGATGAAGTTGAAGGATGGCGACAAGGTCCACGTCTTACGCAAAGATCCCGGCGGCTGGTTCATGATCAAGCCTCCCCCCGGCAGCTACAGTTGGATTCTCAGCCGCTACGTCCAGCGTAATGGAATACAGGGCACTGTCAGGGAAAATGGCGTTGTCGTCCGCGTCGGTGCGTTCCAGAGCACACAGCGTGATGTCGAGCAGGTGCGGCTGAACAGCGGAGATACCGTTGAAATCCTCGGCGAACAGACCCTCGATTCCGACAAAGGCAAAGATCAATGGTTGCAGATCAAGCCGCCGCGGGGTGAATTTCGCTGGATCAAAGGCAGCCATCTCGTTGAGCTAAATCCGGATGGCACTCCTAAGGTCCTCAACAAAGTCGCCGGCAGTCAATTCAAGCATGTTCCGGAATCGTCCGGGGCTCAGGCCGTGGACGATCCGCAAATCAAAGTTGCCGGTCCCACCAAGCCACGTGCCTCGACTCCTGCTGCGGGTCCGGCCTATGTCACAGATGGAGTAGCGGTGGCCAGTAACGCGCCCAAATTCGGGCATGCCCCAGGTCGCAAACCCGAAACTTCCGATCCATTTGACGATTTGCCCGAAGGCGCGGCGATTGCCCCGTCGCTGGGCCAGAGCCAGGAGCAGACCATTCGCGAAGACTTGGATCTCCTCGATCAAGAACTCGCACAGATTCTCAAGCAACCGGCGATTGACTGGGACCTGGGCGCGCAGCGTGAGGATCTGGAATCGCTGAAGGAACTGGCCGGGAAATCTCCCCTCGCT
>CAMAVF010000105.1 GCA_945861445.1 Planctomicrobium piriforme | reverse complement strand
CATCCTTGACCCCTCACTCATCCTGCCCATTCCCCATCAGACACCAACACCCATCATCCCAAAAAACCAACGCCTCGCCAAGACCTCATTCCTTGCCGCGCGAAGTATCATCCAGCTCCTTCATTTCTGAAGATGTTCCGCGAACCATTCCGAAAGTGGTTGCTGGGGTTGTTCGCCCAGTTGCAATCGAGGTAAGTGATTGGCGAGGCGGTAGGCGTGAATGACTTGCGTGTAAGCCGGCGGCAGCACATCATCGAACTCGGGCCGATTCAGTCCGGTCCGACAGTGCCACATTCTGAGTGGCGTGGGAGCAATCCCGATCAGCAGCGCGGTGATCTCTCCCTGGCCGATAGCGTCCGGGACCAACATGTCGTGGGGCAAGTACGTCCGCGGTCCGGTGATGACCGACGTGAACGAAGTGAGACCATGATGCACGGCGACCGCGCGAATGTCGTCTTCATAGAGCGCGGTGAAGATCGCCAGCAGCCCCCCCAGGGGCTCGATCGAGGTGGCAGGATTATCGATGCCCTGCGGCACGGAGTACTCCAATTCGTGAGGATTGGCAGCGGCAAACGAGTCACCCCAAATGGCAATTCGCTGACCTGTAATTCGTGGATCGGTCCGCAGGTATTTGATGACGTTTCGTAGATCGCGCAGTCTGGCACCGAGCAGCGTGCCGCCCAGCATCAGTTCGCTGGAGGAATAGGCGGTCGCGTCACTCGACCGGCCGTGGCTGCGATCTTCCAAAGCAGTCTCGCCCGTGCCCCGCACATCCGGCAAGCAGACGGCAATTCCACGCGACAGCAGTTCCGCGATCTCGACGGCGCTTTCTTTGAGGAAGCGGTCCTTACCATCCTGAGAGAGACCAACGACGACCGGTGCTGGTTGATCCTTCACAGGGGTCAGGATGAGGACGGGGATGTCAATGCCCGGTTCAGCTTGCAGGACACCGCGCACCATGTCGATTTCGGCATGGACTTTGACCGCAGGTTGCGCAACGAAAGTGCCTTTCTCGCGGCTGGGATCGATGTGACCAAGCTTGTTCTTCCAACTCTCTTGCAGTTGTTTGAGCCGCTCGCTGGCGACCTGCGACAGCAGTTGTTGAAGGAGTCGATCCCGGCGTTCCAACGCGGATTTCAGGGCAACATCAAGAGCACTGCGGGGATGCAGGCGTACTCGGATTGTCGGACTGAGTGCCCAGAGTTGTTCCGGGGGCAAGGGATGGTCATATTCCGCATCGTCAGCGAGGTCGATGTTGAACCAACGTCGCCAGGCCGCATGAATGAGTTTGCGATGCACCGCCCCGATATTGTTGCAATGCGTCGCCTCGGGACCTTGACCGCGGACTGAACCGCTTCCCAGTGTCAATGCCAGGTTCGCTGGAGCTTCCTCCCACTGGTAGATCTGCTTCAAGCGTTTCCAGACGGGATCGCGTTCTCGATCCCAGTCGAATTCATGCCCGTACACTAGTCGTCGCGGGGCAATGCTCCCCACGATCACCCACGGCAGAAAGCCACCGCTGGCCGACTGGGCCAGATTTCGCGTCGATTCCCAACTGCCGCTACCCGAGTATTCGAACCAGTCTTCCGCATCGTCCGGCAGCGGATAGCGAGTTTCCGGCTGCGGGCCACCAAAATTGAACGGCACGACCGCGGCGATGCGTGAATCGAGAGCTCCGGCCACGGCTGCCGGATCACCGCCGCCCGCCACCGCTCCCAACAGGATGATCCGCTGAGCATCGATCCCCGGCTGAGACAGCAGGACATCAACGGCACATCGCAAGTCCCAAACCATCCAGCCCATCAGACTTTCCCCAGTCAGAGCCAACTGCAGGGCGAGATCATAACGAAAGAAATAGTCCTGCCGACTGGCCTTGAAGGGGGCTGGATAATCGCTGGCCGTTCGAAATGGGTGCTGGCGTCGTTCCCCATGTCCCAGTTGATCGATCACCAGGACCAGGCAACCTGCCCGGGCCCACGTCATGCCCATCGTCTGCAGTTCATGTTCTGTCTTCGGATGATGGTGACTGTGGCAAATTAAGATCCCGGGCATTTTGGCCAGCGGCTTCGCGGGACGATACAGATTGCCGGTCACGAGGAAATGGGGCCGGCTCTCAAAGTAGATGTTATCTATCGTGAACCCCTCCCCGGCAACGCTGCGGCTGACCTGAATCGATGGCGGAGCGGCAAGATCTGCCGGCAGGTGGAGCGAATCGCGCAGGGCCTGTAGTTTTTCATCCCGATAGCGTTGCCAGTCCTGTCGCGAATGCAGTTGCTTCCAGTCTGCAGTCGACTTCTGATTGGCGGCTGTCAGTCGACGGCCAATGTCGTTGGGAACCATGTTCATCGCCGATTTCCGCTCGGCTGCCGTTAGGACATTAGACGGTAAAACTCGTAGGGCGGTGACCAGTTCGGCATCCGGTTCCGCACCGTAGGTAGCTCTGGAAAATAGAATCAGAACCAGCCAGCAACACAGATCGATTTGTTTTGATCGAAACATGGCGACCCCTCAAAGTTGCCCGCAAACTTCGACGTCCCAAACGTCGGACGGCCTTCCTCCGGCATAGCAAATCCTACGCGTTTGTAGCTGGGTTCGCCAGAACCCGGGCTGTTGTATTGATCGCCCGCACTCTGGCGAGTGCGGCTACCACGTGTTGATTTTCTGCGCGCTGCCGCAGACTCGTTTCAGCTTCCCCAGAAAGATTGCCGTCACAGTGGCGGAACCGATGACACATTTATCAGAATACCTCTGCCGAGCAACGCCATGAATGATTTTGATGTAGCAGAATTCGTGAGAATTCTCACGTGTGTCCCAGCAGTAGCGATGTTCACGGACTTACAATGTAGGTCGGCAATTGGCGGAACTCTTACGAGATTCCGGTACACAAACCTGACGGTGTTGCCTGTCGCGGCTCATTCCAATGAGCGGCACCGGGATACATCAATCAACCAATCGAATCACAATGGATCCCTCACATGTCCCCAGTCTCGCCTGTCAACAGCTGGAACAACGTCCTCACTCTGGATGCTCAGCGGAATATCATCGGCGGCAATCCGCAGGCTCTGCGCGACGCCATCCAACACGGTGCCGATCTGCGGATCTACTCCGAGTTTGTCCATAACGAACACATCGATACCAAGTCGAGCAATCATGATCTGATCCAGGAAACGATGGACATGCGGGTGACCTACCTGATCGACGGTCGCTGGTGCGGAGGCATCTTGACCCTGCGGCAGCCCGTGGATTTGCCCGACGCGTTCGGTCCTCGGCCGTCACTGTCGTTGTTCATGTACAACGAGAATGGCGAGCAGGCCATCGCGCGCCCGCATTTGAACGGCCCGCCCCCGGCCGGTACCCGCGGACCCGCGGCGGTGGCAGATCATTCGGACATGCCCAAGTATCACGAGATTGACAGTTGGGACGCCGGTTCCAATGCCCCTTCCAGCAATTTTATTTATGACTTCGAGGTCCTGCGGTACTATGTTCGCGAAGACTGGAAATTAATGCTGCACCACGACGCCAATGGTGAAGTCATATCGGGATCGCGCGCTGCGGTTGCTGAAGCATTTGCCCGCGGTGTCGAGTGGAAAATCGGCATCAGCGGACTCTGTGCGGACCTGATCCCGGCAGATCAACCCGCGTTACAGCACGACGTCTTTATCCAGGCAGGATCGTGCTATCTCTACACGCAGCAAGGGCTGATGATCGCCAGTTCGCACCCGCTCGCCCGCGTCCGCCCGGCCATCCCGCTGCGCTACTCAACGGGCAACTGGGACTACGCCTGGCTGGTCGCACGAACCGACGGACATGTCGCCAAGTTGGTCTATGATCCGTATACGTTGCAGTCGTCTCGGTCCCCAGGCCAGCACGAGATCCGGTGGTTCTGCCGATAGCTTAACGTGGGGCCGCCGGACCGCCGGGATCAATGCCTGGGGGTTGCGGCAGGTCTTCGGTAATGATCTTCCAGGTCGCACCCATCTCACGCATGGCTCGATAGTCGCGTGGCTGATAGGCGATCTCGAGATGGGGCGTTGATACCTTTCGATGCTTCTCGAAGTTCGACTCCATCGCGGCGGCCAGCATGCCGGTCACGAGGTGCGTCCGTTCGACCGGATACGGCGCACGTTTGTCGCGAATATGGCATTGAATGGCGTGCGAGAGGGCTTTGAAAAGATTGCGATTCTGCCAGGGCCCGTTATAGAAGCTCGTCGCCAGGGGCTCAGGTTTCCCGGCGAGGCGACAGGCAAATTTCCAGCGTGCGTGATCATCGCCAATGCGCAACACGGTCCCGCGCAGCCCATCGCGGTACTTGATCAGGATGGCATGCACCGGGTGTTTCTTGCCGTCCTTGGGTTCGATGAAATCTCGCAGGGGACCGGTCGGTTTCTGGCCATTGGACCACATCGCCGCCTCGGCCAGCGGCAATGACCACAACCCATCCACGGCCGCCTGCCAGACGGCGTCACCGGTAATCAACTGAATTTCCGCGACCCCCGTCTCACCACCGCGGCGCGCTTCGACCATCGATTGCAGCAGCTCCAACCCGTGGAAGTCATAGATTTCAATCGGTCCGCCATGCACGGCGACAGCCTCTTCAATCACGCTGCCCGCCGGGATCTCCACTGCCGGCTGTCGCTGAGCGAGCGGCACCGAACTGCCCGCCATAAACGGGATTTTCAGTTCGCGCGCAACGTCCATCATCTCAGCCGACCAGTCCCAGCGATACGACAAGTGCTTGTCGTTAAAGAGGGGGACAACGCGACCAGACTTCCGAAAGACGCTGACGATTTCATCGAAGAAGCGCTTGCGGGGGTACATCTTCACCCCGCGCTCATTATCAGGATAATTGCCGTGTTCCCCGATCGACAACACTCCATCCACGGCCAACTCTTTGCCCCCCACCTGCAGGGCCTCGGCAATCGTCGGAAAGATGGGAATCTGAAACTGCCTGGCGACATCGCGCGCCATGTCGCGGCCTTTGGGAAACTGATCGACATAAATGCCGACCACATTCATCCCGGGATCCGTGATCTGACCGTTGAAGTAGTACGGCTTCAAAAAGTTTTCGAGGATCACATGGGCATGGCTGCGATAGGTAAATTCGGTCAAGATCGCAGCGACACGTAATTGAGGCGTCCGTGCCGCATGAACGTCGCGCAGCCCAGTGAACGCGGCTAACGACGCGGTTCCGGCAGTGGCTGCCAACCATTGGCGACGGTTGAGTTGTGAAGAGTGCTGCATGGTATTCGGGCCTTTGGGGAGGGCCAGTTCCTTTGCTGATCGGCGGATGAATCCTTCGGACGCCTGTTGCTTGGACAAGCTTAAGTGATGGCAAAGAATTCATCAACGCCGCTTGATGTGTTCTCGGCTCTACGCAGGCGAGCGTCCGGCGCGAGCCGGATGGTTGTTATCCGGCAAAGAATGAGTTCAAAGCGTCACTTTTATTGAGTTTGCGGCTTTGGAGCATACTTTCTGTATGGGTAAGCGTTTGCAGTCATCAGGTTCACTTCGCAGGGTGGCCCATGTTGCTTGCAACTTGGGTTTACCGGACGCCTTCGATAGAATTGCGGGTAAACTGGCGGGGTAGTCCGAGTTGCCGAACGTGCCTCTTGTAGACCCAAGTTGCACAGCAACCTGGGCCACCCGCGGGCCTCGGCCGAATGTTTACAGCGGTTGTTGGCGCAGGCGAGTCCTCGCATTTTAAGGGCCTGAAGGCCTATCGCGTCATCGTGATTGACGGCACAGATTCCCGCCCCAACCAAAATGGTTCCCGATGAACTCGAAACCGCCAATCTGGATTAGCCTTTGCGTGATCGGGGCCTGTGCCGCCTTGAGCCAGGTGCCGCACGCCGTGACGCAGGAACCGGCTGGTCCCGTCACGCAGGTTCCTGCCAAAGGACAGCCCATGCAGGCGACCATCGCTGCTGACGCCGCAAACGTCGTTTCGGTGAGCGAAGCCCGTGAGCGGGCCAAAATGCTGCACGACATCTACGAAGCGACGTTGCGGACCATTCATTCTCGGTATTTCAAGGAGAATGCCGGTGTCCCGATTCCCTCACGGGCGATGGAAGATGTGTTTGCCAGAGTGACACGGCGATCGAAGGTGACCGCGCGCTGGATTGCCGTGAATACGCAAGCGATGAGCCTCGAGCATGAGCCCGAGGACGCCTTTGAAAAGGATGCCGTACGTATCCTGAGTTCCGGCAGCCAGGAATTTGAACGTGTCGAGAACGGTGTTTACCGTCGCGCGGCCCCCATTGCGTTGTTTGACTCCTGCCTGAAATGCCACGCACCGCCCCCGATCCGAGTGACCAACGCGCGTTACGCGGGCTTGATCATCGGCATGCCGGTCAAGGCACCGGCCGAGTGATCGCTCCGTCGCCGGTTCTCTATTTGCTATTCGCCTTGAGGAGAGTGGCCTGTTCGGGGTCGTTCTTCCAGCTGAACTGTTCGCGGAAATCAGCGGCTGAGTGCGTCGTTTGTGAGCCGTCTTTGTGCAGGGCGACATAGACCAAATGCTGCTCGATCCCTTCGCTGCCGCGGTAATGGCCGTCGGGACCGATGCACAGCCAGCCACCATCGATCAGGCTGGGGTAGAGCACACCCAGGCGAGATCCTCGCTTGGTATCAACGGCCTGCAGGGGGTGGGCACCGCCTTGACCAGTCAGCACGCGGCGTTTGTCGTTGAGCCAATGCATGGGCAGACCGTGGCCATACACGAGCTGACTGGACTTCGCGTTGACGGCGCGATAGCCGATTTCATTGCCATTCGAAACCAACAGTTGCTTACCATCAGTCGACCAGGCGACCGATTGCATGGACCCTAAAAAGGCGACGAATGGCTCACTGAATTTGCCACTTTTGACGTCGAGCACTCGAGCTTGAGCATCGCGGGGAGCAATCGCAATCAAGTCTCCCACGGGAGCCCAGGCGATGCCCGTCCCGCCCCAGGCGGAAGGCGACACTAGCGGTTCAAACCGTTTGGTTTCCTTGCCCGTTTCGGTGCTCCACAGGCGGATCACATCATCTTCGGCACACGTGGCCACCGTCTTGTTGTTGGGCGACCAGACCACATTCCGTAGCGGCCGGTCATGCTTGAGTTCCAGCGTTGTCTCTCCCGACGCGGCTTTCCAGATGCGAACCACGCCATCCACGCCGGCCGAGGCCAGGAACTTACCATCCGGAGCCCAATTGACCGCCGTCACATTTCCCACATGACCCTTCAGCGGACGACGTTGCTCGTAGGTCGCGGTATCGATCAGGACCAATTGATCCTGCTCCCTATTTGGATCGTAGATCGCGATCCAGTCATCCTTGGGGGAGGGGGCGAGAGTCGTGGTCGGAACATTGCCAATCCGTTTGACGTATTCGCCAAGCTCACCGTTAAAAATCAGCAATTCCGCGCCATTGAGCACGCGGAGAATCTTGCCATCGCTGGTGACGTGCGACGACGCGCCTTGAATGTTGGCCAGCCCATTCGTACTGGCTTCTGCCAACAGCTGTCCCGATTCAGCATCGTGCATCACGGGGCGATCGTAGCGATAGCCAATCACGCGTTTGCCGTCCGGAGTCCAGGCCGCCTTCAAGCAGTGCCCACGCAAGTCCATACTCACTAGTTTCTCGCCTTTTACCGCGTCCCAGATCACGGCGCGTGCCGACCCAGTCGACATCAGCCGCGGCCAATTCGGATGCTTTTTGTCACCCGGTGCGGGCAGGGGTTCCCAAGCAACGGAGTAGATTTCAGGTTGTTCCCCGGTGAGATCCTTCACCATGCGTCGCGTGCCGGAATCCCAGATTTTCACATGCCCATCGACGGCGCCAGTGGCAATCCAGCGACCGTCAGGCGACCAGGCCACGCCACCATTCAGCGCACTGGTGATGGCGACGATCTCGGCGGTCTGTTCCACCTTGATGGGATTCCAAATCTTCAGCATCCCACCTTCATCGGCCGTCGCCAGTTGGCGTCCGTCCGGAGCCCAACTGCCTGCCATGGCAGGGAACCCGTTTTTCGCACGAACTGCGATACCAGACACGGCATCAATGATCACGAGGGACGCATAGTGGGGGGCCGAAATCCAGCGGCCATCGGGTGACCACTGCACGCTGCGGCCCCCTCCTTCACCGAGGCTATAGGCCTTGAGTTTCTGGCCGCTGATCGCATCGTAGACCGTGACGTTGTGACCGTGATGCGAGGTCACGGCCAGGGCCTGCCCGTTGGGTGACCAGGCCACATCCCACACCCCACCGCTTTCTCCCAGCAGAACGCGATCCAGGGTGATCGTCGGGGGTTGAGCGGCGGCATCCAGGTTCCAAATGCGGATCGAGTCGTCACCGGACGAGACTGTCGCGGCAAACTTGCCGTCCGGACTGACTGCCAGACTCGACGCACCACCCAGATGCCCGGCGACTTCGATCGACCAACTGGCGAGATCGCGGATCGGCGCGGGACTCCACACCATGGCGCGCGGACTGATGGGGGCACCCGGCTTCGGTTTGAAATTGTCCTTCGAGTAGGTCAGCGCGGAACTCGTTGGGTTCGCAGGCGGCTTGACCGGCGCGTTCTTGTTCGGCGTCAGGCTCGCGACGGCAGGGGAAGCCGGCTTCTTCGCCATCTCGCCACTCTTGACGTTGGGCTGCAGTGGAATCTTAGGCGAATTGTCTGCCGTTTTGAGGGGAACGGCCGGAGTGGGGGTGGTACTGCCAGGAGTCTGTGAATAGTCCTTGCCGTCAACAATAAGACGCACATCGGGCCGAAGCTCGCGAAATTTTGCGACTCCGGCCGCGGTATAACGTCGAACGGGTTCATCGAAGCCAATGTGCAACGTCGTCAATTGCGGCCGTGCCGCGAATTTCGCCAACGCACTGTCCGGGGGCGAACCGGCATGGCCCGTAAGGAGAATCTCTCGTAAATCGGTGAGTTGCTCAAGCGATTGATAGGCGGCCTCGGAGACACCCGTATCCCAACTCGCCCAGGAGAAGATCTGGAAGAGCTTCAGCCTGGAGCCCAAACTGCAAACACGCGCCACGGCTTCGTCGGTCGTGGGAGAATGCAGGTGGACCGCTTCCAACTCGGGAAGGTTTTTCAACACCGCGATTCCTGCTTCCGTCACCTGGTCACCGCTGCAGTGCAGTTCTTTGAGCTGCGTCAATTTCGCGAGTGGCAAGCAGGTACGAGGACCGCCTTCAATTTGTATTCCCAGACTGCGTAGATTGGGGCAATGCCGAACCAGTTCGGTAAGCCCTACGTCCGTGACCTGTGTCCCCGCCATTCGCAGTGACAGGAGTTGCGGACAGTCGGGCATCTTCGCGACGCCCGCGTCGCTCACTTTGGTACCATTGATTTCCAGACGCTCCAGCTTCGGCCACGACGAAAGCAGCTCAAACACGCCGTCGTCGACCTCGGTATATCCGATCAACAATTCTTTCAGAGTGCGGCATTGCTGAAGATTCTTGAGTCCCGCCGTGGTCAGCGACGGATGAACGCCGATCTCACAGACCAAGAGACGCCGACAACCTGCGAGATTGGCCATTCCCGCGTCGTCAACGCCAGAGCCCGGTATCCAGATCAACTGCACGACAAAGTTTTCTGCAGGTAACGCGCGATTTTCCGGATTCAGACCCACAATGCTGCCATCTTCTTTCAGCAAAGTGACATATCCCACTGTCATCACTTTCGCGAGCCACTCGGCCGCCTTCCGCTCGGCCGCATAGTCGATTGGATCGTTGGCAGTCTCTGGTGCCGTCGCCGCTGGCGTGGGCATCGCCGGGCCCGTTGACTTCAACGCCTGGCGCACGGCAGCCACTGGCAAACACACCCGAAAGCCCACATGCACGACTCGCTCAACAGCGGGGTGGGCCGAGCGATCTGATGCGCGGCAGGCGAACGCATTGAAGTCCCAGCCGCCACCCCGAACGAGACGCTTGAGCTCAGCAGACGGTGGGCCAGTGGGGTCGACAGCGCGTTTCCCTTTAAACTGTTCGTAGTAGGTCGGTTCCCACCCATCCTGTACCCACTCCCAGACATTGCCGTGAATGTCATAGAGCCCGAACGGATTGGCTTTCAGTTCCCCCACCGCATGCGTCCGGGTGCCAGAATTCGTGTTGAACCACGCGACCGGCAACAAGTTTTCTTCCTGATCGCCGTTCCAGAATTTGGTCGTCGCTCCCGCGCGGCAACTCATTTCCCATTCCGCGGATGTGGGCAGGCGATATCCGGTGCCGTCCAGCGGTGTGACCGTCTCGCCCGAACGGAAGTAGAACGGTTTCAGTCCTTCCTGCTGGCTTAGCTTCGCACAGAATTCGGCCCCTTCGTTCCAAGTGACCGATTCAACCGGGTGGTTGGCCGTCTCCATGCCGACAACCGACTCTTTTCCGGTTCCGGTTTTGACAAAGTGAGACGGATTCGTTCCGATCACCTTTTCATATTCGGCTTGTGTGACTTCATGCGTCCCAAGGTAGATCGGCTGCGTGAGAGTCACCTTGTGCGGTGGGCCTTCGCTCTTGATACAGTCCGTCCAATGATTGAACCCTTCGGCGCTGAAGAACTTCAGAGCGGCTTCGATTTCTTCCGGAGTGCTGCCCATCGTGAACTCACCCGGCGGGATGAGACGGAACTTCATGCCGATGCGATTGGCATATTCGACAGGCACTTGGAGGTACTTTGCCCAGGCTGCCTGATGCTGCTGGGCTTGCTCGGCAGAAAACGGCGCCACCGCGGGCTGCGGAGCGTCGGCGGGCCAGCCATACCAGCCGGCCGTGGCGGACTTGGCGGTCGCGACGGAACTGCGTTTGCTCTTCTTCTTGATTGCGATGGTGGACGAATCGGGGACTTCAATCTTCGTCTGCGTCCCATTACTGCTGGTGATCGTAATGATGATCACGCCGCACACCAGCAGGAACGCGGCGCCCCCGGCCGCCAGTTGGAACTTGCGATTGAACCAGCTCGGGGGGGCTCCGCGCGACGGCGACTTGGTCGGCACCGTGATGCGTGGCGAGACGCTGATAGGCAGGGCCGTCGTCGGTGTGTCGCGTCGCGGTGGCGTTGCGGGTGCCGGAATGACTGCGGGCGGTCTGGCCTGGTTGACCGTTTCACTCGCTGCGCCGCTGCCGGTGTCTGTCGCGATTTGGATTTTGGAAGACGATGCGGCCGACGCTCCAGACGCCGACACCCGACTGCCACCTTTCAAGGAACTGAACGGAGTGAGGGCTTCCGCCAGCTCAGTGGCCGTTTGAAATCGGTCGGTAGGCGATTTGGCCATGAGTCGGCGATAGATGGCTCTCACGCCGTCAGGCAGCTCCGAGACGGTCGCGGGGAACTCCGGAATGGGATCGGTGACGTGGGCCTTCATCTTACTGACGGTTGTCCGATACCTGTCGGTCCCATAGGGCGTATGCCCCACCAGCAGGTAGTACATCGTGCAGCCGAGCGCGTACAAATCGGTGCGTGCGTCGGCGGCGTGGGCGTCTTCCCATTGCTCGGGAGCCATGAAGTCCGCGGTGCCGAAGATTTGGCCAGCGGCCGTGAGCTCCGTCGAATTTCCGACTTCGTCTCCCAACAGGGCCAGACCCAGATCGAGGAGTTTGATCTGTCCGGTCTTGGTCAGCAGCAGATTGGCCGGCTTGATGTCGCGATGAACCAGCCCCACGCCATGAGCCGCGGCCAGGGCCAGGGCGGTTTGCCTGATCGCCCGGCACACCTGCACGACCGACAGCGGACCACGGTCCTTCACCAGTTGCAAAAGGTCGGTGCCCTCAACGTACTCCATCGCCAGGTAGTGCATGCCGTTGACTTCGCCGGCATCCATCGCGCGCACGATGTGGGGGTGATCAATCTTGCCGACCGCCTTCATCTCACGCTCGAAACGGGCAATGGACGATGCCTGGCGCGTCAGGTGGGCCGGCAGCACCTTGATCGCGACCACCTTGTCGAGCTTGGTGTGCTGGGCCTTGTACACGGCACCCATGCCACCTTCGCCCAGCTTTGCCAGCAGTCGATACGGGCCCAGGGTGCTCCCCAGCACCAGGTCCGCTTCGGGGATTGGCACCGGCTTGGAAGGGCTGACGGACGTCGGTTCACCCGGCTGCCCTGGCGGGTGCGTCTGCGGCGAAAGCTCGGACGGCATGGCGATGGGCCGTTCATCGCCAGCAGCCCGTTGAGGATCCGCCATCCGTCTGCTCCTTGGCAAAACGTCAATTTGATCAAATCAAAAGCATGCCGCGCATGAATGAGATAATTCTATTACGAGTCATCCACCGCTGAGGAGTCCAAGGCGAGATAAAGATAATATCAAAGGTATAGAGGCAGAATAACGCCCCTTACAGAATACCGGGGCCCTTCACGTCGATGCCCTTCAGCATCATCTTGAGCTGTTCGATGTTCGGCGAGATTTCGAAGGCGTCGGCCCGGCTGATGTATTCTCTCTGGATGAAACCGTACAGGCTGTCGTTGAACAACTGCATGCCGTCATCCTTGCCGATGCGCATGGCGTCCGGCAGCTTTTCGTCCTTGTGCTCGAGGATCAGCTTGCGCATCGTGGCGTTCATGATCATGACTTCGATGATCGGCACACGCTTGGGCTTGTCGACGATTGTTTTCAGCAGCTTCTGGGCGACGATGGCATTCATATTGAAACCCATCGAACTGCGTAATGCCGAGTGCATGGACTGCGGGAAGAGGTCGAGAATACGGCCGATTGTCGAAGGCGCGTTCGAGGCGTGGATCGTACCAAACACCAGGTGGCCCGTTTCGGCAGCGTGCATGGCGGTGGAGAATGTTTCCATATCACGCATTTCGCCCACCAGCATGATGTCGGGATCTTGACGCACGGCGTGCTTCATCGCGATTTCGAAGTCTTTGACGTCGATGCCGATTTCACGCTGATTGATCAGGCATTTTTGCTGGGTATAGACGAACTCGATGGGGTCCTCGATGGTGAGGATATGCTTCGTGTAGTTGTGATTGACCCAGTTCAACATCGATGCAATCGTCGTACTTTTTCCGGACCCCGTCACACCCGCGAGCAACACCATTCCCTGATCATAAACGCACAGGCTTTCCATGATCGGCGGCAGATTCAAACCGTTGAAGTCGGGAATCGACCGTTCGACCTTACGCGACACCATACCGGTGTTGCCCATCTGGATGAACAAGTTCACGCGGAACCGCCAGGGCTCGCCGTCATGCTCGACGACGTAAGAAAAGTCCGCACCACCTTCGTTCTTGAAGATGTTCATGTTGCGTTCGTCCATCATCGGCATCAGGAGCTGGTCCATCTGATCCTTGGTGATGGGAGGCATATTCACTTCGGTCAAGTCACCGCGCACGCGGATGGTGGCCGGCTTACCGACTTTCAAGTGCAAGTCAGACCCGTTGACCTTGATCATTTGCTTGAATAGCTTGTCGACTTCCAGGCCCTTCTTGAAGTCGCGCACCACGCCAATCGAGCTGGCTCCGCCGGCCGCTGCCGCCTTGTCTCCGCCGCCATGACCACCCATGATTGCTGTCCTTTTATTTGTCGCTGGTGACCACGCTGAACGTCATGCTGTCAAACGCACCACGACACCGCGTTCCGCGAGGTATTGTTTGGTTTCGGCAATCGTATATTCGCCATAATGAAAAATGCTGGCGGCGAGTGCGGCACTGGCGCGGCCGGCGGTCACCGCCTGATAGAGATGTTCGGGAGATCCCGCGCCACCACTGGCCACCACGGGAATACTGACCGCGTCGGCGACCGCGCGGGTGATCTCGAGATCGTAGCCGTCTTTGGTGCCGTCGGCGTCCATGCAGGTCAGCACGATTTCACCGGCGCCCAGTTCTTCAACCCGCTTGGCCCAGGAAACTGCTTCCAATCCAGTCGGCACCCGGCCACCGTTGATGAAAACTTCCCAGACTTCCTTCCC
This sequence comes from Planctomicrobium piriforme, assembly GCA_945861445.1. Taxonomy (GTDB): domain Bacteria; phylum Planctomycetota; class Planctomycetia; order Planctomycetales; family Planctomycetaceae; genus JAKFVC01. The sequence continues at coordinate 4,942 of CAMAVF010000105.1, read as the reverse complement.
ATTACGCTGGACCCGTTTGGGATCGATATTCACGACGATACACTGGCTGCCGAATTTTAAGGCCGCTTCGCGGACAAACTCGGGATTCTTCACGCTGGTGGAATTGATCGAAACCTTGTCGCAGCCAGCATTCAGTAATCTTCGAATATCTTCCAGAGTTCGAATGCCCCCGCCCACGGTCAACGGCATGAAGATCACTTCCGAGGTGCGGCGGACCACATCCAGGATGATGTCCCGTTCTTCATGGCTGGCGGTGATATCGAGAAACACCAGCTCGTCAGCCCCCTCTTGTTCGTATTTCGAGGCGATCTGGACGGGATCTCCGGCGTCGCGCAAGTTCAAAAAATTGGTTCCCTTGACGACTCGTCCCTGATGGACATCGAGACAAGGAATGATCCGTTTCGCCAGCATACCCGTTCTTTCAGCTCGTGATCACGCGCTGCCAAACCGCCGCCTGGCACTAGAGAGTCAGGCGACAACCGCAGTCAATTCAGTTCGCGATACGATTCCCAACCCAGATATAACACCAGTGCCGCGCTGATCACGAACATGACGTCGAAGACCATCGCTCGGCCAAAGGGGACGCCAATGGCTAAATCGAGGACCGTGAGCAGAGCGACCAATCCGGCGGCTCCCATCGACAATTGAACCAGCAATTTGGGAGACACTTTCTGCCTCTGTTCTGTATCAAAGCAGTTCAGAAAAACCGCCAGCCTGTCAGGCGGCCAGCACACAGTTGAGCAAGCGAACCTTAAGTATAACGCTGACAATGACTAAGCTCAAGTTGTACTTACGACAGTTGATACTTCTTCTCAATCTCCCGTGGCAACTCATATCCAATCCCCGGACGCGTTGGTAATGAGATCACACCGTCGCGTACCGGGAACCCCGCATTCTGTAGTTCCTGACGCAGTGGCGAATCAAATACCTCGGCGGGAGCAAACTCGATGAACGGGGTGATTGGCGAATAGGCAGCCAGATGCACGCTCGCGGCGCCCAGGATTTGCGTCGACCAGTTGCCCGGACAGACAATCGCCCCGCGCGGCACAGCCAACTCCACGATCCGTTTCGCTTCGGTCAATCCGCCGCAGGTCGTCATGTAGGGCTGCATGACGGCCACCTGGCCGCGATCCATCATGTCCAGAAATTCCCACCGCGTGACCGCATGCTCGCCCATCGCCAGTGGAATGGACGTTTTGGCGGCCAGCTTCGCATACGCATCGGGGACGTCGACGGGAAACGGAGTCTCGAAGAAATAGACGTTGAACTCTTCCAATTCGCGGCAGACACGGACCGCTGTCGGCACGTCGTTGAACAGATAGCCAACGTCGACCATCAACGTGGGTGCCGTTCCCAGGGTCTTGCGGAAGCGCCGCGCCATTTCGACAACGTCTGTCGGCGTCGAAAACATCGGCTCGACCTTGAAGGCGCGATACCCGAGTTCCGCCAGCCGCTCGGCCCGCGCGACTTGCTGCGTAAACATCGGCTCGCCGCCCCACACGTCCGAGACCAGCGTGCAATACGGTGTGACTTCAACTTGCTGACCGAAAGGTGTTTGAAAGGGTCCTCGCTGCACGCCCCCCAGTAATTGCCACACAGGTTGATTGAGCATCTGTCCGTAGATGTCCCAGATGGCGACGTCCAGGGCTCCCAGAATCATGATTTCCCAACCCCGGCGGTTGGTGTGGATGAAAGCATCCCAAACGAGCTGCCACAGCCGTTCGGGATGCGTGATTTCCTGCCCCAGCAACAGGCGGCCGAAATGGGTATCGGGGCCGCCGACGGTGGCTTTCACGACTCCCGGCGGGACTCGAAAGACTTCAGAAAAACCGATCAGCCCACCGTCCGTGTGGATGCGAATGCAGGCCAGGGGCTCGACGCCCCCCTTGTCGGGATCCACGCCTGGCCCGTCGCCAATGGCAAACACTTCAAATCGCGAGATCTTCATCCAGTCCCCCAGTATTTCTCATTCGCCTGCCCGCACCAAACTCGTGGGACGCAGCAGGATTGTTAATGACGTTGGCCAATTTGCGGTTTGGTGATCAGCTTGCGGATGGCGATCATTGTGCTTGATTGCTGCAGCGTGTTCCAATGCAGGTGACAAAAAACTTGCTAAACTGACGATTCAACGCTGTCACTTCACCGGCTGTCGTTCAAGTCCGGACACAGAATGCTTCGCCATGCCCGACTGGTCGTATCGTACGGTTTTTCGCCCGATCCTGTTCCGGCTGCCGCCAGATCGGGCACGTGATTTTACGCTGGGCTGCATGGGCCTTCTGGCTCGCGTGCCGTGGGGCACGGCCGTCATCGATTTCATGGGCCATATGCGGCCGGACCGTCGGCTCCAACACTTGACCAGCGGCACGACATTTCCGACCCGCATTGGCCTCGGGGCGCTCGTTGACCCGCAGCTAACAGCCAACGCGGCTTTTGCGCAGTTTGGAATCGGGTTCTGGGAAATTGGGCCAATGACCAGGGATGGCAATCGCGGCGGTCCGATTCAGCGCGACGATGCTCGCGAAACGCTGGTTTTCGAATCGCCTCAGGCTGGCCCCTCACTCGCGATGGTCATCGAGCGGCTGGATCAATCCGGTCAAGTTCCCTTGTTTGTGCGGCTGGCACTGCGACCCGATGTGGCGGGTGTCGACGAGGAATTGCAGGAGATCGTGACTCAGCTTGGCGCCCGTCCCGCCGGCTATATTCTGCAGGACGTGAATCCCGCTCAATCGGTCGCTCACATCGACCGCTTGGCGCAACGGATTCGCATGCAAGGTCCGCGCATCGTTTTGGTCAGCGTTTCCTCGCAGATATCGGACGAAGTGGTCGCCGCAATTGTCTCGATGGCACATGCGAGCGTCATCGGCGGAGTGTCTGTCGATGGCGGAACGATCGACAGCGACGGCGCGCGCCGTGTCGGGAAGCCCGCCAATGTCGAAACTTGCCAGGCCGTACGCAGGTGGCGATCTGCATTGCCGCGTGAGGCCACCATCATTGCGGACGGCGGCGTTCACGAACCGAGCCAGGCGCTCGACTTGATTGATGCCGGAAGCGACCTGGTGAGTGTCAGCAGCGGGTTGATTTTCTCGGGCCCGGGACTGATCAAGAGAATCAATGAAGCCCTGCTATACCGGATACCGGAATCGCCGGAGTCTCGCTTACCTCCCGAGGAATTGTCCTGGTTCTGGACGGCCTTGATCGCGATCGGGATGCTGATCGGCGGAGCGATGGCCCTGGTCATTGCCACCACGCGCGTGGTCATGCCCTATGATGAGGCCATGGCAGGTCTGACGCGTAATGAGATCTGTGCGATCAATCCGCAACTCATTTATTTCATGGAACACGATCGCGTGACCCTGGCTGGAACCATGCTGGCGGTCGGGATTTTATATCTGGCACTGTCGCTGTATGGCTCGCGACGAGGCATGCATTGGGCCCAGCGGACGATTCTTGTTTCGGCTTCCACGGGGTTTGTCAGCTTCTTCTTATTTTTGGGCTTCGGTTATTTTGATCCGTTTCACGCGTTTGTGACGGCGGTCTTGTTTCAACTGCTGATCATGGGCGTGCATTGCGGTCTGCCCCGCTATTCCAATCCCATCGCACCGGAACTGACCAACGATCGAGCGTGGTTGCTGAGTCAATGGGGGCAGTTGTTATTTGTGATTCACGGGACGATTCTGATCGTCGCCGGATGCGTGATTGCTGCGGTCGGAATCTCGAAGGTTTTCGTCCAGGAAGATCTCGATTTCATGCAGACGACCGCCGAACAGTTGTTTGGTGCTCACCCCCGATTGGTTCCGCTGATTGCTCATGATCGAGCGACGTTTGGAGGCATGCTGATTTCGTGTGGAGTGTGTGTCTTGCTGTCGGCCCTGTGGGGGTTTCGCCGTGGTCACGCCTGGCTGTGGTGGGCCTTGATGATCGCCGGTTCGGCTGCCTATGGGGCCACCATCTTGATCCACTGGCACGTGGGCTACTTGAGCTCCACGCACCTGCTCCCGGCCTATGGCGGACTGGGATTGCTGTTTCTTGGAGGCATGTTGTCTTGCGGCCACCTGTGTGGCGGAGCTGAGATGCGTCGAGGGCAGGTTGGAGTGTGAGGGTATGAGGGGTATTTCGACACACTCACTCTCACACCTTGTGCCATTCCTGCCGCGAGGTAAACTGAACGGACAAGTAATTGTGCAGAGATAAAACTGCAGGCGAGCCCGGCGGCGTCAGCCCCGGGATTCTTTGGGACAGGCTTCCAGACTGTCCTTCGATATGGAAGACGACAGGCTGGAAGCCTATCTCACGACCAAGAATCCGGGGGCTGACGCCTCCCGGCTCGCCTGTCCAGTTTGTTATGCGTTTCGACTTAGCAATGCTGCCGCGGCTCTTCTACCCGTCAGAAGCACTCCATTGGAAAGTCTGCCATGTCCTCAAATATGATCCTAACGCTGCTCACGATCATCGGAGTCTGCTCCTTTGCCCCCCTGCATGCCTCGGCAGCTGAGCCGGTCAAACATCGGGTCATGATTGCCGACTACAATCCGTCACAGGGACATCGGCTTCTGGAACTCTCACCCGAGGGTGAAGTGACGTGGGAGCACAAAACGCCCGGTTTTTGCGTTCAATTTCAAGTCTTAAGTAACGGCCACATCGTTTACGGCCACGGCGGCAAACCAACCGGCACGCGTGAGATTGATCGAGCTGGCAAAGTGATCTGGAGCTATGCCAGTGCGTGCCCCGAATCGGCCTGTTTTCAACGTCTCGATAACGGCAATACGCTGGTGGTCGAGACGACCCCCTGTCAAGTGGTGGAAGTGGCTCCCGACGGAAAAGTGCTCAATACCTTGAAGTTGCAGACGACCGATACGAACTTTCACAGTCAGATTCGTCGCGTGCAGCGATTATCAAACGGGAACACCCTGGCGTCGCTCTCGGGGGAAGGCGTGGCCCGGGA